>CBFHOD010000001.1:0-46498 GCA_965657365.1 Flavobacteriaceae bacterium
ATGAAAGTTAGAGCATCAGTAAAGAAAAGAAGTGCCGACTGCAAAATAGTACGCAGAAAAGGTAGATTATATGTGATTAATAAACAAAATCCTAGATTTAAACAAAGACAAGGGTAATGGCAAGAATAGCAGGTATAGACATTCCAAAGAATAAAAGAGGAGTTATTGCTTTAACTTACATCTTTGGTATTGGTAACAGTAGAGCTAAAGAAGTTTTAGCAAACGCAAAAGTAGACGAAAGTGTTAAAGTCCAAGATTGGAACGATGACCAAATCGCTGCAATTAGAGAACAAGTTGGAACTTTTACTATAGAAGGTGAGTTACGTTCTGAGGTACAATTAAGTATCAAACGTCTAATGGATATTGGATGTCAGAGAGGTATTCGTCATAGAGTAGGTCTTCCTTTAAGAGGTCAGAGAACTAAGAACAACTCTAGAACAAGAAAAGGGAAGAGAAAAACAGTAGCTAACAAGAAAAAATAAGTTACAAATAGCAGTAACTAACTAGTGTGCCGTGTTACCTACACAATTTACTAGGGCATTATTGTTAAACACCAAATTATTATGGCAAAAACAAGTTCAAAAAAACGTAAAGTAATTATTGAGTCTATCGGAGAAGCTCATATTACAGCATCATTTAATAACATTATTATTTCTTTAACTAATAAGAAAGGTGACGTTATTTCATGGTCATCAGCTGGGAAAATGGGATTTAGAGGATCTAAAAAAAACACTCCTTATGCAGCTCAACTTGCTGCAGAAGATTGTTCGAAAGTAGCTCATGAAGCTGGTTTACGCAAAGTTAAAGTATATGTGAAAGGCCCAGGAAATGGTAGAGAATCTGCGATCAGAGCTGTTCACAATTCAGGAATTGAAGTAACTGAAATTATTGATGTTACTCCAACGCCTCATAATGGTTGTCGTCCACCAAAAAGAAGACGAGTATAATTAATTTTTTAATATATAGGAATCAGATTATCGAAGGAGTAAGCCTTAATTCATAATCCCTATTGTAACAAAAACAGAAATGGCAAGATATACAGGACCAAAAACTAAAATTGCTCGTAAATTTGGCGAAGCAATTTTTGGAGCAGACAAAAGCTTCGAAAAAAGGAATTACCCTCCAGGACAGCATGGAAATGCAAAAAGAAGAGGTAAGAAATCTGAATACGCTGTCCAGTTAATGGAAAAGCAAAAAGCTAAATATTCTTATGGGATTTTAGAACGTCAATTCAGTAATTTATTTAAAAAAGCATCTTCTTCTAAAGGAATTACTGGAGAGGTATTATTACAATTGTGTGAATCTCGTTTAGACAATGTTGTATTCCGTTTTGGAATTTCTAAATCAAGAAGAGGAGCTCGTCAGTTAGTATCTCACAGACACATCACAGTAAACGGAGAAATTGTAAATATCCCATCGTATTCTTTAAAAGAGGGTGACGTTGTTGCAGTGAGAGAAAAATCTAAATCACTTCAAGCTATTGAAGATGCTTTAGCATCTAACAGTTCAGTTTACGAATGGTTAAGCTGGAATTCTGATAAAAAAGAAGGAACTTTTGTAAAAACTCCACAGCGATTACAAATTCCTGAAAACATTAAAGAACAATTAATCGTAGAATTATATTCTAAATAATAAATTAACCACATTGGTATTTGGCCAAAGGGTATGTTTGCAACTCTTCACGCTTACAAACCGCGCAACTAAATAACAATTAAAACGAAGAAAAATATGGCAATTTTAAATTTTCAGAAACCCGATAAGGTAATCATGATTGAATCTACGGATTTTTCCGGTAGATTTGAGTTTAGACCACTTGAGCAAGGTTTTGGTTTAACAGTAGGAAATGCACTAAGAAGAGTTTTATTATCCTCTTTAGAAGGATTTGCAATTACTTCATTAAGAGTAGATGGTGTAGAACATGAATTTTCAACAATAAAAGGTATTGTTGAAGATGTTACTGAGATTATACTTAACCTTAAACAAGTTCGTTTCAAGAAACAAATTGAAGAATCAGATAGAGAAACCGTTTCTGTCTCTGTTTCTGGTCAAGATCAATTAACTGCTGGCGATTTACAGAAATATATTTCTGGTTTCCAGGTATTAAATCCAGACTTAGTGATTTGTCATATGGATAAGTCAGTTAAATTAAACATGGAGCTTTCTATCGATAAAGGTAGAGGTTTTGTTCCTGCAGAAGAAAATAAAAAATCTTCGGCACCAATAGGTACAATTTTTACAGATTCTATTTACACTCCAATAAAGAATGTAAAGTATGCAATCGAAAACTTCCGTGTTGAACAAAAAACGGATTATGAAAAATTAATTTTTGATATAGAAACAGACGGTTCAATTAATCCCAAAGATGCTTTAACTGAGGCTGCTAAAATATTAATTCATCACTTTATGTTATTTTCTGATGAGAGAATTACTCTTGAAGCAGATGAAATTGCTCAAACTGAAACTTATGATGAGGAATCATTACATATGCGTCAGTTGTTGAAAACTAGATTAATAGACATGGATCTTTCTGTTAGAGCTTTAAATTGCTTAAAAGCGGCAGAGGTAGATACTTTAGGAGATTTAGTTTCCTTTAATAAAAGCGATTTAATGAAGTTTAGAAACTTTGGAAAGAAATCACTAACAGAATTAGAAGAGCTTGTAATTGTTAAAGGTCTTAATTTTGGAATGGATTTAGTAAAATACAAATTAGATAGAGATTAACCTTTCATATTTTGCCCCTCAATAGTGAGTCGAGCAAGATGAAAGTAAAAAACAAACGTCATCATGAGACACGGAAAGAAATTTAATCATTTAGGAAGACAAACAGCACATAGAAAAGCGATGTTAGCTAATATGGCTTGTTCTCTAATAGAACACAAACGTATTAATACTACAGTAGCAAAGGCAAAAGCCTTAAGAGTTTTTGTTGAGCCATTAATCACAAAATCTAAAGCTGATACAACTCATAATAGAAGAGTTGTTTTTAGTTACCTAAGAGATAAGTTTGCTGTAACAGAATTATTTAAAGAAATTTCTGTTAAAATAGGAGACAGACCAGGTGGTTATATTCGTATTATTAAACTAGGAAACCGTCAGGGGGATAATGCTCCAATGGCTATGGTAGAATTGGTTGATTATAACGAAATCTATAATCCTAAAGGTAAAAAAGCTAAGAAATCTACACGTAGAGGAAGAAGAAAGAAAACTGATGAAGCTATTGCTTCAACTGAAACAGCAGAAACAACTTCAGAAGAAAAATCTGAATGATAATTGAAGATTTTAAATAAATGTTAAAAGAGCAGGTAAATTTTACACTGCTCTTTTTTTTTAATATTTTTACTAAATTATTATTAGTTTACGCAACCCTTTAAAAACTTAGTCACCTTACTAGTAAGGGTGGATCAAAAAAACAAAAAAATGAAGAAATTGAAAATTATTACAGTATTATTTTTAACAATTAGTGTTGTTGGATATTCACAAAATACAGGTACAAATGTAAGTGATAACAATGCTAGAGCTCTGCAAGGTATAACAGGAACAGGGACTGGATCTGGTAATGGTTCTTATGGTACTGCAATGAGGTTTATAAACCCTCCAAGAACTATAGATGGTTCTATTTATTTATTTGATACCTGGAAAAATTATCCTGTAGTTGTTAATTCTAAAGACAATAAAACCTTTACTCTAGACAATGTAAATTTTAACCTGAGAACAAATAGATTGGTGACAAAAATTTCTCAAGACTCAATCTTTGTGTTAAATATGAAATCTATAGAAACTGTGAAAATCCTTGGAAAAGTATTTAAAAAAATTGATTCCGAAATTGGTAGTCGTATTTTTGAGGTGATTTTTGAATCTGATAAACATTCATTGCTAAATTTTCATAGTGTAAAGTTAGTGGAAGGTTCAGTTAATCCTATGTTAAGTAGGAAAACTGACAAATTAGTTCACAAACAAGATTATTATGTTTTAAACGATGAAGGGATGACTCAATTTAGTCTAAAGAAAAAATCTATTTTAAACTCTTTTACAAGCAATGATGCTGAAAAGAATTCTCTCTTGAAATATTTTTTAAAAAATAAGCTATCTTTTAAAAATATTGAGGATGTAAAAGTAGCTCTAAACAACATAGATAATATACTTTAAAAATAAATTTCTTTTAAAAAAGGCAACTGTTAGCAGTTGCCTTTTTTTTTGATAAAAAATTAAATACATCTATTCATAAATATTCTTATTTTTGTTAAAACTTAGAAGCCAAATTGAATGAAATATCAACAAAGAAAAAAAGCATTAGTTTTATTAGCAGATGGAACTATTTTTTACGGAAAATCTGTTGGGATTGAAGGAACCGTAACTGGTGAAATATGTTTTAATACCGGAATGACTGGTTATCAAGAAATTTTCACAGATCCATCTTATTTTGGTCAAATTATGGTAACTGCCAATGCTCACATTGGAAATTATGGAGTTAATGCTTCAGAAGTAGAATCTGATGGTATTAAGATTTCTGGTTTAGTCGTAAGAAATTTCAGCTTTGAACATTCTAGGGTAGATTCTGAAGGCAATTTGAAAGATTGGTTTGTAAAACATAATTTAGTTGCAATTTCAGATGTAGATACTAGAGCATTGGTGTCCTACATTAGAGATCACGGAGCAATGAATGCAGTTATTTCTACTGATACAGGTAATATTGACGCATTAAAATCTCAATTGTCAAAAGTGCCTTCTATGCAAGGTTTAGAGTTGGCCTCTAAAGTTTCTACAAAAGAACCTTACTTTGTGGGTGATGAAAATTCAGAATTTAAAATAGCGGCTTTAGATATAGGAATAAAGAAAAATATTTTAAGAAATTTTGTAAAACGTGGGGTTTATGTAAAAGTCTTCCCATACAATGCATCTTTCGAAGATTTACATTCATGGAATCCTGACGGATATTTTATATCTAACGGACCAGGAGACCCAGAGCCTTTAATTGAAGCTCAAAATTTGGCTAGAGATATTATTGATAGAAATTTACCTTTATTTGGTATCTGTTTAGGGCATCAAGTAATTGCTTTAGCAAACGGAATCTCTACCTATAAAATGCATAATGGTCATAGAGGAATTAACCATCCTGTAAAAAACCTACTTACTGGCAAAGGTGAAATTACTTCTCAAAATCATGGTTTTGCTATCAATAGAGAAGAAACAGAGGCTCATCAAGATATTGAAATAACACATGTTCATTTAAATGATCAAACCGTTGCAGGCATTCGACTAAAAAACAAAAATTGTTTTTCTGTTCAATACCATCCGGAAGCAAGTCCCGGACCTCACGATGCAGAATACTTATTTGATCAATTTATGGAAAATATCAAATAATTAACATAGGTTTAAATTTCTTGCTATATCTCTATATTCAATCTATTATCTATATAGATAATGTAAAATAAACAACTTTTTTTTACTATTAATGCTTGTTCATTTAATGAATATGTATTACTTTTACATAAGTGATGGTTAAACATCACTTTCTTTTTCATAGCAATTTTTCCCACTCCTAGGAGTGGGTTTTTTTACGCTTAAATTTTAATTTTTTAAATAGTTAAAGCTCGTTGTAGATGAAATCGTTTTCGTAATAAATTTATGATAATATAAATATAACACCTCCATATTGTGTAATTTAGCGGTAAAAGAATTTTTTAATTATAAATTTCAATAAGATGAGTATTATTATAAACGTTCATGCAAGGCAAATTTTTGATTCTAGAGGAAATCCAACAATAGAGGTAGATGTTACTACAGAAAATGGATATTTAGGGAGAGCTGCAGTACCCTCTGGGGCATCCACAGGAGAGCATGAAGCTGTAGAATTAAGAGATGGTGGTAAAGATTTTATGGGTAAGGGTGTCTTAAATGCTGTAGATAATGTGAATACAATAATAGCTCAAGAAATCCTTGGTTTTTCAGTTTTTGAACAAAACAGAATAGATCAAATGATGATTGATTTAGATGCTACTCCAAATAAATCAAAATTAGGAGCTAATGCAATTTTAGGAGTCTCACTGGCCACCGCTAAAGCGGCTGCAGCCGAGTTAGGGATTCCTTTATATAGATATATTGGTGGTGTTTCTGCAAATACACTACCTGTTCCAATGATGAATATTATTAATGGAGGTTCTCATTCTGATGCCCCAATTGCTTTTCAAGAATTCATGGTGATGCCAGTAAAAGCGGCTAACTTTTCTCAAGCGATGCAAATGGGATCTGAAATTTTCCATAATTTAAAGAAGGTTCTTCACGATAGAAATCTATCTACAGCTGTAGGAGATGAAGGAGGATTTGCCCCAACATTAGAAGGAACGGAAGATGCGTTAGATACAATTGCTTTAGCGGTTAAAAACGCCGGATATACTTTAGGTGATGATATTATGATTGCTTTAGATTGTGCAGCAGCAGAATTTTATAAAAACGGTAATTATGACTATTCTAAGTTTGAGGGTGAAACAGGTAAGGTAAGATCAAGTAAAGAACAAGCAGATTATCTTGCTGAATTAGCTTCAAATTATCCAATTATTTCAATAGAAGATGGTATGGATGAAAATGACTGGGAGGGTTGGAAGTATTTAACTGAAAAAATTGGCCATAAAGTTCAATTGGTAGGAGATGATTTATTTGTAACTAATGTTAAAAGATTATCTCGTGGAATAGAAAATGGCATTGCTAATTCCATATTAATTAAAGTAAATCAAATTGGAACATTAACGGAGACAATAGACGCTGTTAATATGGCTAAAAACGCAGGATTTACCTCAGTGATGAGTCATCGTTCAGGAGAAACAGAGGATACAACAATTGCAGATTTGGCTGTTGCATTAAATTGTGGTCAAATCAAGACAGGATCTGCATCTCGGTCAGATCGTATGGCTAAATATAATCAACTATTAAGAATAGAAGAAGAACTAGGTAGTGTGGCATATTTTCCTAAGGAAAAAGCATTTAATTTATAATAAATTACTAAAATACCTTATAAACCTCATTATGTATATTTTGAGGTTTTTTTTGATCTAATAATAAGTAAATTATATTTTTTAATATTTAAAAACTATATAAGCTTTTTTTAAAAATCCTTTAAAATAACTATCTTTGTATTCCTTCGAAAAAAAATAAAATTAAAAATAAAAATGGCAAAAATAGCGAAATTGCAAATTGGGGAAAATTCATATGAATTTCCGTTAATAGTGGGTACTGAAAATGAAGTCGCTATAGATATTAAAACTTTAAGAGGAGTTACTAACGGGGTAATTACTATAGATCCTGGTTATAAAAATACAGGAGCATGCCAAAGTGCTATAACGTTCCTTGATGGAGAAAAAGGGATATTAAGATACAGAGGGTATTCAATTGAAGATTTAGCTGAAAAAGCAGATTTCTTAGAAGTAGCTTTTCTTCTCATATTTGGAGAACTTCCCTCCAAAGAAGAACTTACAAAGTTTCATAAAGATATAAATGAAAATTCAATCGTAGATGATGATATTAGAAAAATATTAGATGCAT
The DNA here is from genome assembly GCA_965657365.1 of Flavobacteriaceae bacterium. Classification (GTDB taxonomy): domain Bacteria; phylum Bacteroidota; class Bacteroidia; order Flavobacteriales; family Flavobacteriaceae; genus Polaribacter. The sequence continues at coordinate 7,537 of CBFHOD010000001.1, forward strand.
TTCCGAAATCAGCTCATCCAATGGGTGTTCTATCGTCTCTTACCAGTACTCTTACGGCTTTTAACCCCTCTAATGATAAAATAAATAATATCGATTATGAACGAACAAAGAAAGCTTTATACGACAATATAGTTAAAGTATTAGGAAAAATTCCTGTATTGGTTTCATGGACTTACAGAAAGAAGTTTGGCTTACCTCTTGAATATGGAGACAATTCTTTGGGTTATGTTGAAAATATTTTAAAAATGATGTTTAAGAAACCTAATGAGGATTATGTTCCTAATCAAATTATTATTAAAGCCTTAAACAAACTTCTCATTTTACATGCAGACCATGAGCAGAATTGTTCAACCTCCACAGTTCGTATAGTTGGTTCTTCACATGCAGGTTTATTTGCTTCCATTTCATCTGGTATTTCTGCTTTGTGGGGTCCATTACATGGAGGTGCAAATCAAGCTGTACTTGAAATGTTAGAAGCCATTAGAGAAGATGGTGGAGATACAAAAAAATATATGGCAAAGGCCAAAGATAAAAATGACCCTTTTAGACTCATGGGGTTTGGTCACAGAGTGTATAAGAATTTTGATCCAAGAGCTAAAATTATTAAAGTGGCTGCTTATGAGGTATTAAATGATTTAGGAATTGATGATCCTATTTTAGAAATTGCAAAATCTTTAGAAAAAGAGGCCCTATCTGATGCTTATTTTGTTGATCGTAAATTATATCCAAATGTAGACTTTTACTCCGGTATAATTTATAGAGCTATGGGAATTCCTATAGATACTTTTACAGTTATGTTTGCACTTGGACGAATTCCAGGATGGATTGGTCATTGGCGTGAAATGCGTTTAAGGAAAGAACCAATCGGACGTCCTCGTCAAATTTATACAGGAGAAACTTACAGAGAATTTGAAAATATATCTCAAAGATAGATTGAAAAGTCAGTCTTTAAGATAAGCTATTTTTTTTAGCTTCTTAATTTGTTTAGATTTATCTTATAATACCAGTGTATGTTACATTTAAATATACAAAACGAAACCTCTAGATTGAGGTCTGTTGTTTTGGGAACAGCATATCATAATGGCCCTTCACCAACTTTAGCAGAATGTTACGACCCCAAAAGTAAAATTCACATCTCAGAGGGTACTTACCCTAAAGAGCAAGATATGATTGTAGAAATGGAATCAGTTCTGAGAGTATTTGAAAAATATAGCATACAAGTGTTTCGGCCTGAAATCATAGAAAATTATAATCAAATTTTTTCAAGAGATATTGGTTTTGTGATAGAAGATAAATTTATTTCAGCTAATATACTTCCTGATAGAGATCAAGAGATTACAGCAATACATCATGTTTTAGATCAAATTCCAAAAGAAAACAAAATATCACTTCCAGAAGAATGTCATGTAGAAGGTGGAGATGTAATGCCATGGAATAATTATATTTTTATAGGAACTTATTCAGGGAAGGATTATCCAGAATATATTACTGCAAGAACAAATAGTAATGCAGTTAAGGCAATCCAAGAATTATTTCCAAATAAAATTGTTAAATCATTTGAACTAAGAAAGTCTAATGATAATGCTAAAGAAAATGCTTTGCATTTAGATTGCTGTTTTCAACCCATAGGAAAAAATATGGCAATTCTTCACAAGAATGGATTTCTCATTGAAGAAGAATTTGAATGGTTAGTAAATTTTTTCGGCAAAAAGAATATTTTTGAAATATCGAAAGATGAAATGTATCAGATGAATAGTAATATTTTTTCTATTTCTGAGGATGTTATTGTTTCTGAACAAAACTTTACAAGGTTAAATTCATGGCTTACAGAAAAAGGATTTACAGTTGAAAAAGTTCCTTATTCAGAGATTTCCAAACAAGAAGGGTTACTAAGATGTTCAACCTTACCTTTAGTCAGGGATAAATAAATCTGCCATTATCAAGTTAATAATTCGAGAAAAAGTTTTTTGAGTAAAAACTAGTGCAAATAAAAAGTCCATCATTTAAATGATGGACTTTATCAGTTAGTTTTAGTACCATTAAGGTAAGATAACTTTATTAATTGCATGGATAACACCATTGTTTGCTTGAACATTTGTAACAATAATGTCAGCTATTCTTCCGTTTGCATCTGTTAATGTTGCACCACCGGTTACATTAGCTGTGATGTCTCCACCTAATGTAGATACAGTTAGATCATCTGTTAAACTAGAGTCCAAGACATTAGCTCCTCCTACTACATGATATTTTAAAACAATATCAAGTGTTGGTTCATCAATTTCAGATAAAGAAGTAAGGTTTAATTCAGTTAAAAGCCTATTAAAGGCATCATTGATGGGTGCAAATACTGTAAAGGGTGCAGGAGAAGTTCCAGTTGTTGTAGATAATATACTTATAAAATCTGTAGTTAAATCATTTCTAGTTAAAGCAGAAACTAGAGTCGAAAAATTTGGGTCTGCAGTAGCAAAAGTTACAACACTAGGTAAGCCTATCACAGCATCAACTTTATGTATAACTCCATTAACTGCTAAAATATCTGCACTTGTCACTGAGGATACACCGTTAAAATTAACTCCATTAGAAACATCTATATAGATAGACATTGAGGTTTGAGAAGCCGAACTAGTTGCTAATGTGTTTGCATATCCAGTTGAAAGGTCTGAAGATAGAACAGAGCCACTTATAACATGATTAAGTAAAATATTTGTTAATACATCAACGGGAACATCTTCAAGACTATTAAAGTTGTTAGCGCTTAAAAATGTTACAAAAGCATCATTCGAAGGCGCTAATACAGTGAATGGACCTTCACCTTGAAGAGTAGAAACTAAGTTTGTTCTTTCTAAAGCAGCGACCAAACTTGTTAGGTCTGCCGAATCTACTGCGAGATTAATAATTGTACTTGGTTCTTCTACATTATCGTCGTCGTTGTTATTACAGGATTGAAATAACAGTAATGTAACTAATAAAATTGGAATAATTTTTAATAAAATTTTCATAAATGTAAGTGTATGTTAAATATATTGTTCTTCAAAAATAGAATAGTGTTCAACAGCATTGATATTAAATTTTGTTAAATTAATCTCAAAGACATGTTAATTTAATTTGACTCTTTTTTAAGGGCCAAAAAATACTATTCCTTTTTTTTGGAAGATAAAAAGTAATAGTTTTGTAGTAGAAATTAATTATTATGCAACAAACTACTAATTCAATTTTAATGATTCGTCCTATAAATTTTAGGATGAATGAACAAACTGCGGTTAATAATTATTATCAAAAAATATTGGATAATTTGTTGCCTGAATCGGTAAATATTAATGCTCAACAAGAATTTGACAATTATGTAAGTAAATTAAAATCTTATGGAGTTCAAGTAATTGTGATTTCAGACATTGAAGGTTCAGATACTCCAGATTCTATATTTCCGAATAATTGGATTTCTTTTCATGAAAATGGTACAGTAGCTTTATATCCAATGTTTGCAGAAAACAGAAGATTTGAAAGGAGGGAAGATATTTTAGATCAACTAGAAGTAAAAGGTTTTGTTATTAAAAATACTATTGATTATTCATCCGCAGAACAAGACAATGTTTTTTTGGAAGGTACAGGAAGCTTATTGTTAGATAGAGTTAATAGAAAGGCATATTGTGCTTTATCACCAAGAGCAGATGAAGGTTTGTTTCTTGAATTTTGTGAAGATTTTGAATATACCCCAGTCGTATTTACCTCATATCAAACCGTGAATGATAAAAGGGAAGCCATTTATCATACCAATGTTATGATGTGTTTAGGAGAAACTTTTGCTGTAATTTGCTTAGATAGTATAGATGATAAAAAAGAACGCAAAAATGTATTAAAACACTTGAAAGAAGATGGTAAGAAAATTATTGAAATATCTGAAAGTCAAGTAAATAATTTTGCTGGAAACATGTTGCAAGTTCGAGGAACAAATAATGAGCTTTTTTTAGTAATGAGCCAAGCGGCACACAATTCACTTAATCAATCGCAACTTTCACAAATAGGAAATCATTGTAAAATTATATCCAGTTCTTTAGATACTATTGAAGCCTGTGGAGGAGGAAGTGCACGATGTATGATGGCTGAGGTTTTTTTGCCTAGAGGCTAGGCAATATTTGTGAATAATTATTTTTTAATAACTTTCTTAACAACGTTTTTATCATTTTTAAATTCAATCTTTAAAAGGTATACTCCTTTTGAAATATTTTTAAGATCAATTTCATCTTGTTTTTTTTTGAAAAAAATAGTTCTTCCATCTAAAGAAAATAAACTGAAGGATTGTATTTCTTGATGTTTGTTTTTTTGGATAATTTTAAAAGAGTCTTCAATGGGGTTTGGAACTACATGTATTAAATTTGAGAACTCATTATCTGTTATTGATAGCAAATTATCTAGTGGATTGTAAAACTCATATAGCTTTTGAGGAAACTCAAAAGTAACAGCACCAATATTAGTTGAGAAAAATTCTCTTGAAATATAATATTTTGAATCTTCAAAAAAAGTAATTCCTTCTATTTGACTTCCTTGTTCTAAAAAAATAGAATCTATTAAGTCTATTTTTGTTGGGATTCCTCCAAAAATATCTAGCGAAGATGGTCTGTCATGGCCTACATAAAGCAAAAAAGGTATAAGTGTATTATTATATCCACAAAATAAAAAACCATCAGTACTAGCATTGTAACTAACTCCTGTAATTAGGCCTTGTGAATCATAAGAACTTACTTTTTCTGCAGAATAGTTTCCAGTAGCGGTCGGAATAACATAAGCATTGGTTTTAAAATCTACCCAGTTTTTAGAAAAAATAAAAATATTTTCTTGATATACCGCAATAGCTTCAGCATCAAAATTTGAATTGTTTGGTTGAGATGTAAAATCTGTTTGATCTTCGTAAGAAAAAGTAATCTGTTCAGCTGTGACACTTGTAGAGGAAATAAAATCAGATTTTAAAATTTTATAAATTATTAAATTATCTCTATCTCCGTTATTGTTTCCGATATCAGCAATATAAATATAAGTATTATCCTGACTAATATCTTCCCAATCTATATGAGTTGCATTGGTGATATTAATTATTCTTAAGATAGTTCCACTAATAGTATCAATTTCATATAGATTTGGATCATCTCCGCTGTCGTTATGGGTGATTATTTTACCGTTTAAAAATATGAGTCCAGAAGTTTCCTCAACTTCAGATGGGAGCACAAATTTTTCCATAAGGCTATATTCTTGTCCTAAAGAACTTAGACTAAAAATAAAAAATAAAATATAAATAAACTTTTTCATCAGATTATTCCAAAACTTCTTCAATAACCTTTCCTGAGTTTCCATTTGGAAACTCTACTCCTAACAAGGTAGCCAGCGTTGGTGCAATATCTCTTACATTATAATCTTTGTGAGAAAAACCATTTTTTATTCCAGCACCATAAAAGATAATAGGTACATGAGTATCATAGCTATAAGCAGAGCCATGAGTGGTTCCTGTTCTTCCTCGAGAAATAGTTCCGGGTGTTGGAATCACAATAACATCTCCAGATAATTTTTGATTGTAGCCATGTTGTATTTTCTCTAAAATACCAGTAGTGAATTCGGTAGTTTGTAATATTTTTGAGGTAACTGTTTTATAAATTCCATCAAATAATAAAGCTTCTCTTGCAAAAATAGTTGAAACTTCATCTAGATCTAATTGTAACTTTTTAATTTTTTCTTTGTTTAAGAAAATTTGAAAGTTAGAAATATTTTCAACTAAATTTTGACCATCAAAATAAGCCTTAGAAACTTCAGATAAATATGTTGCAAATTTTTGACTTCTAAAATAAGGTGCAGGAATTTTTAATGACTGTAGATAAGAGGGTACTTGAGAAGCTCCATGATCTGCAGTTAGGAAAATCGTATATTTTCCAACACCAACTTCTTGATCTAAAAATTCAAATAAATCTGCAATATTTTGATCAAGTCTCAAGTAAGTATCTTCAATTTCAATGGCATCTGTTCCGTATTGGTGTCCAACATAATCTGTACTTGAAAAGCTTATTGCTAAAAAATCGACCGCATCATTTTTTCCTAAGTGTTCCCCTTTAATTGCAGCTTTGGCAAAGTCTAAGGTTAAATCATTTCCAAATGGAGTATCTTTAATAATATCAAAGTTTCCATTTATCTTTCTAAGAGTAGGTAAATCATGAGGAAAAGTTGGAGAAGTTTCACCGTTAAAAGTTCCTTCAAACGGATTATCATCAGCTAAACTTTGAACATATGATTCAATGGGGTATAGAGTATTCCAAGGTTTTGAGAGATATTCATCTGCTTTATTAGTTGAATTAAAATCAATAACCCATTTAGGTAGTTTATCCATATAATAAGAACTAGTTATCCACTTATTTTCATCTTTCCCTTCATACCAATAGGCGGCACTAGCAGTATGACCCGCAGGTAGAATAGAAGATCGGTCTTTTATAGCAATTCCAATAGATTTTCCTTTCATATTTTGACCTAACCGAACTTGATCAGTAATCGTAGTTGTAATTAACCTTTTTGGCGATTTCTTTCCAGAATTACCTTGTGTTCCTAAAGATTTATAATTTGAATCATCTACACAATAGATGGTTTTTTTTAAGTTTTTATCATACCAATTATTTCCAATTATACCGTGGTCACTGGGAGTTGTTCCTGTATAAGCAGAAGCATGTCCAACAGCGGTATATGTTCCCAAGTGATTAAAATGAGCATTAGTTAAAGAAAATCCCTCGTTTAGAAGTTTGTTAAATCCATATTTTCCATATCTATCCTCATATTTTGTTAAATAATCAAATCGCATTTGATCAACCACTATTCCAACAACTAGGGCTGGTTTTTGCTCTTTTATTTTTCTTTTTTCACAACTATAAATTATTGTAATAATAAAAATTAATAGAAAGAGTTGTCTTTTCATTGTTTAGATATTTTTGGTGTGGACATCAAAAGTAATTATTTTTAGTTTCATCCTAGTTATTATTCGTAAGGTTAACGATATTTTAATACTTTAGCATAAAGAAAAAAAAGAATGGCTTACCTAAAACATATCGGTAAATATTTTATGATGCTTGGTCAGGTTTTTAAAAAACCTCAAAAAGGAAGAGTTTTTAAGGAAGCGCTCTTTAAAGAATTTGACGAACTAGGAATTAAGTCTATCGGTATTGTTATTTTTATTTCTTTTTTTATTGGGGGTGTTATTGCACTTCAAACGGCTCTTAATATTGAAAATCCACTCATCCCAAAATATTTAGTTGGCTTTGCCACTAAACGCTCAGTGATTTTAGAATTTGCACCAACGTTTTGTTCTATTATTTTGGCAGGAAAAGTAGGGTCTTATATTACTTCTAGCATAGGGAGTATGAGGGTTAGCGAACAAATTGATGCTCTAGAAGTCATGGGAATAAATTCTTTAAATTATTTAGTACTCCCAAAGGTATTGGCAACGGTATTTTTTTATCCATTTTTAGTGGTATTGGCTATGTTTCTTGGAATATTTGGGGGTTGGGTAGCCGGTTTTACCTCATCTATGTTTTCTGAAATAGATTACACGCTAGGAGTACAATTAGATTTTAATCCTTTTTTAGTTCAATATGCTATTATCAAAACCTTAATATTTGCATTTCTCATAGCAACTGTTCCTTCTTATCATGGGTATTATGTGAAAGGTGGATCTATAGCAGTAGGAAAAGCAAGTACTCAGGCAGTTGTTTGGACTATTATTTTAATTGTTATATCTAATTATTTCTTAACTCAAATGTTACTTACCTAATGATTATTGTAGACAAACTATATAAAGGTTTTAATGGTGTAGAAGTTTTGAAAGGGATTTCAACAATTTTTAAGCCAGGAAAAACAAGTTTAATTATCGGACAAAGTGGCTCTGGAAAAACTGTGTTTTTAAAATCATTAATAGGTTTACATTCACCTGAAAGTGGAACAATTTCTTTTAATGGAAGAATTAACACAGAATTTACTATCGAGCAAAAGAGACAATGGCGTCAAGAAATTGGTATGGTTTTTCAAGGAAGTGCATTATTTGATTCGCAAACAGTTCAAGACAATGTAATGTTTCCCCTGAAAATGTTTAAAAAACAACCTGAAGAGCAAATGTTAGAACGCGTAAATTTTGTTTTAAAGCGCGTAAATTTAGAAAACTCTAATTTTAAATTTCCTGCAGAGCTTTCTGGTGGGATGCAAAAAAGAGTTGCTATAGCTAGAGCTATTGTGATGAATCCAAAATACTTATTTTGTGATGAACCTAATTCAGGATTAGACCCCAATACAGCTATTTTAATTGATAATCTAATTCAAGAAATAACAGATGAATATAAAATAACAACAGTTATTAATTCTCATGATATGAATTCTGTGATGGAAATAGGAGACAAAATTGTCTTTTTGAAAGACGGTATAAAAGCATGGGAGGGAACTAATAAAGAGATCTTTAAAACTGATAATGAAGCTGTTGTAAAATTTGTTTACAGTTCTGAATTATTTAAAAAAGTACGACTTACTTATTTAAATGAAACTAAGTAAAAATTTAGTTTGAAAATTGATATTTTGCTTTTATATTTGCAGCCGCTAAGGAATAATTTGACCTGGTAGCTCAGTTGGTAGAGCATCTCCCTTTTAAGGAGAGGGTCCTGGGTTCGAGCCCCAGCCCGGTCACAAATTCAAACTCCAAACCTAGGTTTGGAGTTTTTTTATTCTTTATTTTAATCTTCTTTAAGGATTAAATTATCTAGGTTTAATCTTCTTTTTAGCCATCTAGCCATTCTAGCCTGAAGTTCCTCTTTATTTGAGATACTATCATGCCAAGTAATTGAGGCAGCAGGAATTGTATCAATAGTTTCAAAGTTTGTCGATATCACTTTTGAGAAACTAATAGTCTTTAACCCTTCATAATTAATTTTTGCCTCTTGACTAATTTGAGCAAAAGGTATTGTCTCTTTTGTTAGTTTTTCTAAAGCTTTGATTAATTCATTAATTTTAAGATCTTTTTCTTGAATACTCTCTTCTTTAGATGCGATTAATTTTTGATTTTTCACATATAAGTCTTCAATTGACTTTACTTTATCAGATAATTTTGAAGTTTCTTCGTCTTGTGTGATTTTAAGTATAGTACTATTTAATTTATAATCCACTAGTTTTGATTTCCATTCAATTTGTTCCTCCTCTGTTAATTTTTTTCCAATGTTTACCAAGTCAATCTTTTTATCGGAATAATTGATTTTTCTATTGATAATTCCAGCACCTGTAGCTTTCTCTAAATCATTGATATAATTCATGGAATTTTGTTCAAATGTATTTTCTTTATACAATTGTACAAATGTATATATACTGTAAGAAAATATAATCAAAGCCACTGTTGATGCTAATTGTGCAATTCTTTTTCTACTTGCTGAGTCAATGTATTTAACTACAGGGAATTTCAAAAACTTAACAATAACAAATGTTGCTAAAGCTATAAATATTGAATTGATGATGAATAAAAACATAGCACCTCCAAAAAATGATAAATTACCCACAGCTAATCCATAGCCAGCTGTGCATAAGGGAGGCATAAGCGCTGTAGCAATGGCTATTCCGGCAATAGTATTTGTCATTTCTTTGTATCTACTTAATGCAACAATAAGAGTTAATCCACCGGCAATTGCAATAAGTACATCTCTTACATCTGGTTTTGTTCTTGATAATAATTCGGGAGTTAGTTCTTGAAATATAGGAATACTAAAAAATAAAAATGACGTAATTACACTAATTCCTACCATCACTCCAAGATTTGAAAGAGAGCTTCTCATTGTATCTATATCATTGATGCCAATAGAGAGACCAATTCCTAAAATTGGTCCCATAAGTGGTGAAACTAGCATGGCCCCAATAACTACCGCTGAGGAGCTAATATTTAAGCCTATAGATGCAATAATTATTGAGAAAACAAGAATCCATGCTGTATGACTTTTGACATAAATTCCATCTTTAATTTTTTGTATGGTAACTTTTTTGTCAGTTCCTTCACGAATATCAAGAAGCTCAAAAAAAAAGTCTTTTAAACTAGTAGCTAAATTGTTAAATTCTTTTTTTACATTTTTTTGCTTCGATTCTGATTGAAAGTCTTCCATATTTTTTTATTTTTTCTTTAAAACAACCTCTGCATTTTGATTAAAAAGATATACACGATTTGTACTCAAATTTAAACATTCAAATCTAGTTTTTCTTAGTATTCCTTTCTTATACAACTTCTCTTTAAAAATAAATATACTATTTATTGGTAACTCAAAGACAAACTTTTTCCCTTTTTCAGCAATATTCCCCTTGAGTGCAAGTGATAATTTAACATCACTATCTGTACTTGCTTTTGGATTTTTTAAATAGTGGGCTAATAGACTTAATATATCGCTAGGGTAAATTGATGTTTGTAAAAAAGGTAACATAAGATGTTGAAAAGTTTGTTTCCATTCATTACCATGAGGCTTTACGCTACCATATTTTTTAAAAGTTACATGATGTGCAATTTCATGCACTAAAGTGAGCAAGAATTGATAGGGATTTAAGTTGTTGTTAATTGTAATTTGAAATTTTCCATTAGCAAGTTGTCTAAAGTCACCGTGCTTTGTTTGTCTTTGATTAACAATTTTTAGATTGATTCCATGAATTTCCATAAGGGATTGAACTAAGTTAATAGCATTTTTTGGAAGATATTTATGAAAATTAGTTGTCACTATTTTTTATAACCTAGGGTGTAGTATTTGAAACTTGAAGTACTTTTCCATTATAAAATTTATTGGCAGTAGTTGCAAAATTATAAATATAATTAGCCATTTCATCTGCCTGTAATGATGCTTGGTAGTCTGGGAAAGCTTCTGCTAGCATTTCTGTTTGAACCGCACCTATGGCTAGAACATTAAAAGCAATTTCTTGGGCTTTATATTCTTCAGCTAGTAACTCTGATAAGGTAATAACTGCACCTTTTGCAGAACTGTAGGCCGCTAATCCAGGAAATTTAAGACTTCCTTGAATTCCTCCCATACTACTTATGGTGACTACATGACTTCCTTTTTTTAAATAGGGTATACAAACTTGAGTTAATTCTGCAACTCCAAAAACATTGACATCATAGACCCTTAAAAAGTCCTCTTTAGTTAAATTTTCAAAGGGTTTGTTGATTAAAAAACCAGCATTATGAATTAAAATATCAACATCTTGCCAACTTTCACTTAGATATTTAGATACTTTTTGAAGATCTTTTTGATTACAAACATCAACGGATAGTGTTTTGATGTTATTTACCTTTAAATTATCTAATGGTTTTTGATTTCTTGAAAGCGCTAGAACTTGAAAATTATTTTTGGCAAATTGTTGAGCTAATTCAAAACCAATTCCTCTGCTAGTTCCCGTAATGATTACTTTTTTCATCTTTCTAGTTTTTTATTGGTTTAAAAATTTATGTGCTGATAGGCCCCAGCATCAGGATTATCAGTTCTAATAATTCCAAGAATATCTATGGGGACAAGATTAGCACCTGATAAATTTCCAAAATTAATAGCTTGACTATCCTGTCCTATGATAAAATCATTATCAGATGAATTTCTGAAATGAGTGACTCCATTTAAAAGAATATTTTCATATAAATTAGTATTATTAAAATCTATTTCAGATACTCCATCAAGTGCATTATTGACATCTGAAAATTTAATTAACGAGTTCGTGACTTTAAAATTAAATAGACTACCCTCGGCGTTATCAGGAAGAAACTCAATATTGTTGTTTCCATCTATGATGCAGTTGGTGAAATTAGCAGCCATTAAATCTCTAGTTTCTATGGTCTCTTGACCACTAGCATTTGTGTACGTAAAAAAGTTGTTTATTAAAACACTTGGTAAAGAACGTATTCCGTTGCTCCAGTAATTAGCAAAAGTACTATGAGTAAAGTTGTATGAACCACCTATTATACAAGCTAAAGATGCTTCTCCTGCATTTCCAACTACAATATTTTCTCCATGGATACTAGTTTCTCTTGCCAAAACACCAAAGTTCGAATGATTAATTATCTCTGAATTCTTTAATGTTAAGGTTGGAGCTGAGGAAGAAGCAATAGAATCTACTAAAATACCTATGATTCCATTTTTTATTTGTGCGTGATTAATGACATTCTCTTTACTACCTGCCCTAAGCCAGATTGTTCCCCATTGTCCGGCTAAAGTACTAAATGAATTTTCTAATCTGTCACCCTCAAAAACCACCTTATCAGTAAGTGTACCATTTACTTTTATGCTTGCATCTTTATCAATTATTAAACCTGAGTTATCATGAAAATAAACTTTAGCTCCAGGTGGAATTGTTAAGGTGTTGTTAGATGAAACTGCTGCATATCCGTAGATTACTGTTGGTTTTGTATTGCTTAAGGTTAGCTCCTCACTGGTTAAAAAACGACCTTTAATAGTGGTTGCTTCACCATTTAATGTTAGTGAGTCTATTTTTAAAGTAAAAGGGTCTCTCCCTGGATAAATAAAATTAGCGTCTTGAACTAGTGTTATTAATTCTACATTTTGTTGATTAATTCCATTATCAAACAGAATTCTATCAGTATATAATGGACTTGAAACCGATGTTATGTTTATCGTCGTTTCAACAAAAATAAATATACTATCCTTTGCTAGTATGTCTATATTTTGAAAGCTTTTACCAGGAATTCCGTCTACATTTAATCTATAACTTGAACTAGCTCCTCTTTCTAAAGTTATGTTGGGTATGGTAATATCACTATTGCCTCTGTTGTAAACTTTAAGGTTGTAGGTTGCAGATCCAATATTAGTGAAAATTGTATCTAAAAATACGGTGTCTTTAGAAAACTCTAATTGACCAAAACTTGGGATCGTGCTAAAGTCTTTACGGCAAGATGAGGCCGATAGTATCAATAAGGTGAAAACTAATGTAAATACATGGAAAATGATATTTTTTTTGTTCACTTTGAGTGATTTTTTTTGAAATTTATCTTGTACAACCTTTAGCTTAATTAGTTTTGAAAGTAGAAACTCTGTTTAGATTTATATAAAAGTATAACTTTTAAATGAGTTGATTATTGTTTTTTTATAAGTTCTATTTCAAATAGTTTTTTCCAATTTTTTCCTGTTACAAATATTCGATTATTTTTTTCATCAAAAGCTATTCCATTTAACACATCATCTTCTTTTAATAACTTCTGACTTTTTTCCATTTCCTTGACAAGCCCAGATAAATTAATGATTCCTTCTACAACTCCATTATTAGGATTAATGATAGCAATTAATGGTTTTTGCCAATAATTAGCGTAAATTTTCCCATTAATGAATTCTAACTCATTTAATTTATTGAGACTTTGCTTATCTGTATAGGCTTCAATATACCTTTTTTCTTGTTGAGTATTAGGATCAAGAAACCAAATTTTACTTGTTCCGTCAGATTTTATTAATTCAGTTTCTGAATGTGTTAAACCCCACCCTTCCTTACTTCTGTTGTATGAAAATTCATTTTTAAGCTCTAAGGTCTCAAGATCATAAATAAAACCTTTTTTAGCTTTCCATGTTAAGAAAAATATGTTATCATTAAAAATAGTCATTCCCTCACCAAAAAATCTTTTGTTGAGGTCTATTTTTTTTAAAACTTCCCCAGTTTTTAATTCCACTTTTCTGAGCGATGATTTTCCATATTGCCCTGTTGTTTCATATAAGAAACCATTATAATATTCTAGTCCTTGAGTATATGCATTGCCATCATGAGGATATGTATTAAGAATTTTAAAATCATAGGAGGTAAAGGGAGCATTAGAAAGTATTTCCACAGATTTATTTACTCGTTTGCTTTTTTGATCTCCATAGGCTACCATCGCAGAAATAATTAATTTTCCTGTCCCATAGTTTTTAGTGTCTAAAATAAATGATGTATTGGTGGCGGTAACTTCTTTACCGTTTACAAAAAAAGTTACTTCATCAACAGGGAAGTTATTCTCTTCATACAAACTAATTTTTATTTTATCTTCAAGAACTGCTTTATCAGGAGCTTTTATTGCTAGTCTATATTCAGGCTCACATGAAGTAAACAAAATAATGGATACGAATAAAAAATAAAATTTGTTGATGGTTTTCATATAAGATATTTTTATACAAATAAAACAATTTATTTGTTTGTAAATTGAAAAATATGGTTAAATTTGCGACCTCAAAAGGATAAATATGTTTTTTTGACATTTTACAGGATTAAGCTTTACCAACTTTACTGCCTGTTTAATAAAATAGTACAATATTTAAAGATAGTAAACATGAAAAAAGGAATACATCCAGAAAATTACAGAATGGTAGCTTTTAAAGATATGTCTAATGAAGATGTTTTTTTAACTCGTTCTACTGCTAACACTAAAGAGACTCTAGAAGTTGATGGTGTTGAGTATCCTTTAATAAAATTAGAGATCTCTAGAACATCTCATCCATTTTATACTGGTAAGTCTAAATTAGTAGATACTGCAGGACGTATTGATAAGTTCAAGACGAAATATGCAAAATTTAAAAAGTAATTTTTTAAAATAACATCATAAAAAAGCCTCGACACTGTCGAGGCTTTTTTTATTTTAGAATTTTTCATTAATTTAAGCTTCAATATAATCCTCAATGGGGTTACAAGAGCAAATTAAGTTTCTATCTCCAAAAGCCTCATCTACTCTTCTTACAGTTGGCCAAAATTTATTATCATGGACAAATTCTAAAGGAAATGCTGCTTCTTTTCTAGAGTAGGGAAAGTCCCATTCATCTGAAGTAATCATAGCTAAGGTATGTGGCGCATTTTTAAGGACGTTATTTGTGTCTTCTTTTTTAGCAAATGCTATTTCTTTTCTAATCGAAATCATAGCTTCACAAAAACGATCTAATTCAACTATATTTTCAGATTCAGTAGGTTCAATCATCATGGTTCCCGCAACAGGAAATGATACTGTTGGAGCATGGAAGCCATAATCCATCAATCGTTTTGCAATATCAACTACTTCAATTCCATTTTCTTTAAAATCTCTACAGTCTATAATCATTTCATGAGCTGCTCTTCCCATTTCTCCTGTATATAAAGTTGGGTAATGACCATCTAATCTTTCTTTGATGTAATTTGCATTTAAAATAGCAATTTTAGTAGAGTCTGTTACTCCTTTTGCACCTAACATAGCAATATATCCATAAGAAATTAGACAAGCTAATGCACTTCCCCAGGGTGCTCCAGATATTGAAGTAATTGCTTTTTCGCCACCTGTTGGAATTAAAGGATTTGTTGGTAAAAACGGAACCAACTGAGGAGCTACACAGATGGGGCCAACTCCAGGTCCACCACCACCATGGGGTATGGCAAATGTTTTATGTAAGTTTAGATGACAAACATCTGCACCAATGGTTGCAGGGTTCGTTAAGCCTACTTGAGCATTCATATTTGCACCATCCATATATACTTGACCGCCATGGTCATGAATAATTTGTGTAATTTCTTTAATAGCACTTTCAAAAACACCGTGTGTAGAAGGATATGTAACCATTAAGGCTGCTAAATTATCTTTATGTTTTAGTGCTTTTTCTCTTAGATCATTAACATCAATATTTCCATTTTCAGCTGTTTTAGTTACAACAACTTTCATCCCAGCCATTACTGCAGAGGCAGGATTGGTACCATGGGCAGAAGCTGGTATCAAACAGATATTCCTATGATGATCCTCATTATTTTTATGATAAGCCCTTATGGTCATTAAGCCAGCAAATTCTCCTTGAGCACCAGAATTTGGTTGTAGGGAAGTTCCTGCAAAACCGGTAATTTCATTGAGCTGTTGTTCTAATTTATTTAATACTATTTGATACCCCTCTGCTTGGTTAAGTGGAACAAATGGATGAATATTTCCCCAATTAGCATGACTAAGAGGAAGCATTTCAGAGGCTGCATTTAATTTCATGGTACAGGACCCTAGAGAAATCATAGAATGATTTAATGCTAAATCTTTTCGTTCTAATCGTTTAATATAACGCATCATTTCAGTTTCTGATTGAAATGAATTAAATATTTCATTTTCTAAAAAAGGAGTATTCCTTTTTGCTAAATCGGGTATTGTGTCTACTTCTGTAAACTTAGTCACAGTAATTTTTGCTAATTTAAAAGCCTCTGTAAAAGTATTTAGAATAGCATTAATTTCTTTTAATCCAACAGTTTCATTGATTGAGATAGATACGGTATTATTATCTATATAATTAAAATTGATTTCATGAGCTTCAGCAATTTCTTTTAAAACAATGGCATCTACTTTAATTGTAATGGTATCAAAATAATGAGAATTGATTTGTGTGAACCCAATATTGTTTAATGCACTTGCTAAAGTGGTTGTGCTTCTGTGCACAGCGTCTGCTATGAATTGAATTCCGTCTTTACCATGATAGGTAGCATACATTCCAGCCATTACTGCAAGTAAAACTTGTGCAGTACAAATATTTGAAGTTGCTTTTTCTCTCTTTATGTGTTGTTCTCTGGTCTGCAGAGCCATTCGCAATGCACGGTTCTCATTTCTATCTTTAGTAACTCCAATAATTCTTCCAGGAATACTTCTTTTATAATCAGATTTTGTTGCAAAATATCCTGCATGAGGCCCTCCATAGCCTAATGGGATACCAAAACGTTGCGTTGTTCCAACCACAACATCAGCTCCAAACTCTGCAGGTGCTTTTAATTTAACTAGTGACAAAATATCAGCAGCTACAGCAACTTTAATATTATTAGCATTTGCTTTTCCTATAAAATTTGTATAATCATAAATTTGCCCATATTTACCTGGATATTGAACAATAGCACCATAATATTCATCAGAAAAATTAAATTCTTCATGATTTCCAACTACAAGTTCAACACCAATAGGAATGGCTCTAGTTTTTAAGACTGATAAAGTTTGAGGTAGTATTTCTTCCGAAACAAAAAACTTGTTGATGTTTGCTTTTTTTTGTGATCTTTCTCGAACATCGTATAACAACGCCATGGCTTCAGCAGCAGCAGTAGATTCATCTAATAAAGATGCATTTGCTAATTCCATTCCTGTTAAATCACATATCATTGTTTGAAAGTTCAACAAGGCCTCTAATCTTCCTTGAGCTATTTCAGCCTGGTAAGGGGTGTATGCAGTATACCATCCTGGATTTTCTAAAATATTTCTTTTTATTACGCTAGGAACTATAGCTTCATGATATCCTAGACCGATATAACTTTTAAAAACTTTATTTTTTTTTGAAAGTTCCTCGATGTGATTTAGATATTCGTATTCACTCATAGGAGCATCTAAATTTAATGAACCTTTTAAACGAATATCCTCTGGAATAGTTTCATTGATTAACTCGTCTAAACTGTTTAGCCCAATAGAATCAAGCATTTGCTTTTCATCTGTTTTATTGGGTCCAATATGTCTTTTTTGGAATGAAGTAGTATTCACTAATTTAATATTAAAAATATTATACAAAAATAGCAAAAAATGAGATATTATTTCTTTAATAAATAGCCAAAAAACAATGAATTCATTAACATTAAATTGTTGATAAAAGAATCCTTAATTTTGTTGCTATGGGGTTTGTCAAACTACTGCTAAATTTTTATGTAAATTCGAGTATACATGTTGCTGTAGCTGTATATTCTTTGGTTCGAATTACGGAATCATATTTCCAGTTGTCTTATAATGAAAACTTAGATTATTTTATTTTTTATGCAACCATAACTGGATACAACTTTATAAAGTATGCTGGAGTAGCTAAATTTTATCATAGAAGCCTAACCAAAAGTATGCGCTTGATCCAGGTTTTCTCATTGTTGTGTTTTTGTTTGTTGGTATATTATGGTTCAAATTTAACCATAACTACCTTGTTTTACTTTATCCCATTTGGGCTATTAACCTTTGTTTATGTTGTTCCTTTTTTAGGAGGTTTTCAAAAGAATTTACGAAGAGTTAGCTATTTGAAAATTTTTTTAGTTGCTTTTGTGTGGTCAGGGGTTACAACTACGATTCCTATTATTGTTGGTGAACATCAACAAGATTATAGCCTGGTTTTACTCTTTGTTCAACGTATGCTTTTTATTCTGGTTTTAATTCTTCCGTTTGAAATCAGAGATATGCAACTGGATTTAAAAAATTTAAAAACTTTACCTCAGAAAATTGGAATTAAAAAAACAAAAAAAGTAGGTTTTGTTTTATTACTTTTTTCTTTAACTATGGAATTTCTGATTACCCCATCATTTTCAAACAAAAATATTTATTTGTTAATCAGTCTCATTTTATTATTTTTATTGATGCGTTCTTCTCAAAATCAATCTAAATTTTATAGCTCATTTTGGGTAGAATCTGTGCCAATTTTGTGGTGGATTTTAATCTTAATATTTTAAATTTTAACTTGTGAAAACGTTGTAGTAAAAAGTTAATTCAAAAATTAGATTTTAGCGCTTCATTTTGTAAATTTAGACCATAGAAAACCCAAACATGATACAAACAAAAAGAAATTTTGTATTTGATTTTGACAGTACCCTTACTAGTGTAGAGGCTTTAGATGTATTGGCTGAAATTACGTTGGTAAATAATCCTGATAAAGATCAAATTATTGAGGATATTATCGATATTACAAACTTAGGAATCGATGGTAAAATTTCTTTTACAGAATCATTAGAACAAAGAATTAAATTACTTAATGCAAAAAAATCAGATTTACCTATACTTATTAATCATTTGCGTAAGAAGGTCTCTGTATCTATAGAAAGGAATAAAGAGTTTTTTCAAAAATTTTCTGATGATATATATGTGATTTCATGTGGATTCAAAGAATTCATTGATGATATTGTAAAAGATTATAATATCCCCTCAGAACGAGTTTATGCTAACACATTTGAGTTTGACGATAATGGGGTTATTGTTGGTTTTGATGCCAAAAATGTTTTATCTACCCATAATGGGAAAATACAATGTTTAAAAGATCTTAAATTGGAGGGTGAGATTCAAGTTATAGGTGATGGCTACAGTGATTATGTGACGAAAGAGGCTGGTGTAGCTGATACTTTTTTTGCGTACACAGAAAATGTTTCTAGAGAAAAAACTATTGAAAACGCGGATCATATTACTCCAAACTTTGATGAATTTTTATATGTAAATAAGCTGCCTAGAAATATTTCTTATCCAAAAAATAGAATTAAAATTTTATTATTAGAAAATGTACATCCTGATGCTTTTAAGAAATTATCAGGTGATGGCTTTACTGTTGAAACAGTTTCAACAAGTTTGTCTGAGGAAGAACTTATAAAAAAGCTTGATGGAGTTCATGTTTTGGGTATTCGTTCTAAAACTCAAGTGACTAAAAAAGTAGTGGAGTCTGCCGCTAAATTAATGAGTATAGGTGCTTTTTGTATTGGTACTAAACAAATAAATCTAGAGGCATGTAAAGAAAACGGAATTATTGTATTTAATGCGCCTTATAGTAATACACGATCAGTAGTAGAATTAGCTATTGGTGAAATAATTATGTTGATGCGTTCTGTATTTCAGAGGAGTACAGAATTACACAATGGACAATGGAATAAAACAGCTCAAGGTTCTAAAGAGGTTAGAGGAAAGAAATTAGGGATAGTTGGTTATGGTAACATAGGAAAACAACTATCTGTTTTAGCAGAAGCTTTAGGAATGGATGTCTATTATTATGATGTTGAAGATAAGCTGGCTCTAGGAAATGCAACAAGAGTTCAAAATTTAAAAGATTTATTAGCACTTTCAGACGTTGTTACATTACATATAGATGACAATGCTGCGAATAAAGATTTCATAGGAAAAGAGGAGTTGTCTCAAATGAAAGATGGTGCTTATTTAGTAAACCTTTCAAGAGGATTTGTGGTAAATATTAAAGCCCTCAAAGTAGCATTAGAGTCTGGTAAGTTAGCTGGGGCAGCAGTAGATGTTTATCCCGAAGAACCTAGGGCTAATGGTGATTATTATACAGATTTAAAAGGCTTAGATAATGTGATATTAACACCTCATGTAGGTGGTAGTACAGAGGAAGCTCAACGGGATATTGCTGATTTTGTCCCGGGCAAGATCATGGCTTACATCAACTCAGGAAATACTGTAGATGCGGTAAATTTTCCTAATATTAGATTACCTAGACAAACAAAAGCTCATCGATTTTTACATATTCATAAGAATGTGCCAGGAGTAATGGCAAATATTAACAGGGTTTTAGCTGAGTTTGAGTTAAATATTACTGGTCAGTTTTTATCTACAGATGCAAAAGTTGGTTATGTAATTACAGACATAGACAAAGAATACAATAAGAAAGTAATAAAAGCTCTAAAAGACGTTGAGGGAACCATAAAATTTCGGGTATTGTATTGATCCAATTTGTCAAAAAATTTATAAAAATTATTTTCTAAAAAATGATTGTTCTATCTTTGATAGCAATCGTTTTTTTATTTAATGACTTACCAAAATTCACTAGACTACGCAAAACAATTAGATCAAGAAGATCCAATCTCTTACCTTAGAAATGAATTTCATATTCCTAGAGATAAACATGGAAAAGAATGGCTTTATTTTACTGGGAATTCTTTAGGATTACAGCCAAAAATTACTTCTAAGTATATTGATCAGGAGCTCGATGATTGGGCAAATTTTGGGGTAGAAGGGCATTTTGAAGCTAAGAATCCATGGTTATCATATCATGAGCTTTTAACTGATACCATGGCAAAAATTGTTGGTGCGAAGCCCGTTGAAGTAGTTGTTATGAATACATTAACAACGAACCTTCATTTATTGATGGTGTCTTTTTATCAGCCTTCAAAAACCAAGTATAAAATAATTATTGAAAGCGATGCTTTTCCATCAGATAGATATGCTGTTCAGTCGCAATTGTCTTTTCATGGATTCGATCCAGACGAAGCGCTTATTGAATGGAAACCAAAAGAAGGTAAAGAATTACTTGAATTAGAGGATTTGAAATCTTTAATGGATACTCATGGTGATGAGGTAGCTTTGTTGTTAATTGGTGGCGTGAACTATTATACTGGACAATATTTAAATATCAAAAAGATTGCTGATTTAGGACATGCAAAAGATTGTATAGTTGGTATTGATTTGGCTCACGGAGCTGGAAATATTCAACCCGATCTTCATGATAGTTCTGTTGATTTTGCAGCATGGTGTACATACAAATACTTAAATTCTGGACCTGGAAGTTTATCAGGTGTATTTGTACACGAGAAACATGCAAAAAGAAAAGATTTACCAAGGTTTGCAGGTTGGTGGAATCACAATAAAGAAACACGATTTAATATGAGGCAACCTTTCGATGTAATGGAAGGAGCAGAGGGTTGGCAGTTAAGTAATCCCCCTATTTTATCAATGGCTGCAATAAAGGCATCTTTGGATATTTTTGAAAAAGTTGGAATGGATGCATTGCTTAAAAAATCAAAAAAGTTGACAGGTTTCTTTGAGTATTTGGTCAATCAAATAGCTTCAGATACTATAAAGATAATTACACCATGTAACCCAAAAGAAAGAGGTTGCCAGTTGTCTTTACAAGTTAAAAATGCCGATAAAAATCTTCATAAAAAACTAATAAAAAATAATATTATAACAGACTGGCGGGAACCTGACGTTATAAGATGTGCACCGGTACCCATGTATACAAGTTTTGAAGACGTGTATCACATGGTAAGAACCTTAGAAAGTTTATTGTAAATGAATAATAAAGAGAAAATACTTATTGTTGGAGCTGGTCTGTGTGGATCTTTGTTGGCACTGAGAATGGCTCAAAGAGGCTATCAAGTGGTAGTTTATGAAAGTAGGTCTGATTTGCGAGAATCAGATATTTCAGCTGGAAGATCTATCAATTTGTCATTATCTGATCGAGGTCTAAAAGCACTTCGTATGGCAGGCGTTGAAGAAAAAGCCAGAAAATTATGTATTCCAATGAAGGGGCGTTTAATGCACGACAATAAATCTAATACTTTTGAGTCAAATTACTCTGGTAGATCCGGAGAGTGTATTAATTCTATCTCTAGAGGGAACTTAAATAGCTTATTACTTTCCGAAGCTGAGCAGCACCCAAATGTAACTATTGTTTTTAATACAAAATGTATACATATAGACATTGAAGCAAAAATAGCCACGTTTGAGCCTTCTTCTTCTAAACAACAATTTAAAGAAGAGGCTGATGTTATTTTTGGAACAGATGGGGCAGGGTCATCATTGCGAAAAAGCTATGAAAAACAATTTCCCAAGTTTAAAGTATCTCAAGATTTTTTGACACATGGTTATAAAGAACTCGAAATACCCGCGGATAAAAATGGAAATCATATCATAAGTAAAGAACATCTCCATATCTGGCCTCGAGGAGATTATATGCTCATTGCACTTCCAAATATGGATGGAAGTTTTACAGTCACTTTATTTTTAAGTTATTCTGAAGGGTTATATAATTTTGATAATCTTGTTTCAGAAAAAAAAATCAGAGCATTCTTTGAAAGAGATTTCCCTGATACTTTATCATTGATTCCAGATATATTACAAGAATTTGAAAATAATCCAACGGGAAAATTAGGAACTATAAAATGTTATCCTTGGGCATATAAAGGGAACACACTATTACTTGGAGATTCCTCGCATGCAATCGTCCCTTTTTATGGGCAAGGAATGAATGCATCTTTTGAAGATGTATATGTATTGGATAGCGTGTTAAATCAATTTGAGGGTGACTGGTCAAGAGTACTTTCAGAATTTCAAAAACATAGAAAAATAGATACAGATGCGATTGCAGATTTAGCTATTGATAATTATTACGAAATGCGTGATCATGTAGCTAACCCATTATTTAAGGAGAAAAGAATTGTTGAAATGAACTTAGAAAAGTTTTTTCCAACCCAATATTTTTCCAAATATTCTTTGGTTACTTTCAATGAAGATATTGGATATCATGATGCCATGACCAAAGGAAGAGCACAGGATAAAGTCTTACTTAAAATGATGGAAAATTCTTTATATACCTCCTCTTCACAACACTCTAAAGAGCGAATGTGTCAAATATTACATAAAGTACAAGAAGAAACAAATAAGCTTTTAGAATAGATTAAATTAAAGTCAAATACATCCTTAATTGAATTGTAAATGAACTTATGTATATTTATGCTTCAGCTGGTGTAATTTTTATATACTAGAAATGAAGTTGTACATTAATTTGATAGCATTAAACAATGAATACTAAAGTGTCACCAAGAGGAGCCTACCCTCATGTAAAAGTTGTAGGAGATTTTATTTTTGTTTCAGGAACCAGTTCTCGAAGAGCAGATAATAGTATAGCTGGAGTTGCCATTATAGACGAAATGGGTACCAAACAATTAAATATAGAGGAACAAACAAGAGAAGTTTTAAGAAATATTGATAAAAACCTTCAGACTGTTGGTGCTAGTTTAAAAGATGTGGTTGATGTTTCCTCCTTTCTTGTTTCTATGAATGATTTTGCAGGATACAATAAAGTCTATGCTGATTTTTTTGAGATGGAGACAGGCCCAACAAGAACTACTGTAGCTGTTCATCAATTGCCACATCCAGATTTAGTTGTAGAAATTAAAGTTACAGCTTATAAAAAACAGTAAATAGGAATTTATGAAAAAACAATATGTATTTATTATTTTATTTCTTTCAACTATAACCTTATTTGCTCAAGTAAATTGGGATCAACTCATAGATGATAAATTTAATTCAGTGATCTCAACTCATCGAACTTTTGTGAGTATTCCTAATTTGCCCTCAGATGTAAAAAAAATGTATGAGAATGTGAGTTGGGTTAAGAAACATTATAGTAAAGTTGGTTTTAAATTAAAAACACTCGAATCTTCAACATTACCAGTTTTATTTGCTGAACGAATTATTGACCCCTCATTTAAAACAATTTTATTTTATTTTCACCTAGATGGCCAAGGAGTAAATCCAGAAAGTTGGGATCAAAAAGATCCTTTTACTCCTGTATTAAAAGAACAAAATGAGGAAGGAGAATGGAATGAAATCCCATGGTTTAATTTAGCTGAAAAAATTAATGATGATTGGCGAATCTTTGGAAGAGCAGCAGCAGATGATAAGGCGCCTATTTTAATGTTTCTATCTGCCTTAGAATTGTTGCAATCTAGAAAACAAACACCAAAGTTTAACATCAAAATTATTTTCGATTTAGAGGAAGAATATGGGTCTAATGGATTTCTATCGACACTGCAAAAATACAAGGAGAATTACAAAGCAGATCATATGATTATTATGGATGGCCCAGCCCATAATTCTAATCAACCCACATTAACTTTTGGTTGTAGAGGTATTGCTAGTTTTAGTGTTACCACGTATGGTTCAAAACTACCACAACATAGTGGTCATTATGGAAATTATGTTGCTAATCCAGTGTTTAGACTTTCAAGATTGTTAACTTCCATGAAGTCAGAAAATGGAAGAGTACTTATTGATGACTATTATAAAGGGATTACCATTTCAGAAGAGGTGTCAAATATCTTAAAATCTGTACCCGATAATAAAGAAGAAATAAATAATGCTTTAATGATTTTTAGAGAAGAAAGTGTTGGTGAAAATTACCAAGAGTCTTTACAATATCCATCATTAAATGTTAGACAAATTGAAACTTCTTGGAAAGGAAAAGGATTAAAAACGATAATACCTGAATATGCAACAGTTCACATAGATGTTCGTTTGGTTGAGGAAACTGATGGTAAAGATCAGTTAGAAAAAATTAAAAAACATATCAAATCAGAAGGATATTTAGTATTAGATAGGGAGCCTACAAACAAGGAACGATTGTCTTATGATAAAATAGTAACATTTAAAGGGAATTCTGGAGTCAATGCCTTTAGGACTCCATTAAATGCACCTTTTGCTGAAAAATTACGAAGTGCTCTCACAACATATTTTGGAAAAGAACCTGTGAGTATTCGAACTATGGGAGGAACAGTACCCATTATACCAGCTATTAATGAATTAGACATTCCAGCTATTATTGTTCCTATGGTAAATATGGATAACAATCAGCACAATCCAAATGAAAATATACGCATTGGAAATATCAGACAAGGGATAAAGATTTGTCTTGCGATATTAAACATCAATTTTAATAATTAACATAAGCTAACAAAAATTATTTTTTTTGATTTTTTAGTGATATGAATTAGGATGAAAATTAAGAATTATATCAACGGTAAATATGTAAATCCAATTTCAAATAATTGGATTGAAAATTATAATCCATCAATAGGAGAAGTGTATGGGCAAATTCCAAACTCGAATAATCAAGATGTAGAACTTGCATATAAGGCTGCAGAAACTGCCTTTTTAAGTTGGTCTGAGACCACTTTAGATGAAAGGTCGCAAATACTTTCTAAAATTGCTCAACTTATTATTGAAAAATTACCTGAGTTAGCTTTGGCAGAAGCAAAAGATAATGGAAAGCCTGTACATATAGCAAAATCAATTGATATCCCAAGAGCATCTGCTAATTTTCAGTTTTATGCTAATGCCATTACTCAGTTTGCTTCAGAGGCTCATGAAAGTGTTGGCCAAAATGCAATCAATTTTACGCTCCGACAGCCTATAGGAGTAGTGGGATGTATTTCGCCTTGGAATTTACCCTTGTATTTATTTACATGGAAAATTGCACCAGCAATTGCTGCTGGTAATTGTGTAGTAGCAAAACCAAGTGAAATTACTCCAATGACCGCTTATTTACTCGGGGAGATACTTACTGAAGCAGGACTTCCTAAAGGCGTCTTAAATATTATTCATGGCTTTGGCACAACAACTGGTCAAGCTATTGTAGAACACCCAAATATTAAAGCAATTTCATTCACTGGAGGAACAAAAACAGGGGCACATATTGCTAGAACTGCAGCGCCAATGTTCAAAAAATTATCACTAGAACTTGGAGGAAAAAACCCAGCTATTATTTTTTCAGATTGTGATTATAATGAGATGTTACAAACGACTGTCAGATCCTCATTTGCAAACCAGGGCCAGATTTGTTTATGTGGCAGTAGAATTTTTGTTGAGGCTTCAATCTATCAAAAGTTTAAAACAGATTTTATAGCAGCTGTGTCTAAATTAAAAGTTGGATCTCCTTTTAATAAAGATACTGACATAGGTGCTTTAGTTTCAAAAACACATTTAAATAAAGTGAAATCATATGTTGACAATGCAGCGCAACATGGTGGTAAAGTTGTTCTTGGAGGAAATTTAGTATCCGTTCACGATTCAGAAAACGGATATTATTTAGAGCCAACAATTATAGAGGTAAATGATAATTCTTGTATTCTAAATCAGGAAGAAATATTTGGTCCTGTGGTAACTATTATGTCTTTTAATGATGAAAATGAAGTCTTAGCCATGGCTAATGATGTTTCTTACGGATTGTCTGCAACCTTATGGACCAATAATTTAAAAAGAACCATGAGATTGTCTAAACAAATAGATGCAGGAATTGTTTGGGTAAATACGTGGTTATTACGTGATTTAAGAACACCGTTTGGAGGTATGAAAAATTCTGGAGTTGGAAGAGAAGGTGGTTTTGAGGCGCTACGCTTTTTTACAGAACCTAAAAATATCTGTATCAAATACAATTAATAAATAATTTATAGTTAATTAATAAAAATGGAATTAGGATTACAAAATAAAAATGCACTTGTTTGTGGGAGTACTCAGGGTATTGGAAAAGCGACAGCAATTTCTTTGGCAAAAGAAGGTGCAAATATTACTTTAATGGCTAGAAATGAAAAAGTTTTACAAGAGGTTTTAAAAGAACTTCCACAGACCGGAAAACAAAAACATAGGTATTTGGTTGCCGATTTTTCTGATTTTAATCAAATCAAGAATATAATTTCAGCTAATAAGAACTTCCATATTTTGATTAACAATACAGGTGGTCCAAAAAGTGGTGCGATTATAGACGCTAGTGTGGAGGAGTTCTCAGCGGCATTTCAAATGCATGTATTGGTCAATCAAATTTTATCACAAGCTGTTGTTCCATTTATGAAAAAAGAATGTTTTGGAAGAATTATCAATATCATTTCTACCTCTGTCAAAGAGCCAATTCCGGGCTTAGGTGTAAGTAATACGATAAGAAATGCAGTAGCCAATTGGTCAAAAACAATGGCAGCTGAACTTGCAGAGTTTGGAATAACCATGAATAATGTATTACCAGGTTTTACAGATACGGCGCGTTTAGATCAAATTATTAAAGTAAAAGCAACTGCTGCCAATACTTCAATAGAGAAAATGTCTGAAATTATGAAAAATTATGTACCAGCAAAACGATTTGCGAAGCCAGAGGAAACTGCTGCTGCAGTAGCATTTTTAGCTAGTAATTCTGCAAGTTATATTACAGGAGTTAATCTTCCTGTAGACGGTGGAAGAACAAAATCATTGTAAATAAGGTGGCAAAATAAATTCTAAACGATTAAGAGTTATAAAAATAGCATATATTGAAACAAATTCATCATCATAAAACTCATGGAAATAAAAAGACCTTTTAATTTACAACAATGGATAGATGACAATAGGCATTTATTAAAACCACCTGTAGGTAATAAAAACCTGTATGTAGAGTCAGGAGATTATATTGTAATGATTGTTGCTGGTCCAAACGCTAGAAAAGATTATCATTATAACGAAACAGAAGAGTTGTTTTATCAAATAGAGGGTGAAATACTTGTCAAAACACAACAAAATGGAAGGCTTGTTGAAATTCCAATTAAAGCGGGAGAAATGTTTCTTTTACCGGCCAAAATACCACACTCACCTGTAAGATCTGAAGGTTCAATAGGTTTAGTAATTGAAAGAAAAAGAACTCAAGAACAAAAAGACGGTTTACTATGGTTTTCAGACACTGCAAATGAGCTGCTTTATGAAGAGTACTTTACGCTAACTAATATCGAAAAAGATTTTCTCCCTGTTTTTAAAAGATTTTATTCTAATGAAGAATTAAGAACTTGCCCTAAAACAGGTGAAATTATGGAGGTTGATAAAAGATTCTATGATCAATAATATTTCTTAATGAAACGCAAACTAAGAATTAACGGACATTCGCATTTGCTTCCTTATCCGGAGCAGATTCCCTCATTTATGAAAGAAAAGGAAATTTTCTGGGTAGATGATGAGCGCAAACATATGTTGCAAAAAGGATGGAAAAGGCCTGTTACAGATTCTAGTTTTTTTCTTGATGAGAAATTATTGTGGATGGAAAAAAATAAAATAGATCATGCAGTAGTTTTAAACCTTTCCCAGCTTTATGGTAACGGATTACGTTTGGAGGAAATGAAAAAAGCACTGCGTTTTCAAAATGACTTTAATGCTAAAGTACAGCAAGATTATCCTTCAAAATTTACTTCTGGTTTTGTTGTACATCCAGGTTTTATTCAAGGTGCTTTATGGGAAATAGAACGCTGTGTAGAGGAATTAGATTTGAAAGTTTTGTGTTTACCAACTCACTTCATGGATTCTATAGGGCAGTGGAAGTGTGTTTTTGACAAAGAAAATGATCCTATTTTTGAATTGGCAGATACGTATAAATTAGCGATTGAAATTCATCCCTATGATGGAGATAAAATGATTAAGTTAGAAAATACTTCCTGGCGTTTTCATTTAATTTGGATGTTAGCTCAATGTGGAGATGCCTATCATTTTTATACCTTAAATGGGATGCAAGAACGTTTCCCAAACATACGAACTTGTTTTGCTCACGGAGGTCAGTTAGCACAAATGAACTTAGGCAGAAGAATACAAGGTTTTGATGGAAGACCGGACTTATTTGAGGGTAAGACCCATCCAAGAAAAGCAGTAGGTCATCCGAACATTTATTTTGACACTTTAGTTCATGACACAGACTCTCTAAAATTAATGATAGAACGACAAGGTTCTAATCAAGTTATCATGGGGTTAGATGATCCGTACCCTTTAGGAGAAATGGAAAGTGACGCACAGTCATCTTATCCAGGTAAACTTTTGGATTTAGCTATAGATCGATCTATTATTAATACTAAACAG
Organism: Flavobacteriaceae bacterium; assembly: GCA_965657365.1. GTDB lineage: Bacteria > Bacteroidota > Bacteroidia > Flavobacteriales > Flavobacteriaceae > Polaribacter. Next base: position 36,653 of record CBFHOD010000001.1, read on the forward strand.
TATCATGAAATTTGGGAGGATAATACCTTAAGATGGTTGTTTGGTGATGACAAAAAAGCAAAGCAAGAGTTGATTAATAAAATTTCAACGTAGAATGTCTAGCCTAAGTTATTTAACCCCACTAATAATTAGTTCAATTTTTATTCGATAAATATTTTAAAAGTACTGTTTTTGTTTATTTCTAGAGAGGACTCATTAAATTTCGGGGGGCCAAACCGTCCTTTTTTATCATTTGAGAATCCGTAAGGTTCTTTTGGTATTCCTAAAAAATTAGTATCTAATTCTTTATTATCATTTAAATCGTGAAAAAATGAAAAAGCATAGACTCCTTTTTTTAGTGATTTAAAAACAATCTGTGCCTGATAATCTTTTACAAGTACCTCTGCGCTTTTATAAATTTTTTCCATGTAACTTTCCTCAGATTCATAGAGCGCAATTAGTATACTTCCTTTATTGAATTTTGTAAAAGTAACATCTAAGGTTATAGATAAAGTATCTGTCTGTTGACCATATGCATTTGAAATTAAATTCATAAAAAGTAAAAATGTTAAGAATGAGGTTTTCATGTGTGTGCTGACCTTTTATTTTTAATATAAATAAATGAAAAATTTTTAATATGAATCTCTTGTTTTTTTAATTTTTAAAATTGATTTAATTCGTTGAGACTTTAAAGTCTGATTTTAAATTTACTTTAATTTGTTGTAATGATAAATTTGAATTGATAAGTTTCATAATTATTTTATATTTAAGTTCTTCTGGGGTTTGACCATAATATTTAGCCCATTTAACTTCTTTAAACAAATCCTTGATTTGTTTTTCTTTTTTTAAGGCATTACTTAAAGAGAATAAGAAAAGTGTCTTGTCTGTATATGAAACCTTAATTTTAACTTTTTCAGTTTCAAAGTTTACTTCAATATAAAATAGTTTTTCATTCTCATTTAAATGATAAAATTCTTTCCACCTTGCAAATGCTGTGACGCTTTGCTGATTTTTATATGATGAATTTGAAGTAAGTCTCCATCTACAAGAGCCAACTCTTCCCCAATGATTAGATTTTCTATAAACACCATTTTTTGTAAAATAATACAAACTATTTGACTTGCTTTTAAAAAAGTTTTTACCAGTGATTTCAAAGTTATTAACCTCTTGAAATTCACAAAATGTGTATTTAAAAAAATTTGTTTGATTGTAAGTTTTCAAATGAAAAATAAGTTGAATTAAAAAACGCAACCAAATTAATGATTGCGTTTTAATATTTTGAATAATAATTAAATAAACTAATTTATTTAACCTCTTCGAAATCTACATCTTCCACATCATCACTTTCTGAAGGCGCCTCTGGTTGACCTTGCTCTGCTCCAGGATTTGCTCCAGCTTCTTGTTGTGCTTTATACATTTCCTCAGAAGCAACTTTCCAAGCTTCATTGATTTTTTCCATAGCAGCGTCAATTTGTGTTAAATCCTTAGATTCATGTGCAGCCTTTAATTCCACCAAAGCAGCTTCAATTGGAGCTTTTTTATCATCTGATAATTTATCTCCAAATTCTTTTAATTGCTTTTCAGTTTGGAAAATCATTCCATCTGCACCATTAATTTTTTCAGCTGTTTCTTTTGCATTTTTATCTGCATCAGCATTTGCTTCTGCTTCCTGCTTCATTTTTTCAATCTCTTCTTCTGATAAACCTGATGAAGCTTCTATTCTGATTTCATGAGACTTATTAGTTCCTTTATCTAAAGCTGAAACCTTAATAATTCCGTTTGCATCGATATCAAATGTTACTTCAATTTGAGGAACTCCTCTTTGTGCTGGAGGTAAACCGTCTAAATGAAAACGTCCAATAGTATTGTTGTCTACAGCCATTGCTCTTTCACCTTGTAAAACGTGAATTTCAACTGAAGGTTGATTATCTACAGCAGTAGAGAATACTTGAGATTTTTTAGTTGGAATGGTTGTATTTGCATCAATTAGTTTTGTAAAAACATTCCCCATAGTTTCAATTCCTAATGATAACGGTGTTACATCCAATAATAAAACATCTTTTACATCGCCAGTTAAAACACCACCTTGAATTGCAGCTCCTAAAGAAACTACTTCATCTGGATTTACACCTTTACTTGGTGCCTTTCCAAAGAATTTTTCAACAGCCTCTTGAATAGCAGGAATTCTTGTAGAACCACCTACTAAAATAATCTCATCAATATCTGAAGTCGATAAATCCGCATTTTTAAGTGCGGTCTGGCAAGGTTTAATTGTTCTTTTTACTAAATCATCAATTAATTGCTCAAACTTTGCTTTTGATAAACTTCTTACCAAGTGTTTTGGTCCACTTGCTGTGGCAGTTACATAAGGTAGGTTAATCTCTGTTGTAGCAGAACTAGATAATTCAATTTTTGCTTTTTCAGCAGCTTCTTTTAATCTTTGCAATGCCATCGGATCTTTTCTCAAATCCATATTTTCTTCTGCTTTGAATTCTTCCGCTAGCCAATTGATGATTTTTTCATCAACATCATCTCCACCTAAGTGAGTATCTCCATCTGTTGCTAATACTTCAAAAACTCCATCTCCTAGTTCAAGGATAGAAACATCGTGAGTTCCTCCACCAAAATCAAATACAACAATTTTTTTATCATCATTGGATTTATCTAGACCATATGCTAATGCAGCAGCTGTAGGTTCATTTATGATTCTACTAACCTTTAAACCAGCAATTTCTCCAGCTTCTTTTGTTGCTTGTCTTTGAGCATCATTAAAATATGCTGGAACAGTTACAACAGCTTCTGATACGTCATGACCTAAATAATCTTCAGCAGTTTTTTTCATCTTTTGTAATACCATTGCTGAAATTTCTTGTGGTGTGTATAAACGACCATCAATATCAACACGAGGTGTGTCATTATCACCTTTAACAACTTTATAAGGTACTCTAGTTGCCTCTTTTGTGGATTCAGAGAATTTATTTCCCATAAATCTTTTAATTGAATACACTGTTTTGGTTGGGTTAGTAACCGCTTGACGTTTTGCTGGGTCTCCAACTTTTCTTTCACCACCTTCAACAAAGGCAACGATAGAAGGTGTTGTTCTTTTTCCTTCTGAATTAGGAATTACAACGGGTTCATTACCTTCCATTACTGAAACACATGAATTGGTTGTTCCTAAATCGATTCCAATAATTTTACTCATAATTTTATATTTATAATTTATTTTTCAATTTATTTACTTTACTCAGACAATATGTATGCCAATAGATTTTTAATTAAAGTTTGTCATATTTTCAAACTTTATTCTCCTTTTTGGTGACATTTTGACATAATTTCAATATTTTTTAGATGAATTTACCAACCTGAAAGCCATATATTTAGTTATATTTGGTTTGATAGAATTGCTAAAAAATCAATAATGAGTAAATTTGACGATAAAATTCTTTTTTATAAAAAGAACATGATTTCTATGGGATTAACCTATGAAGATGAATTATTTGATAAAATTACAAGAGGGTTAGGTCCTTCAATTTTTAAACGAGATGCTGCATCAGTATCTGTATCTGATGAGAATGAAGTTTTTACCGTCAAACATAATTTTCTGATAAAGAAATTAGGTCTAAAGGATGGTATGTATTTAGATAACGCTATTAATAAAGTAGGTGTTTTGATGGGAAAAACAAATAGGGTCAAATACAGAGCAATTTTTTATTATTTACTTGTTAAGGAGTTGGGGCAAGAAGCTAAAATTTTAAATAAATAAAAAACCCAAATAGTAAAAACTATTTGGGTTTTATGATAAGTAACTAAAATATAATTAGTCTTTGCTTACAGCTAAAGTGTATACAACTAGACCAAATCCAATTTTATTAATTGCATCTCCAATGTTATAAATAACTTCCATAGAAGGAAGAACATTTTCGATACCATTGTACCATCCATCAGTTCCAGCCATGTATCCTAGTGGATAAATTGCCCAACCAACAAGAAGGAACCAACATAAAGTTTTGTGAGCTTTTAATACATTTCCACCAGCAGCTTCAGCTAATTTCTTAAGGCTTCCTAACCAAACTTCGTATGCTATATAAAAATAAGCAAGTCCAGAAAGTAATCCCCACATAGATGCATTTAATAATCCACCGTCCCATCCAGACTCACCGAAGAATCCGGTAACTAGCATGATCGTTGAAAATCCAATTAATTTCCACATATGAGATTTAGTTGCACCAGCAACTCTAAGTATTAAATAAAATTCAACACACATTAGAGGTACTGTTAAAATCCAATCTACATATCTAAATACTGTAGTAGAGTCACCACTTGCATGAGCATCTCTCATGTACATGTAGTGCACAGCAGCTATAAATGTAATTAATCCTGAAACTAAAAGAGATGTTCTCCATTTAGCATCAACACTGTTCATTGAAAGGAAGAAAAACACAGATGCTGCCATCATAGCCATTGCTCCAAGCCAGAAAGTAAATCCTGTGCCATCCGTTGGGACAGCCATTGCAATTAAGTTTAAATAATTCATAAAAAAATTGTTTGTTAGTAATTAGTTTTGTTTGTGGTTTTAAAATAAACCTAAACGAAAATACAAAAAAAATATTAACTTTGAAAAAAAAACCATTTTTTGAGAGTACATTATCAAGATTTTATGATTTTTTTTACATTTTTACTATTTTGGATAAGTATTCAATTTGGTCAAATTATAGAGGATTCTATTGCATATGTAATCGTACTTTCCATAGGAATTATTCACGGATCTAATGACTTTACAATTCTAAGAAAACAACAAACAAACACCACTAATTTTTTAAAATCAACAGGATTTTATTTATTGCTTATAATCATGTGTATTGTCAGTTATATAATAAATCCATTTATTTCTTTTTTATTTTTTATTCTGTTAAGTTCTTACCATTTTGGTGAACAGCATCTCGAGGATAAAGTTTTCGGAACTAAGATTTTTAAATCGATTCTTTATATCGCTTATGGGATGCTTATTTTTTCGCTTATTTTTATTGAGAACCTTGAGGATGTTGACGATATTATGCGAAATTTGACTGGCAATATCATACCAAATGATTGGATTAATATCATGTTTTTTTCCTCTTCATCGCTACTAGTAGGTTTGTTTGCTTACCAATATATAAGAAAAACTAAACCGAAGATTCAAATTGTAAGGGAGTTGTTTTATTTGTTATTACTGTTTTTAGTTTTTAAAACAAGCTCTTTAATTCTAGGATTTGCTATTTATTTTGTCTTATGGCACAGTATCCCATCTATTTTAGATCAAACAAAGTTTTTATCAGGTAGCTACTCTATTAAAACAATTTTGAAATACCTGAAAACAGCTTTTGTTTATTGGCTAATTAGTATTATTGGTTTGGTTGCAGCCTATTATTTCCTTGATGAAAGTCAATTTAACTCGATTATATTTATCGTTTTATTTGCTGTTACCGCCCCTCATGTTTGGGTAATGAATAGAATGAAGCAATAGGGAGTTATCTTGTGAATACTAATTCACTATCTGAAGATAAAGATTCCGTGTAAAGATAACCTTCAGTATTAAACCCTTTAAGTTCCTCTAATGTTTTTATATTATTTTCAATAATATATCTAACCATCAAGCCACGGGCTCTTTTAGCATAAGTCATCACAATTTTATAGTCTCCATTTTTAAACTCTTTAAAGATTGGAGTAATCATTGAGTTTTTTAATACTTTTTTTGGAACTGCTTTAAAATATTCTGTGCTTGCTAAATTGATTAATAAATCACCTTCTTCCATTTCATCATTTAGTGAATCTGCTAAACTTGAATCCCAAAATTTGTAAAGATTATTGGCTTCACCAACATTCAGTTTAGTTCCCATTTCAAGACGATAGGGTTGAATTAAGTCTAGGGGTTTTAACAAACCATAAAGTCCAGATAAGATTCGAAGACGACGTTGTAACAATGGTATTTTTTCTTCAGCTAGAGAGTTCACATCAATTCCTTTAAAAACTTCACCAGTAAAAGCATAAATTGCTTGCTTAGAATTCTCTAGAGAGAAAGGTTGATGCCAGTTTTGATTTCTTTCATAATTTAAATCTGCTAAAGCAGGTGATATTTTCATTAAATCACTCAATTTTGATTTTGATAAATCCTTTAGTTTTTTATTAAGTAGTGAAGATTCTTTTAGGAATGAAGCTTGCGTAAAAACATTGGTTTTTGCATCACTTTCAAAATCTAAAGACTTTGCTGGAGAAATAATTATTTTCATTTATTAAATGTATTATAAAGTAAAAATAAAGATTCTAAAAGAATTTGTCAAGTTTTAAGAAGTCAAAAAAAATAATAATAGGAATTAAGAAAAATCAGTTTATAAATGTTACTCCTTAGAATTTAAGGTGTATGTTTTCCATTTTTCTATACAATCACTAATATCTTTAGGGATTTCAGAATCAAACTGCATCATTTCTTTGGTTATTGGATGCTTAAACCCTAATGTTTTTGCATGTAAAGCTTGTCTTGGTAATATTTTAAAGCAATTTTCTACGAATTGTTTGTATTTTGTAAATGTAGTCCCTTTGAGAATATCATCCCCTCCATAACGTTCATCATTAAATAAAGTATGACCAATATGTTTAAAATGCGCTCGTATTTGATGAGTTCTTCCTGTTTCTAACTTACATTCAACCAAAGTTACGTAGGTAAAACGCTCTATTACTTTATAATGTGTAACTGCATGTTTACCAAAGTCACCCTCTTGAAAAACATCCATTTGTAGGCGGTTTTTAAGACTACGTCCAATATTTCCTTCAATTGTTCCTTCATCGTCTTTCATATTTCCCCAAACTAAAGCAAGATATTTTCGATCTGTCTTTCTATCAAAAAATTGTTTTGACAAATGCGCCATAGCAAAATCAGTCTTAGCAACAACCAATAGACCACTGGTATCTTTATCGATTCTGTGAACTAGTCCTGGTCTCTCATTACTATTAGTTGGAAGATTTTCTATATGATAGATTAGTCCATTAACAAGAGTTCCAGAAGGATTTCCATGACCAGGATGAACAACCATACCAGCCGGTTTATTAACAACCATGATCGTTTCATCTTCATATACTATATCTAAAGGAATGTCTTCAGCAATTAATAAATTTTCCTGAGGTGGATGAGCAAGTACTATTCTAACAATATCTTTGGGTTTGACTTTATGATTAGATTTTACAGCAACATCGTTTACTAAAATATTTCCAGCTTTGGCTGCCTGTTGTAATTTATTTCTAGTAGCATTTTCAATAAAGTTCATCAAAAATTTATCGACACGAAGTGGAATTTGCCCATCAGTAGCAATGACCCTATGATGTTCAAATAACTCATCATTGTCAAATTCTGATGTCAGATTTTTTGTCATAGCTTATTTTCTATTTCCATCTCCTAAAATTAAATCAATTACTCCATTTTTCTCAAGTTTTGAACCAGGTTTTAGCTTTTTTCCATTGGATTTTAATCCACGAATAACATCTTTACCAATATCAGGGATATAGAAGAACTCCCCAATTTTAAAACCTTTAGATTGTAATTGAGTTATGGCTTGGCGTTTTGACTGGCCATTTAAATTAGGAATGGTAATATCTCTATACTTTGAAGGATTTAAAGTAAGGTAAATTTTACGTTTTTCTTTAACGAAACTCCCAGACTCAGGAGTTTGTTCAATTACTGATTTTTTTGGATATTTAGGATTATAACTGGCAGAATCTATGACTAAAAAATCTAAATTTAATTCCTTTAAAGTTGTTTCTACGTTTGATAAAGACATTTTATTTAAGTTAGGCACCTGTATTTTTTGTTCGTGATTGGTAGTATAACCCAACCACCATTTCATGCCTATAATGAGGAGTGATAAGCTAATAACAGTGATCATAATTTGAATAAAAAAAGACTTACTTATTAAAAATCTAAAGAAACTCATTTTTTTGATTTTTTTTATTGTTACAAATGTAGTGTAAAAATAGAATTAATCGAATTGACAATTCTTTTATCTATCAACGAAATTTTAACTAAGTTTGTGTGTAAACCAATTGATAAATGCAAAAAAATATTGCCATCGTTATGGGAGGGTATTCTTCCGAAGCAGAAATTTCTTTAAAAAGCGGTGAGGTTGTCTACAATTCTTTAGACTCAAATAAATATTCTTTATTTAGAGTTCATATTTTAAAAGAGAAATGGGTTGTCTTAAAGAATGATAAAGAATATCAGGTCAATAAACATGATTTTTCTTTCTCTATGGACAATCAGCTCATCCATTTCGATTGTATATTTAATGCTATTCATGGAGCTCCTGGAGAAAATGGAGCATTAATTGCCTATTTTGATTTATTAGGCATCAAGCATACATCTGCACCATTTTATCAAATGGCACTCACATTTAATAAACGAGACACTCTAAGTGTTGTAAAAGAATACGGGATACCAACAGCTACCTCTTTTTATATGCATAAAAGAGACGAGATAGTTCCGGATCACATTATAAACACAGTTGGATTACCTTGTTTTGTAAAACCAAATAGAGCGGGTTCTAGTTTTGGAATTTCAAAAGTCTATAAAGAAGAAAATTTAACAACTGCCATAAAAAAAGCACTTGAGGAAGATGATGAAATTATAATTGAATCTTTTTTAGAGGGCAAAGAGGTATCTGTTGGTGTTATTGAATATCAAGGTGAACTCATTGTTTTGCCAATTACGGAGATTGTCTCGGAAAATGATTTTTTTGATTATGAGGCTAAATACGAGGGTAAGTCACAGGAAATTACTCCTGCTAGATTATCTCAAGTTGAAAAAGAGATGGTAGATAGGCAAGCCATGAAAGTATATCAAATTTTAAACATGAAAGGGTTCTCTAGATCCGAATTTATAATTGTAGATGGTGTACCTTATTTTTTAGAAATGAATTCAGTCCCTGGAATGACAGAGGAAAGTTTACTCCCTCAACAAGCTAAAGAGGCCTCTATTAGTCTTTCAGAGTTATTTGATAATGCCATACAAATGGCGCTAAATTAAATTTTATGAAAAAAGCAGTTTTTCCGGGTTCATTTGATCCAATTACTTTGGGTCATAAGGATATTATTATGCGAGCAATCCCATTATTTGATGAAATTACGATCGCAATTGGAATTAATTCTAATAAGAACTACATGTTTTCTTTAGCGCAAAGAAAAAAATTTATTGAAGAATGTTTTCAAGAATACGGTAATGTAAAAGTTACAACATACCAAGGTTTAACTGTAGATTTTTGCAAAACACATGCTATAGATTATATTATTAGAGGCCTCAGGAACCCTGCAGATTTTGAATTTGAAAAAGCAATAGCACTTACAAATAGAGATTTAGCACCGATTGAAACAGTTTTTTTATTAACTGCAGCAAAAACATCTTATATTTCCTCTTCTATTGTGAGAGATATTTTACAAAATGGTGGAGATATCTCTAAATTAGTCCCTTCCTCAGTAGTTTCAAAAATTGAAGCCAAATAAATTATTATAATGAAAAAGATAATTACAATTTTTTTTTTGATGGTTACCTCTCTGGTGTTATCTCAAAATTCAATAAGTTTTAAAGTAGGTGATACTATTTATTATGATAATAAATATAAAATCACGACTGCTAACAATGCAAAAATATTAGTTATTGTTAAAGAGAAATTTTTGAACCATACAACAAATTATACTGTTGACTTATATAAATTAGATACAGTTACAGATTTTTATCACAAAAAAGCATATTTCCAAACAAAAGCTTTAGAGACTTTATCTAAAACAGGTAATTATACTGATTATTGGAAGAATGGAAATAAGATGTCTGAGGGGGTTATGTATAAC
>CBFHOD010000001.1:46596-103236 GCA_965657365.1 Flavobacteriaceae bacterium
AAAAAGATGGATTATGGAGAGAATGGTATAAAGATGGTTCAATAAAATCTGAATCAACATACTTTGCGCCAAAAAAAGTTTTTAATAAAGTAAAACCTTTTCAGTTAATTAATTTTTGGAATTTATCAGGGGAACAAACAGTAACAAATGGTACAGGTTACTATTCTTATGAGTCTTCATCTGGATCTGAACAAAAAGGAAAGATTGTTGATTATAAAAAAGAAGGTGAATGGATAGGGTTTAGAAAGGATGGATCTGTTTACTACAAGGAAATTTACAAAAAGGGAAAGCTTAAAAAAGGTGAAAGTTGGGATAAAAAAGGAAAAAAATATACCTACAAAGAAGTATTTAAGCAAACAACATACTCAAGAGGAATGAAGGGAATAGCTAATACAATTATTAAAAACTTTAGAGTACCTGCTTTTGCAAAAAATAATAATATAAGAGGTTCAATGCTGGTTAATTTTACTGTAAATAAAAAGGGAAATGTAGTGGATGCAAAGGTGGTTCGTAAATTATGTAAACCATGTGATAAAGAAGCTTTACGTATTGTTAATTTGTTAAAACAATGGATACCAGCGAAGAGCAGAGGTCAAAATGTAAATGTAAAATATGCCCTACCACTTAGAATTGAATAAAAATGAAAAAAAGAATTCTTTTTTTGATCACTGTCATATTCATGACATGTCAACAATATAACAGCAATACCTTTATCACTCATTTTGAAAAAACTGGAGGTTTAGAAACTCCAGAGTATCATGATGTCATTAATTATTTCAAAGAACTTTCTAATACATATCCAGAACTTTCTGTTTTTGAGATGGGGGAAACAGATGCTGGTTATCCTCTGCATTTGGTGGTCTATGATTCTGATGGTAAAACACAATTAAATACCCTTAAAAATTCCACAAAAAATAAAGTCTTAATTAATAATGGAATTCATCCGGGAGAATCTGATGGAATAGATGCATCAATGCTTTTACTGAGAGATATAGTACAAAACGATTCTTTGAAAAAGAGCTATCAAAATACACTTATTGCGGTGATTCCAATTTATAATATTGGAGGGTCTTTAAATAGAAACTCCCACACCAGAGCAAATCAAAACGGTCCAATAGAATATGGATTTCGCGGAAATACTAGAAATTACGATTTAAATAGAGATTTTGTAAAACAAGACACGAAAAATGCTGCTGCTTTTGCAGAAATTTTTCATACTCTAGACCCAGACGTTTTTATAGATAATCATGTGAGTAATGGAGCAGATTATCAATATGCAATTACCCATTTATTTACTCAGCATAACAAGCTAGGTGGTGCTTTGGGGAAGTTTATAGAAACGCAAATGAGACCTGCTTTAGAAAAAGCAATGATGCAAAAAAAGATTCCAATTACTCCTTATGTAAATGTTTGGGGAGGAACACCAAATCAAGGATGGTCTCAGTTTTATGATTCTCCTAGGTATTCTACAGGGTATACTACCTTGTTTAATACTTTCGGAATGATGGTAGAGACCCATATGCTAAAACCCTATAAAATAAGGGTTGAGCAAACCTATGAATTATTATTATCTATGTTAGATTTTACAGAAGATCGCTCCGCAGATATTAAAACAATTCGTAAAAATGCAATACATGAAATTTTAAAAAAGAAAACGTACCCAATCACATTTGAAATTAACCCTAAAAAAGAACCCTCCATCATTCAGTTTAGAGGTTATGAAGCTAGTGTAGTTGATAGCAAGGTTACTTCCGGTAAACGATTATTCTATGATGCTTCAAAGCCATATTTAGCCGATGTAAATTACTACAATGAATATAGGGCAGCAAAAGAAACTACTATTCCGAAAGCTTATATTTTAAAACAAGGCTGGCATCGTGTGGTAGAACGTTTAGATAACAATCAAATTTTTTATACTCAGTTTGAAAAAGATACAACTTTAGTCGTAGAATCTCTCCATGTAGATGACTACAAAACAAGATCAAGCGCCTATGAAGGGCATTATCTGCATTACAATACCTCAATAAAAATTGATTCTATTGCTGCTCACTTTTCAAAAGGAGACCTTTACATACCTCTAAATCAGAAAGGGGCAAGATATTTATTGGAAACCCTAGAGCCAGAAGCCACTGATTCTTTTTTTAATTGGAACTTTTTTGACACTGTTTTACAACAAAAAGAAGGCTATTCTGGTTACGTTTTTGAGGATATTGCTGAACAAATCTTAAAAGAAAATACACTTGTCAAAGATGCTTTTGTAACTAAGATGACAAGTGATAAAGATTTTGCAAAAAATCCAAGAGCTCAGTTAGACTTTATCTTTAAGGGAAGTAATCATTATGAAAAAGCTCATTTATTGTTACCTATTTATAAAGCTTATGAATAGGTAAAACAAGTTTTTATAAACTAATATTTTCATTAACTTGTTCATCTAATAAAATATACTATGCAAACACTTATAATTAACGGGAAAAATTATCAAATTAATGCTCCTGAGGGGATGCCATTGCTATGGGCCATTAGAGACTTAATAGGTTTAACCGGAACAAAATTTGGGTGTGGTATTGCACAATGTGGTGCTTGTTCAATTATGATAGATGGAACTGTTGTTCGCTCATGTAGTACTATGGTTAGTCAAGCTCTTGGTAAAAATATTACAACTATTGAGGGTACTTCAGCTAGTCTTGAAGCTTTACGACAGGCATGGAGAGATAATAGTGTACCTCAATGTGGTTATTGTCAATCTGGGCAGTTGATTTCTGCAGCTGAATTATTAGACACCAACGAAAACCCAACAGATGAAGATATAGATAATGCCATGAGTGGAAATATATGTAGATGTGGAACCTATGTCAGAATTAAGAAGGCAATAAAAGAAGCAGTTGAACTTAAAAAACAAGCTTAATGAAAAATGTAGAAATGAAACGTAGAGATTTTGTTAAAATATTTGGTTTGGCTTCAGGAGGTTTGTTGTTTGGATGTAATGTCTCCTCAGATAAACTAGTCGTAAATACTTTAGAGGATGGAATTTCTTTTGTACCTAATCTTTTTATTCAATTGCAGAAAGATGGGAAAGTAACCATAGTAGTTACGAGATCAGAAATGGGACAAGGAATTAGGACTTCTATGGCTTCAGCAATTGCTGAAGATTTAGAGGCAGATTGGAAATATGTAACGGTGCAACAAGCAACTGGTGATTCAAAATTTGGAAATCAAAACACCGACGGTTCAAGAAGTATAAGAACACTTTTGAAACCTATGCGAAAAATGGGTGCAATGGCGCGAACCATTCTTGAGCAGGCAGCTGCAAAAAAATGGAATATACCTGTTTCAAATTGCAAGGCAGAAAATCATTTTGTTAAAAATAATGCAACAGGAGAGGAAATCTTTTTTGGTGATTTGGTAGAGGAAGCAAAAACTATTGCAATTCCATCAGATGAGAATATCATACTAAAAGATAAAAAAGAATTCAAATATATTGGTAAGAAAGTTATTCGGGGTATAGACATGGAAGATTTCCTTCATGGAAAAGCCAACTATGGGTTAGATGCTCGGTTGCCAAATATGAAATTTGCATCAATAGCGCGAAGCCCAGTTACTTTTGGTTCAGTAAAAAGTTATGACACTTCAGAAACCAATGAAATAGAGGGTGTAGAGCAGGTGGTTCAACTAGATAGATTAATTCCTCCTGCTGGTCAGTTTTTCGGAATGTTAGGTGGAGTGGCTGTTATTGCGAATAATACTTGGTCTGCTTTTCAAGGAAAAAATAATTTGAATATTGAATGGGAATCTGGTTTAAATAAAACCTATGATTCTGAAAAGTTTAAAGAAAAATTAATTGGTAGAATTCACAACAAAGCAAAAGTAGTTCCACCGTTTAAAGGCAATGTAGATAAGGCTTTTAAAAATTCATATAAAGTAATTGAAGCCACGTATACAATGCCTCATTTAGTTCATGCACCAATGGAAGTACCCAATGCTTTAGCATGGGTTCGTGACGGTAAATGTGATGTTTGGGCACCAGTTCAGGATCCGCAAACAGTGAGATCAGAAATTGCGCATTTCTTTGGATTTGAGATTGAAGATATTACGATCAATGTAATGATGTTAGGAGGAGCCTTTGGACGAAAATCAAAATCAGATTTTGTTGTAGAGGCTGTTGCATTATCTCAAAAAATTAAAGCACCTGTTCAAGTTGTGTGGACTCGAGAAGATGACATACAGCATAGTTTTTATCACGCTCAAAATGCACAATATTTAAAAGGTTCATTAGACAAAAAAGGGAAAGTGACAGGTTGGCTTCATCGTGTTGCATTTCCATCAATTACTTCTAGCTTTAAGCCTATGTCAAATTATATCGCTGGTTTTGAGTTAGGAATGGGTTTTACCAATAATCCTTATGATATTGAAAATATTCAAATAGAAAATGCCAAAGCAGAGTCTCACCTTCGAATAGGGTGGTTGCGTTCGGTTTCTAATATTATTAGTGGGTTTGGAATCAATTCTTTTGTTGATGAACTGGCAATGGTATCGGGAAAAGATGCCATAGATTTTCGATTAGATTTATTAGGTAAAGATAAAGTCCCAACTGAAAAATCGCCTCACCCGTTTAATGTAGCACGACTAAAAAATGTATTATTAGAAGCAAAAAAACTATCAAAATGGGGTAGAGAATTACCTGAAGGCCATGGTTTAGGAGTTGCTATTCATTATAGTTTTTATAGTTACGTAGCAACGGTAGTTGAGGTTTCTGTAAAAAGTAAAAAAGTAAAAGTTGAAAACATCTATTCTGTATTAGATTGTGGAATGTATGTGAATAGAGATGCTGTAATTAATCAAATGGAAGGTGCAGCAATTTTTGGGATGTCTCTTACCATGTTTGGCAAAATATCTACAAAAAAAGGGGTTGTAGAGCAAAGTAACTTTCATGATTATCAGATGACAAGAATGATAGATGTACCAAATATTCATGTTCATTTAGTAGATAATGAAGAGGATCCAACAGGAGTAGGAGAACCAGGAGTTCCTCCCATCTCAGCTGCAATTACCAATGCTATTTTTAATGCTTCAGGTAAACGAGTAAGGTCTTTGCCGTTATCTGATCACGGAATGGTTTAGAAACTAATTATTTAAAAATCTGTTAGGATAAGCTAATCTGTTAAAATTTATACTCAGATAGTGATTTCGGAAACTTTTCTGGATTTGCAGCTAAATGATATCTAGGATCATCAATATCCTCCTCAATTATTTGATGAAAAATTGGACTTGCTTTGTATAATAATATTTTACAATCTGCACTCAGATGTTTTAGCTTAATTTTTTTTCCAAGATTGTGATATTTTTCAACTAGTACAAAAATAGCTTCTAAAGCTGAATGATCAGATACTCTAGATTCAACAAAATCTATCTCTACAGAATTAGGATCATTTTTTACATCAAATTTTTCATTGAAAGCTGAAATGCTACCAAAAAATAATGGTCCCCAAATTTCATATACTTTGGTCCCATCTTCTCTTATCCGTTTTCTTGCTCTAATACGTCTAGCGTTTTCCCAAGAAAAAACTAATGCACTAACAATAACTCCTGCTACAACTGCAATTGCTAAATCAAAAATAACAGTTAGTCCAGAAACTAAAATTAAAACAATAAGATCTGAAACAGGAATCTTGTTTATAATTCTAAAACTAGACCAAGCAAAGGTGCCAATAACTACCATAAACATCACTCCAACTAAAGCTGCAATTGGAACTTGTTCAATATAGGTAGAGGCAAATAGTATAAAAATTAATAACATTACTGCAGCAGTAATCCCAGATAAACGGCCTCTACCACCCCCTTTAATATTAATGATAGATTGACCAATCATTGCACAACCTCCCATACCACCGAAGAACCCTGTAACAATATTAGCACTTCCTTGAGCGATACATTCACGATTAGAATTTCCCCGTGTTTCTGTCAAGTCATCTACTAAATTAAGTGTCATTAGAGACTCTATTAATCCAATAGCCGCAAGTATTCCTGCATAAGGAAGAATAAACCAAAACGTATCTAAATTCATTGGAATTTTAGTGAAGGTGTCTAACACTGGGATCGGAAACCCTCCTCTTAAACCTTCACCTCCTCCATCTCTTATAAAAGACCCAACTGTTGCAACTTCTAAATTTGAAAATATAACTATCCCAGCTACAGCTATAATAGCTATTAATGCTTCAGGTAATTTTTTTGTTGCTTTTAGTTTTGGTAACCCCCACATAATTAGCATAGTTAGGCCAACTAAACCAATCATCATATATAAGTTTTCGCCATCTAACCATACTTTCTTACCTCCAATTGTTGTTTTAAACATATCTAGTTGAGATAAGAAAATAACGATAGCTAATCCATTTACAAACCCCATCATCACTGGATGTGGAATTAAGCGAACAAATTTTCCGAGTTTAAAAACTCCAGCTAATATTTGAATAAACCCCATTAAAATTACTGTCAGAAAAAGGTAGTATAGACCCAAGTTATCACTTGACTCTCCCATAGCATTTCCCTCGCTAACCAAACTTACCATTACAACTGCTAATGCACCAGTAGCCCCAGAAATCATCCCAGGCCTTCCTCCAAAAATAGCAGTAATTAATCCAACCATAAATGCTGCATATAAACCAACTAAAGGGTCTACCCCAGCAACAAAAGCAAAAGCTACTGCTTCAGGAACAAGTGCTAAAGCTACTGTGATTCCGGAAAGAATATCATTTTGTACATTTTTTACTCTTTTTCTAACGAAAGCATTCATGTTTTTTATTCAGTTTTTTAGAAGTCGGCAAAGATAGAAGAATAAATGGAACACTCATAACGTGTTTTTGTGAAATTATAGTAATAGAATGGCAGATTCTTTGATTGTTACTTTTGATAATACTTTCTAAAAACTAAATGGATATTTGCATAACTATTTTGTAATGCTTTTAATGCCTCTTTTTTATTTTTAAACATAGCAATAGAAATTCCCTCCTCTTGTTGAGGAATTAAAACTTCATTACTTTTTGTTTCCATTTTAAACCAATGTGTTTCCTTTAATTTGCTTTGATTATTGTGAAAGAAAATGTGGTAGGTAGTAATTAAAAATTCACCTAATGTTAGTTGAGAAATACCACATTCTTCCTCTACTTCTCTGAGAGCTGTTTCTTTAATTTGTTCTCCTTTTTCAATTCTTCCCTTTGGTAAATCCCATTTACCATTTCTAAAAATAAATAAAAATTCTTTTTGAGTATTAAGTACTAAACCACCTGCAGCACTAATGAATTTAAAATTACTTTTAAAATCTATCCACGATTCTTCTAAACTTTCGCAGGCCAAAATGAAACCCTTGACTTTACCTTCTTTAAGTTTTTGAATGATTTCTAAAATGATGATATTTTTGTAGTGTAGTGTATTTAAATCACTTTCTTCAAAAAAAGAATCTATTAAGATAATAGGCCTATCATTAATA
The DNA here is from genome assembly GCA_965657365.1 of Flavobacteriaceae bacterium. Lineage (GTDB taxonomy): Bacteria > Bacteroidota > Bacteroidia > Flavobacteriales > Flavobacteriaceae > Polaribacter. The sequence goes on from CBFHOD010000001.1 coordinate 54,077, forward strand.
AAAACTTTATACATTTGCCTGGATGATTTTAGACAAAGATACAGCAAAAAAAACCGCAGAAGTTTTACTTAAAGTAAAAGCCATAAAGTTGAATCCATCAGAACCATTTAAATGGGCCTCTGGTTGGAATTCGCCAATTTATTGTGATAATAGAGTTACATTATCATATCCTTCTCTTCGTGTATTTATAAAAGAAGAAATTTCAAAAATAGTAGAGATTCAATATGGTAAACCTGATGTAATAGCAGGAGTAGCTACTGGAGCTATTGCGATTGGTGTATTGGTGGCTCAAGAATTGGGAGTTCCTTTTATTTATGTTAGGCCAGAACCTAAAAGTCATGGTCGTAAAAATCAAATAGAAGGTTATCTAGAAAGTGGCCAAAATGTTGTTGTAATTGAGGATTTAATCAGTACTGGCAAAAGTAGCTTGAATGCTGTGGCAGCATTAAAAGAAGCTGGAGCTGTGGTTAAGGGAATGGTTGCTATATTCTCTTATGGGTTTGATATTGCTTTAGATAATTTTAATAATAGTAATGTTGCTCTTTCCACCCTAAGTAATTATACGTATTTATTGGAACAAGCAATGGATAGTAAATATATTACCCAAAAAGAGTTAGAGACATTGTCTGAATGGAGACAAGATCCAGCAAATTGGAAATCATAAAAAAATGAATATAGAAGGAAACAAAGTATTGATATCGAAATCATCAAAAGAGGCCTATAATTTTTTTATGACCTTAGAAAATTTCAAATTACTTATGCCGTTAAGTACAGAAAAATTTGAAGTTGAAGGTGATTCATTTTTGTTTGGATTAAAAGGGATGCCAGAAATAAGACTTGTTCTTGGTGATCGTATTGAATATTCAAAGGTCAGTTTAGGAGCAGCTAGCAGTAAATTATCTTTTACATTGGAAGCTAATATATCATCAATTTCTGACCAATCAAGTGAGGTTCAATTAAAATTCGAAGGAGATTTTAATCCTATGATGGCAATGATGGTTAAAAAACCATTGACTAATTTTATAGATACTCTAACTGAAAATATTGCTAAACTTTAGCAAATGATATTTCTTTGGATTCAAATTCACATATAGTATCATCCTCAAGTTGTATTTGTAAATTACCTAATGATGAAACTCCTGTAATGATGCCCATAAATATCTGCCTGGTTTTCTGATTTAAAAAAGTAGTTGGAATTCCTTTTTGATAAAGAGCTTTGTGATACTCTTCATGCGTTTTATTAAAGTTTCCCAATTCAACAGAAGATATCCTGTATTTAATTTTTTCTACTATTGTATTCATTAGAGGCTCTAGGGCTATATTTTTTTTTAAAATATTTTTCAATGAGCTTGCATTAAAAAGTTTCTTATGAAATTTCTCTTGATTAACATTTAGACCAATTCCAACTATGGTATTCTTTATTCGTGAATGAGAAAAAGTATTTTCAATAAGAACTCCACAAATCTTTTTTTTATCTGACATAATGTCGTTAGGCCACTTAATGCATAAATTAGGGACATCATAGGCTAAAAGAGTATCATGTATTGCTAACGAAACAGCAAAATTAAGATACACTTGATGTTCAATTTTAAGTTTTTTTAAAGGAGTTAATATGCTGAACGTCAAATTTTTAAACGGCTCTGAAATCCAGGAATTATTCATTTGCCCACGTCCGGAAGTTTGATTGTTAGCTACAACAACGGTTACCTCGTTAATAGAAGAGCTTTGAGACAATTCTTTTAAAAAAGAATTGGTAGAGTTGATGGCATTAATTTTGATTATTCTCAAGTGTTAAAGAAAGTGTAAACTAATTAATTACTTCGCAATATACTCGCAAAAAAATAATAACTTTGTATTAAACTTAAAAAAATTAATGATAAAAGAACCAGCTAGCACAGATGACTTAATATCTGTAATCATTAAGGGTATTGATGATGTTAAGGGAGATGACATTCAATTGCTAGATTTAAGAGAATTAGAAAATACTGTATGTGATTATTTTATTATTTGTTCAGGGAGTTCAAATACCCAAGTAAACGCAATAACTGGTTCTATTCAGAAGCTAGTGAGTAAAGAATTAAAAGACAAACCCTGGCATGTTGAAGGTCAAAATAATTCAGAGTGGATTTTGATGGATTATGTAAATGTAGTAGTTCATGTTTTTCAAAAGCAAATAAGAGAATTTTACGATATAGAAAGCCTTTGGGGGGATGCTAAAATAACTGAAATCAACCCTGTATAAAAAAAAGATAGATGAGCGATAAGAATAAAAATTCAACACCAAATGTACCCAAATTTAAATTCAATATGTATTGGGTTTATGGAGCAATTTTTGTTGTTTTAATAGGCGTTAGTTTTATAAACGATGCCTCTTTTTCTACTAAGAAAATTTCAACAAATAGATTTTTCAAAATTTTAGAATCTAATGATGTAAATAAAATTCTCATCATAAATAAAAATATAGCTGAGGTTTATATTAAAAAGGAAGCGGAAAAAAAAGATAAATACAAACAACAAGCTAATTCTCCTTTGTTTAGAAAAGGTGCCCCATTATTTCAATATGATTTTGGTGATTTACAGAATTTTGAAAATAAATTAAATCAATACAAGTCAACAAAAAATCTTGACTTTGATGTAGATTCAGATTCAAGAGGTAGTTTTTTTGAATCAATTATTGGTTTTTTACCTTTTATATTACTCATTGCTATTTGGATTTTCTTTATGAGGAGAATGTCTGGCGGCAGCGGAGGTGGCGGTGGCGGCGGTCAAATATTCAATATTGGAAAATCCAAAGCAAAATTATTTGACAAAGACACAAAAGTTAAAACAACTTTTGAAAATGTTGCTGGTTTAGAGGGGGCTAAAGAGGAAGTCCAAGAAATTGTAGATTTTTTAAAAAATCCTGAAAAATATACTGCATTGGGTGGAAAAATACCTAAAGGTGCATTATTAGTTGGACCTCCTGGTACAGGTAAAACATTATTGGCTAAGGCTGTAGCAGGTGAAGCAGAGGTGCCTTTCTTCTCACTATCAGGATCAGATTTTGTTGAAATGTTTGTAGGAGTAGGAGCCTCTAGAGTTAGAGATTTATTTAAACAAGCAGCTCAAAAATCACCTTCTATCATTTTTATTGATGAAATTGACGCCATAGGAAGAGCTCGAGGTAAAAACAGTATGACTGGTGGTAATGATGAACGTGAAAACACTTTGAACCAATTATTAACAGAAATGGATGGTTTTGGAACAGATGTAAATGTTATAGTTTTAGCTGCTACAAACAGAGCAGATGTTTTAGACTCGGCCTTAATGAGAGCTGGACGTTTTGATAGGCAAATTTATGTAGATCTTCCTGATATTAAAGAAAGAAAAGAAATTTTTGAAGTGCATATAAAACCTTTAAAATTGTCAGACGATGTAAATATTGAATTTTTATCTCAACAAACTCCTGGTTTTTCTGGTGCTGATATTGCAAACATGTGTAATGAAGCAGCATTAATTGCAGCACGAGGTGATAAAAAATCAATTCACCACCAAGACTTTTTAGATGCGGTAGATAGAATTGTTGGAGGTTTAGAAAAGAAAAATAAAGTGATTACCCCAAAGGAGAAAAAAACAATAGCCTTTCATGAAGCTGGTCATGCTACTGTTAGTTGGATGTTAGAACATGCAGCGCCCTTAGTTAAGGTAACAATAGTGCCAAGAGGCCAAAGTCTTGGTGCTGCTTGGTATCTTCCTGCTGAAAGGATGATAGTTCAGACAGAACAAATGTTGGATGAAATGTGTGCTACTTTAGGGGGAAGAGCAGCTGAGAAAATAATTTTCAATAAAATTTCAACAGGTGCTTTAAGTGATCTTGAAAAAGTTACTAAGCAAGCTAGAGCTATGGTGACTGTTTATGGTTTAAACGAAAAAGTTGGAAATTTAACATATTATGATTCTTCAGGAAACGATGCTTTTGTAAAACCTTACAGCGAAAATACAGCAAAGACTATAGATGAAGAAATTTCTAAAATGATAGAATTGCAATACCAAAGAGCAATTGATATTCTTGATAAGAATAAAGAAAAGTTAACTATTTTAGCTGAACTCTTATTAGAAAAAGAAGTTATTTTTAAAGATGATTTAATAAAGATTTTTGGAGTGAGACCTTTTGAAGATGAACCTAAAGAGCCAATAATAAAAAAAGAATCAAAAGAAATAAAAGTAGAAGCTAAAGAGGAAGAAATTAAAGACAGTATAGAAGAAAAATAAAAATTAATTTTTTAAATGAGTTTTTTAAAAAAATTATTTAAAAGTAAAGAGACTACTGATGAAAATGCTGATAAGAAACCAAAGGTTAAATTATCTTTGGATGATGCGTTTGTTCATCATTTTATTTCTAAAGGGGGCAAGTTTCTTTACTGTGTCTCTGAAAAAGAGATTATAAATAATTTAGATCAAATCATTTCTGAAAATAATTGGGATATAATTACTTGCTTTGATAAAAGTCTTAAAAACTTCCTCAAAAAATCAAATGTCAATCTTCAAGAAGAAGTAGATCTTACAAAACCTTTTTTCACCTCTTGTGAGCATTTGATTTCTGATAATGGAGATATTCTTTTCTCATCTAATCAATTGAGTACTCATAAACTTGCGACACTAACAAATGACTTTATTGTATTTGCAAAAACTAGTCAATTTGTTAAAGATACTGGAGAAGGTTTAACAGGTATAAAAACGAATTGTAAAGAAGGTACTTTACCAACTAATATTAGTGCGGTAAAAAAATATGATTTAACAATAGAAGATGATAATTTTTTAAATTACGGTAATAACAACTCCAAAAACTTATATTTGTTGCTTTTAGAAGATTTTTAATATGACCAACCTTCTCAAAAGAGCTACTTCTGGGTTCATCTATGCAGTCCTTTTTGTTACTGCAATAATGCTTTCAAAAGAATCTTATGTCACTCTTATTGCTTTTTTGGGTTTTATCTCTATAAGAGAATTTTTAAATTTATTGAAGTTTAATAATAGCATAATTTATTTGTTGTTTTTTGGTCTAATTTTATTGCCATTCTATTCATTAAATTTATTTTTCATAAATTTTTTATTAGTTTTATCATTATCTGGATCTATTCAATTATTGTTTAACCTTTTTTCCAAAAAAAAGAATTATCCATCTAATAAAATTCAGAAATTTGATATCTGCATTCGCTATTTACTCCTTTCTTTTGCTTTTTTAATACTTCTCCCATTCATAAATGGAGTGTATCAGGAGTCGGTTATATTAACGTTAATTATTTTTATATGGGTCAATGATAGCCTAGCATTTTTTGTTGGTAAGAATTTAGGTAAAAGAAAATTATTTGAAAGTGTATCTCCAAAAAAAACAGTTGAAGGATTTTTTGGTGGTGTTTTATTTTCATTAATCACAGCTTTTTTACTCTCATTTTTTTGTGATTTTTTATCTTTGAATAATTTAATAGTAGTTTCATTAATAGCTTCTATTCTTGGAACTACAGGTGACCTAGTTGAATCAAAATTTAAAAGACAGGCTTATACTAAAGATAGTGGTAATATTATGCCTGGTCATGGTGGTATATTAGACAGGTTAGATAGCTTGTTGTTTGTAGCTCCCTTTGTATATTTGTACATACATTATTTAATATAAAAAAATGCTAAGTTTTCACAAAGAAGGATATAAGATAATAGTCTTTACATTTTTACTAGTTTTATCAGGAATTCTGTTATCTGAGAAGTTCTTTGAATGGTATTGGTTACAAAAAGGAACTCAACTATTATTATTGTTTTTTTTAATTATTGTTTTACAATTTTTTAGAAATCCAAAAAGAGTTACGAACATAAATGATAACCAAATTATTGCTCCAGTAGATGGAAAGGTTGTAGTGATTGAAGAAGTTGAAGAGCCAGAGTATTTCAAAGGAAAAAAACTTCAGATTTCAATATTTATGTCTCCAATTAATGTTCATGTTACTAGATATGCTTTGAGTGGGGTTGTAAAATATAGTAAATACCATCCTGGAAAATATTTAGTTGCTTGGCACCCAAAAGCATCAACTGAAAACGAGAGAACATCTATAGTGATAAAAAATAATATTTTTGGTGAAGTACTCTATCGTCAAATTGCAGGAGCATTAGCAAAAAGAATTGTGAACTATGCTAAGGAAGGTAAGAAAGTAGTTCAAGGGGCAGATGCTGGATTTATAAAGTTTGGTAGTAGGGTGGATATTTTCTTGCCACTAAACACTAAATTAGCTATAAAAATTGGTGATAAAGTTAAAGGAGGAGTACAAGTTATAGCAGAAAAGTAATTACACAAATAAGTTGAAATTTAATACTGCAACAATTAAAGAGTATGTTGATATAACTATGAATGGAATTACAGAAAAATTACCTTTTTTTTACTTAGCTAATGATAAAAAATTCTCAATAACTACCAAAATAGATGTTTTTAATCAGAATGCTAAATCTAATTTGTAAAGAATTTCATAAAGGTCTTAACGGTATTAGTAAAACTTGATGTTAGGAAGTAAACAATATTACTTCACCCTTTTATTTAAATTTAATGTAATCTATTTCAAATTCAAAATCACCGTATTTTTTTTCATCAGTAATGAAACCAATTCTAACAATTTCTTTTAGCGTTTCTTTTTTTAACCTTTGGTTCATAGGTTTGCCAATATAATACTTTTTTAAATCTGAAAATTTGATTGTTGTAGTTGTCCAACTAGATGAAGTTTCACTAAGATTGATTTTATAGTTAGGTACATACCATCTTTTACTTACAGCAATTGTAAAAGCAAGAGAAATTCCAACAGCTCTATAGCGTAACTCAATTTCATTGAACATTGAAACGTCTTTATCAGTAAAAGAGTAACGTAAAGATGAAAAACCACCATTATTATCCAACGAAACTTTTCCTTTAAATATCAAACTGTTTTTTGTTAATTTTTTGCTTCCTTTAGAAAGTCCTCCCATAACACCGTCATTAACTACATTCCAATATTTTCCTTCCTTTTTCTCCCCAAAGTCTATTTTGATTGATTCTTGAGCTATTAAAAAAGGTAGTAAAATAATGATGAGTTGTGTTTTCATAGTAAGTTTTTAAGTGCCATTTCTAAATTCTCAAATTTAAATTTAAATCCAGTTTGTTTAATTTTTTCGGAAGAAATTCTACTACCATTTATTAAGATTGAAGACATTTCACCTAAAACTAACTTTAAAAAAATCTTGGGAGCTAGGTTTGGAATAAAAGGTTTCTTAAATATTTTTGACAATACTTTTGAAAAATGAAAATTTGTTATGTGTTCATTAGATACAGCATTATAAATTCCACGATATTTATTGTCTTCAATTCCTTTAATATATAATTCACATAAATCATCTATATGAATCCAGGGCATAAACTGCTTACCATTTCCAATGGAGGTTATTATTGGAGTTGTCATTTTTTCTAATGCACCTCCCTCTTTGGATAAAACAACACCTTTTCTAAAAATAACCGTTCTTATTTTTAGATTTTCAAATTTATGAATTGCTTTCTCCCAAAGTTCGCAAACATTTCCAAGAAAATCAATACCTGGCTTATCTGTTTCATTGAAAATCACATCTTTTGTTACAGAGCCATAATACCCGGTTGCTGAAGCAGAAATAAAACTTTTTAATGGTATTTTTAATCTTTTTACAGTGTTGTATAGTAAATTAGTGGAGGCCACTCTACTATGTGTAATTTCTTTTTTTCTTTTTTTAGACCATCTTTTATTTGCAATTCCAGCTCCAGCTAGATGAATAATATAACTAACATCTTTAAAGGCTAAATCATCTACATAGCCGTTATCAACATTCCAAAGAAAAGTTGGATAAGAATTTTTAGAATCAATTTTTCTACTTAGATGAAGAACTTCATATCCTCTAGATTTTAATAAAATTGATAAACGACTTCCAATAAGCCCCGAACCACCTGATATAAGTATCTTATTCATAGAGGTAAAAATACAAAAAGAGACATCAATTTTGAATTTACTGTTTTTAAATATTAGTTAAAATAAATTTATTTTTTGCGTGAGCACAATAAGATGTATTAAATAATGATTTAAAGTTTAAATACTAATACTTTATTTATTAATAGCTGTCAATCAAGATACTTTAAACCTATTTTCTGTGAAAGGATTGTTAATATTTTAAAACACATAGTTTAAAGCCTTATTTTTGCTGTTCTATGAATAAATTTTTAAAAAAAGGATTTAAATTTAGGTCTTTTGTACCTCCTTATCAAACCCCATTTGATAAATTATTTGATATTTTCAAAGAAATAATTACCTACACATCAGGAGATTTTGAAGAGGCAATCGAATGGTTACGTCAATTAGATACAGAGTATAAGTTAACAGATGAAAACTACACAATAGATAATTTTATAGAAGATTTAAAAGCTAAGGGATATATCAAAGAGGAAATTAATCCAGATACAAGTAACGGTGAAATTTCTATCACAGCAAAGACTGAAAGAGCGATTAGGCAACAAGCTCTAAATCAAATTTTCGGAAAAATTAAAAGAAGAGGATCTGGTAATCATAAAAGTAAAGGTCACGGTTTAGGTGATGAACATACTGGTGATTTTAGAAATTATCAGTTTGGTGATTCTTTAGATAAAGTCTCAATGACAGAAAGTATACGAAACGCACAAATTAACCATGGTATAGGTAGCTTTAATTTAACTGAAGATGATTTAGTGATTGAAGAAACTATGCACAAGGCTCAAATGAGTACTGTTTTAATGATTGATATCAGTCATTCTATGATATTATATGGGGAAGATAGAATTACCCCAGCAAAAAAAGTAGCTATGGCATTGGCAGAATTGATTACGACTAGATATCCCAAAGATACCTTAGATATTTTAGTTTTTGGAAATGATTCGTGGAGTATAGCTATTAAAGACCTACCCTACTTAAAAGTAGGTCCTTATCATACAAACACAGTTGCGGGACTTCAACTTGCAATGGATGTTCTTCGAAGAAAAAGAAATACTAACAAGCAGATTTTTATGATCACTGATGGGAAACCAAGTTGCATAAGGATGCCAGATGGACAATATTATAAAAACAGTAACGGTCTAGATTCTTTTATTACTAATAAATGTTATGCAATGGCTCAGCAAGCAAGAAGATTGCATATCCCTATCACAACATTTATGATTGCTCAAGATAATTATTTGATGCAATTTGTAAGAGAATTTACTAAGGCTAATCAGGGGAAAGCGTTTTATACAGGAATTAAAGGCTTAGGAGAAATGATTTTTGAAGATTATGAAACTAACAGAAAAAAAAGAATTAAAGGCTAATATGAATAAAACAACCATACAGACACTTGGAGCATTAAAAGAATCAGGATATCAATCGAAATCTATTAAAGATGAACTGAGAGATAATTTAATTGTTAAAATTAAAAATAAAGAAACAGTATTTACTGGTGTTTACGGGTATGAAAATACTGTAATTCCTGAATTAGAAAGAGCAATTTTATCCAGACATAATATTAATTTATTAGGATTGCGAGGTCAAGCTAAAACACGTTTAGCTAGATTGATGGTGAATTTATTAGACGAATATATACCAGTAATTGAAGGGTCAGAAATTAATGATGACCCTTTAAAACCAATATCTCGCTTTGCAGTTGAATTGATTAAGCATAAAGAAGATGAAACACCTATCGTTTGGTTACATAGGAATGATCGTTTTTCTGAAAAATTAGCTACACCAGATGTTACTGTTGCAGATCTTATTGGTGATGTAGATCCAATAAAGGCAGCTAATTTAAAGCTTAGTTATGCAGATGATCGTGTGATTCATTATGGAATGATTCCTAGGGCTAATCGATGTATTTTTGTGATTAATGAATTACCAGATCTACAAGCTAGAATTCAAGTAGCTTTGTTTAATATCTTACAAGAAGGTGATATACAAATTAGAGGTTTTAAATTGAGATTACCTTTAGATATGCAATTTATATTTACTGCCAATCCAGAAGATTATACAAATAGAGGAAGTATAGTAACCCCTTTAAAAGATAGAATAGGCTCTCAAATTTTAACGCATTATCCTGAAACAATTCAAATAGCTAAAACAATTACTTCTCAAGAAGCAGCTTTAGACAAAAAACAATCTACAACTATTTTTATTCCTGAATTGGCTAAAGATATCCTAGAACAGATTGTATTTGAAGCTCGAAAAAGTGAATATGTAGATGTAAAGAGTGGTGTTAGCGCTAGATTAAGTATTACCGCTTTTGAGAATTTAGTAAGTACTGCGGAAAGACGTTTATTATATTCTGGAGATGATAAAACAGTGATACGAATGAGTGATTTTACTGGTATTATTCCTGCAATAACGGGCAAGATAGAATTAGTTTATGAAGGTGAACAGGAAGGTGCCTATAGCGTTGCTTTAACTTTACTCGGAAATGCCATAAAAACCTTATATTCAAAATATTTTCCCAAAATTGAAAAGATTGAAAAACAAGGAGTTGAAACTCCCTATGATGAAATTGTTTCTTGGTTTTTTAATCATAATGAGGATTTTGAAATTTTAGATAATATTCTTGAAAAAGATTATAAATCAATTCTTAAAAAAGTTAAACCATTATCAGAATTTGTGTTAAAATTTAAAGAAAAACTAATACCTGATGAGTTATGTTTTTGGCAAGAATTTACTTTGTGGGCTTTGGTAGAACACAAAAAACTAAGTAAATATAGATACGAAGAAGGAATTCAATTTAAAGACCCTTATGGAAGTTTTATTAGTGGGTTATAGTCAAAAAAAGTTATCGACTTCTTCTTCCCATTCTGTTATTTCGCATTTCTAACATTTTTTTTCGAATGTTAGATGTGTATCCTTTTTTGGAGATAATTTCACCTTTTTCTGGAGCTGTAATATTAATTTTTTCTTTTGGATTCAAAATAATTTCTGAACATAATAAAGTTGTATTTCCAGCACTTACTTCTAATATTAATCCAGGTAGTCCACCATATTCAGCAGGTCCATGAGCTATAGGGACTTGGGGTGTATACCATGCTTCAATACCAATCAAGGGCTTTGTAGTTTTTTTAGTTTCATCAGAACTTGGTCTAAGGTCACCCCAAGAAAAATCAAACCAATTTAAATCAGACTTTTTTATCATTGCTGCAGCTTTATAGCAAGTATAATTACCAATGTTTTTAGTTTCTGTACCTAAATTCCATTCAATATTTAATAATTTATCTTTAACTAAAAATCGTTTACCATAAAATTCTTGACTCTGTATTATTTCATTTTTTTTGATGTTTTTATGTAAATCACCTCTAGAGAAATATCCTCCCCAAGAGTCTGTTGCACCAGAAATTGCATCAATCTTTTCTTCTTCAACAAAAGTTGATTCTTGCATATTAAAGCTTAAAATATATATTTTTTCTAATCTATTTTTTAAACGGTTTTGTATTTGCTTCTTTTGTCCTTCACTCATTCTAGCCCCCCAGTTTCCTAATTCCATTTTTGATTTTGAGAAATAATATGCTTTGCCCTGAAACTTCTGAGAGTTTACTTGAATTGTGAAAAAAAATAAAGATATTAATATTGAAACACTAAAAATAGATAGCTTCATAGTTGTTATTATTTCAATAAATTTAACCATATTAATGATATTGATTTAGTAGTTTTACTTTTTTAGGAAAAGATTAACATCGTTTAAAATTTTGAAAAATTAGAGCTAATTATTTTATTTTCAAGTATATAAATTCTTTAAAGTAAATATATTTTTTCTATTTTCGGAAAAGAAAAGGGCCCTTTTTTTAAGGCTAACCAAATTAGTTAAGATTTTTCAATTGTATAATTTTATATGTTGTTGTGATATTCTAGATTTGTTTTTTTAGTCTAGCTCTACAAAATTAGATCCCAAAAAGTTTATTGTAAATTTACTTTTATCATTTTTAGTGATTAAAATTCAATTTTTAAAATTTTAAATACATAATATAATTAGGATTAGAATGTGTTTTAGAAACAGTGAAGTTTGCTTTTCCTACAATCTTAAATCCTACTTTTTCATAAAACTTAATAGCTCTAAAGTTCTCAATCCATACCTCTAACCAAATACCAAATTGCTCTTTTTTTTGTGCAAGTTTCGAATTAAAATTCATAAGTTTTAATCCAATATCTAAGCCATAAAATTCTTTTAATAAATACAAACGTTCCATTTTAGTAACTTGATTGTCAGAAATATGAATATTTTGATCGTTAAAGATAATTTTTGAAAATCCGGCAATTTTCGATGAGTGATATATAAGATAATATTCAAAGTCAGGATTTGAAATTTCTTTTTCAAATTTTTCAACACTAAAATTTGCTTCAATATATGATGAAATATCCTTTTTGGGTGCGCTATGGCCATGTGCAGGCATAAAAGCCTCAATACTTAATGAGGCTAATAGATGTACATCTTTAGTTGTAGCTTTTCTAATACTAATCATTAGCTAAATTAGATCTATATTAAATTCAAAAATATAAATTTAATCTTCGAATTTTTAGAGTTTATAAAAAAATAAAGCCTCTTTGCAAATACAAAGAGACCTTATAAAAAATAAATCTTTCTATAACTTACTTTATTAAGTCATAGCTTCGTTTAATAAAATTAGTCAATTCCTCTCCGTGTAATAAGTTTTGAGATAATTTTGCTAAATCAAAAGATTGAGAAATTAAACGATCACGTTTTTTAGCAGTTTTTGTTTTTAAGATCTGACCTACAAGTTCATGATTCGTATTCACTACCAAATTATACATTTCTGGAAGATTTCCCATGCCCATCATTCCACCTCCACCTGAGGCACTCATTTCTTTCATTCTTCTCATAAATTCTGGAACTGTTATAATAAAAGGGGAAGCATTAGAATCCATGGATTCCAACTGAACAGTATAGGTTTGCTTTGGAACTGCATTTTCAATCATCGGCTTGAGTGTTTCCTTTTCCTCATCAGATAATTTAGAAATAATGGTGTCGTCTTTCTTTATTAAATTATCAATATGATCTGCATCAACTCTGGTAAACTTCACTTTGTCATTTGAAGTCTCTAATTTCTGCATTAAATGAGATATAATAGGAGAGTCTAAAATTAAAACTTCATAACCTTTATCTTTAGCAGATTGAATATAACTATGTTGAGCGTCTTTATTTGCAGCATATAAAATGATTTGATTTCCATCTTTGTCTGTTTGTGCATCTTTAGTTTTTTCAAGAAATTCATCAAATGTAAAGAAAGCATTATCTACGGTTGGATACAATGCAAATTTTTGAGCTTTATCAAAGAATTTGTCTTCTGATAACATCCCATATTCTATAATTACTTTAATATCATTCCATTTTGATTCAAAATCTTCACGATTATTTTTAAAAAGCGAAGCTAATTTATCACCTACTTTTTTAGTAATATATCCAGAAATCTTTTTTACGGCTCCATCTGCTTGTAAATAAGAACGAGAAACGTTTAAGGGAATATCTGGGGAGTCAATTACACCTTTTAACATTTGTAAAAAGTCGGGAACGATTCCTTCAACATTGTCAGTTACAAAAACTTGATTTTGGTATAATTGAATTTTATCTTTTTGCATATCCATACTCGGACTTAACTTTGGAAAAAATAAAATTCCTGTTAAATTGAAAGGATAGTCAACATTCAAATGAATATGAAATAAGGATTCCTCGAATTGTGTTGGATACAATTCTCTATAGAAATTGGTATAGTCTTCAGTTTCTAAATCTGCAGGTTTTTTTGTCCATGCTGGATCTGTATTATTGATGATTTTATCTATAGTTATTTGCTTATGAGCTTCTGTAGTTTCTTTACCGTCTTTGTCTTTTGTAGTTTTTGGAGTAAACTCAGGATCATTAATTTCCTCAGTTCCAAATTTAATAGGTACCTGATTAAAACGATTGTATTTGTTTAACAATTCAGAAATTTTAGATTCTTCTAAAAATTCAGTAGAGTCTTCAGCTATGTGTAAAACAATTTCTGTACCTCTATCTGACTTTTCATGTTCTACAAGCGTATATTCTGGAGATCCATCACAAGACCAATGAACTGCTGGCTCATCTTTAAAAGATTTAGTGATAATGTCAACTTTGTCTGCTACCATAAAAGCAGAGTAGAAACCAAGACCAAAATGACCAATAATTCCAGCTTCATTGTCTTTGTATTTATCTAAAAATTCTTCAGCACCAGAAAATGCAATTTGATTGATGTATTTTTCGACTTCTTCTGCAGTCATTCCTAACCCTTGGTCTTTTATACTAAGTGTTTTTGCTTCTTTGTCTAAACTAATTTCAATCTTAGCATCACCTAATTCTATTTTTGCTTCACCTATAGCTATTAAGTGTTTTAGTTTTGAAGTTGCATCTGTTCCATTGGATATAAGCTCACGTAAAAATATTTCGTGATCAGAATACAAGAACTTTTTAATTAATGGAAAGATGTTTTCTACCGATACATTAATATTTCCTTTACTCATAATTATGTGATTTAAGTTTTATATTTTTTACTATATGTCAAAAAAAATACCAAAGGTGTTATTATGACAAGATGGCATACTAAACATAGCCTCTTGCGAAAGTTACCTTAGTTTAAATAAGTATTTTTGCTATCTTTATGAATCAATAGAAACTATAAATTAGACCTAACATATGTACAATTCTAAAATTACTGGATTAGGGTATTATGTACCTGAAAATGTGGTAACAAATGATGATTTGAAAGAATGGATGGATACAACTGATGAATGGATACAGGAGAGAACTGGTATCAAGGAGCGCAGGTGGATTGATCCAGCTACTGGAGAAACAACATCAACTATGGCGGTGAAAGCTGCTAAAATTGCCATAGAAAGGTCTGGTTTAATTAAAGATGATATTGATTTTATTGTTTTTGCTACATTAAGTCCAGACATGTATTTTCCAGGTGGAGGAGTAAGAGTTCAAGATATGCTTGAGATGCCAACAATAGGTGCTTTGGATGTTAGAAATCAATGTTCTGGTTTTATTTATTCATTATCTGTTGCAGACCAATTTATAAAAACAGGAATGTATAAAAATATTTTAGTAATTGGTGCTGAAAACCATTCTGGAGGTTTAGAACGTTCAACTAGAGGTAGAAATGTAACCGTTATATTTGGAGATGGAGCAGGAGCTGCAGTATTATCTAGAAGTGAAGAGGATGGAAAAGGAATTTTATCATCTCACCTTCATTCTGAGGGTAAATATGCAAAGGAGCTTGCATTGGAAGGCCCATCTACAAGTCGTTGGGTTCCTGAAATTATTGCAGAAAACAATCCAGATGATGAGTCCTATTATCCTTATATGAATGGACAGTTTGTTTTTAAACATGCAGTTGTCAGGTTTTCAGAGGCAATTATTGAGGGTTTAGAAGCAAATGACCTTCAAAAAGAGGATATAAATATGTTAATCCCACATCAAGCAAACTTAAGAATAGCTCAATTTATTCAGCGCAAATTTCAATTGAATGATGATCAGGTTTATAATAACATTATGAATTATGGAAATACCACAGCAGCTTCAGTAATAATAGCATTAACAGAGGCTTGGGAAAAAGGTAAGATAAATGACGGTGATTTGGTCGTTTTGGCAGCCTTTGGAAGTGGTTTTACTTGGGGAAGTGTAGTGGTTCGATGGTAATATTTTAGAATGGGAAAAAAAACATTAGTTCTAGGTGTTTCACTAAAAGAAGCAAGATATTCAAATAAAGTCATTCATAAATTAATAGGTGATAACCACGAAGTTAGAGCTATTGGCTTCAAGGAAGGGTGTGTAGCTAACATTAATGTAAGCATCGAAAAAAAAATTTTTAAAAATATTGATACTGTTAGCTTGTATCTAAGTCCAGTAAATCAAGTTAGCTTTTATACTTACGTAGTGGCTTTAAACCCAGATAGGGTGATTTTTAACCCCGGAACAGAGAATAAAGAATTTCAAGATATTTTAAAAGAAAACGCTATTAAAACTGAAATTGCCTGTACCTTGGTTTTATTATCAACTAATCAATATTAATCCTTTTTTATTATGAAAAACAGATTCATAAGAGTAGCCGTAGTCACATTTATTGTTTATATTTTATATACTTTTTTTTTTATTGATGATGTGATTGATGTTCCGCTAAATAAAGGGGCTAATTCAGTTGAAAATAATAATTTAGAAAATAAAGAAGACGCACTTTTACATAAAAAAGATAGCGTTTATAAAATTAGAAATAAATAGAAAATTCTGATATACTTCTAGTTATATTGAAATAACCTTTCCACTCTCAGCTAAAATTACATCCTTGAAAATTTCTTCAGCTTCTTTTTTAAATAAAGAGATGTCTTTATATCGACTAGAGTAGTGTCCAAGTATTAACTTTTTAACATTCGCTTTTTTTGCTATAAGGGCTGCTTGTTCTGCTGTAGAATGTCTTGTTTTTTTTGCTAAATCTTCTTTGTCAGCTAAAAAAGTAGCTTCATGATATAATAAATTAGATTCTTTAATAATTTCTATGATATCTGGTTTGTATGAGGTATCGCTACAATAAGCATAACTCTTGGAATCTTCTGGTTCTAGGGTAAGTAATGAGTTTTTTATAATTTCATTAGAACTTAATTTGAAGTCTTTTCCTGCTTTTAAATTATTGTAGTCGCAAATTTCAATTTCCTGAATTTTTTTTATTGAAGGCTTGTTTAGTTTTCTTGGTTTTTCTTTCTCCTTAAAAAAGAATCCATTTGTATATACCCTGTGATGAAGCGGAATTGTTCTTATTTGAACCTTTTCATCTTCAAATATTATTTCACTTTCTTTTGAATTAAGTTCATGAAAAATTAAATCATATTTTACGTAAGATTTTGAATATTTCAATTGTAAATTAATAACTTCTTTAATTCCTTTGGGGCCGTAAATATGAAGCTCTTTTTCCCTATTTAAAATTCCAAAAGTAGAGATTAAACCAATTAAACCAAAGAAATGATCTCCATGTAAATGTGAAATAAAAATATGATTAATCTTAGAAAAACCAACTTTGTATTTTCTCATTTGACGCTGTGTCCCTTCACCACAATCAATCAAGAAATGTCGAGAATTTATTTCTAGATATTGAGCAGTAGGATACGCATTAACTCTTGGTGTGGCGGAATGACATCCAAGAATCGTTAATTCTAAACTCATGATTTTTTAAAATTTTAAAAGTCAGTTGATCTTATTGCTTTTTTAGTCTTTAGAGTCCTAAATCTCTTTCAATTTCCTCCATTTCTAATATATCTTTGGCTTCTTGAAGAGTAGGAGCAATGTTTAAAATTTCAGGAAAATCATCAAAATTAATTCCTTTTTTAATAATTACAAACGATTTATTCTTTGCTTTTAAATCTAGCGCAGTTTTTAAAAAGAAAGTAATTTTATTTTTAACATCTAGAATGTCTTCATGAAGTTCTATTAGTATGTGATTAGAATTTACATCGTGTACTATTGAATTAAGTTCATTAAATGAGGATTTTTCTACAGAGATCAAGGTATATTGATCATTTTCAACAATTTTCATGTTTATCTTTTTACCTGTTGGGCTAGTAAATAAATTACAGCCATCCTTACCGCGACACCATTTTCTACTTGATTTAAAATAATTGATTGATCAGAGTCTGCGACTTCGCTGGTGATTTCAACACCTCTATTAATAGGTCCAGGGTGCATAATTGTAATTTTCTTTCCAAGATTATCTAGAATTTTATTATTAATTCCAAATAATTGTGTGTATTCTCTTGAAGACGGGAAATAGTTGATATCCATTCTTTCATGTTGCACCCTAAGAACGTTTGCAACATCACACCATTCAAGTGCTTTTTTAATATTTGTTTCTACTCCAACTCCTAGACTCTTGATATGTTTTGGAATTAAGGTTGTTGGCCCACAAACTTTTACTTCAGCCCCTTGGAGCTTTAGTGCAAAAATATTAGAAAGCGCAACTCTTGAATGTAAAATATCTCCGACAATTATAATTTTTTTCCCTTTAATACTTCCTAGTTTTTCTTTAATCGAATAACTATCTAACAAGGCTTGAGTTGGGTGTTCATGAGTTCCATCACCAGCATTAATTATTTTCGCATTAACATGCTTTGATAAAAAAACTCCAGCTCCCACATTAGGATGCCTCATGACAACAATATCAACTTTCATAGCTAATATGTTGTTAACGGTATCAATTAATGATTCACCTTTTTTTACAGAGGACTGATTTGCAGAAAAATTAATTACATCAGCAGAGAGTCTTTTTTCAGCTAATTCAAAAGATAATTTTGTTCTTGTACTGTTTTCAAAAAATAAGTTAGCTATAGTAATGTCTCTAAGGGAGGGAACTTTTTTTATAGGTCTATTGATAACTTCTTTAAAGTGATTAGCAGTTTCAAAAATAAGGTTGATATCATTCTTGTTTAGGTATTTAATTCCCAATAAATGTTCTACACTTAACTGCTTCATAATTATTTGTTATCTATATAAATTGCATCTTTAGAATGTAATTCTTTCCAATGAACAATTACTTTTTCCTCATTAATTGCATCAACTTGCCTCCCTTTATATGTTGGTTGTATTGGGAGGTGTCTGCTAAACCTTCTGTCTATTAATACTAAAAGTTCTACATTTTTGGGTCGTCCATAAGATTGAATGGCAGTTAAAGCAGCTCTAACACTTCTTCCCGAAAATAAAACATCATCGATTAAAACAACATTTTTATTTTCAATTAAAAAATCGATTTGTGTGCTGGTAGCCTCTAACGGTTCATCTCTTCGTCTAAAATCGTCTCTGTAAAACGTAATATCGAGAAGCCCTATATTTATATTTTTTATATGATAATCATTCGTTAAAATATTTGCCAACCTATTTGCTAAATAACTTCCTCTTGGCTGCAAACCAATAAGAACTGTATCTGAAAAATCATTATGGTTTTCAATTAGCTGACACGCTAACCGATGAAGAATTATTTCAATTTCTTTTGAGTTTAGTAAAACTTTTTTGCTCATGAGAAATATTTCAATTTAGCTTTTATACTAAAGTTAGACAAAAATACTACAAAAAAAGAGATGAGCAAAAATTTAAGGCTTCAAATGAATTTCTATATATTTTTGATTGTTAATTAAATTGTTGAAAACAAAAAAATCACTTCGAACCATTAACCTATTATGAATTGTAAATTTATTATGTAATTCAAATCACAAGTGCATATGTCATTGTCTAAGTTTGAATCAATGCTAAAAACAAATAGCATTTATTTTTTTGATTTGGTAGAGTTTGAAGAAATTATAGTTCACTACCTAGATACAGGAAAACATTCCCTTGCAAAAAAAGCCGTAAAACTAGGCTTGGAGCAGCATCCAACTTCTATTGATTTAAAATTGTTAGACGTCGAAATCTTAATATTTGATAATAAACTTGAAAAGGCTTCACAGAAACTCAGAAGAATTCAGTTGTTAGCGCCCTCTAATGAGGAGGTTTATATTCAGAAAGCAACAATACTTTCTAAAAACGGTAATCACGAAAAGGCAATTAAAAATCTTAAAATTGCAATTCTTCATGCAGAAGATAAAGTAGATATTTGGTCTATGATGGGGATGGAATATTTATATCTAGATGATTTTGAAAAGGCTCGACTAAGTTTTGCAAAATGTATAGATGTAGATTATGAAGATTATTCCTCATTGTATAATGTTGTTTATTGCTTCGATATGCAAAAAAACCATGAAAAAGCAATTATTTTCTTAAATGCTTTTTTAGATAAAAGTCCCTACAGTGAGGTAGCTTGGCATCAATTAGGGCGTCAATATTTTGTGTTAAAAAGATATAAAGAAGCCTTAACTTGTTTTGATTACGCGGTATTAATTGACGAATCTTTTATTGGTGGGTATCTTGAAAAAGCAAAAACACATGAAAAACTTGGTAATTTAGAGGAGGCCATCAAAAATTACATGCTAACACTAGAATTAGATGATCCAACAGCTTTTGCATATGTAAGAATTGGAGAATGTTACCAGAAACTAAAAAAGCTAGACACTGCCATAAATTTCTATAAAAAATCAGTTCATGAAGATCCTTTTTTAGATAAAGGATGGATTTTATTAACTGAAGCTTATTATGAGCAAAAAGATTATCAAAAAGCACTATACTATATTTCTAAGGCATTAAAAATTGATGATTTCAATGTTTTTTATTGGAGAAAATATTCTGATATAAATATTAAATTAAATTTTTTTGATGAGGGAATTAGAGGACTTGAGAAATGTATAGAGTTAAATGATTGTTCAACAGAAATCTATACTGCATTATCTGATTTACTTTTGTTTATTGGTAATTTTAAAGCTGCATACGAAGTATTAATTTCTGCACAAGACACAAACAAAAATGCTGCAGAAATTGAATACAGACTTTCTGGACTATCTTTTGTGTTTGATAATGAAAATGATGGATTAACTCGTCTTTTAAATGGGATGAAGATAGATTTTGACATGCATATTATCATGAAAGAGCTTTTTCCATCAGTATTTGTGAATTCAAAAGTTATAGAATTACTATCCAACTATAAGAAAGCAATGGAGTAGAGTTCTTAGGTTAACTTGTTTTCTTTCAAATAATAAAAAAACTGAAAAAATTTTTCAGTTTTTTTTATTATCGAGCTTATTTTTACTTTTTCAAGTATCTTCGTTATTGTAAATAAATTAAATATGAAAAGATCATTAAAAGACTTTATAATTATTTCCATAAAAGGAATGGCAATGGGAGCTGCTGATGTTGTGCCTGGGGTATCTGGTGGAACAATTGCTTTTATCTCAGGAATTTATGAAGAACTTCTTCATTCTATTAGTAGTTTTAATCTAAGTCTATTTACTGTATTGAGAAAAGAGGGTTACAAAAAAGTTTGGAAGATGGTCAATGGTAGTTTTTTATGTGCTCTTTTTATGGGTATTTTATTAAGTATTTTATCCCTTGCAAAGCTTATAGAAACCTTGCTGGAGAATCATCCTATACTAATTTGGTCTTTTTTCTTTGGTTTGGTGTTAGCTAGTGTCATTTTTATAGGGAAACAAATAAAAATATGGAATATTAGAAGTTTTTTATATCTGATTTTTGGATTACTATTTGCTTATTATATAACAACCTTAAATCCAATGATGTCTCAAAATTCCTCTCCTTGGTTTTTATTTTTGGCAGGGATGATTGCTATTTGTGCTATGATTTTACCAGGTATTTCTGGTTCTTTTATTTTGGTGCTTTTAGGAGCTTATAAGCCTGTTTTAAATGCTCTAAATACAAAAGATATTTTTAGTATTGCTGTTTTTATGACTGGAGCTGTTTTAGGATTATTAACTTTTTCTAGGCTTTTGAAATGGTTGTTTTCAAGATATAAAAATTACACTTTGGCAATTTTAATCGGTTTTATAATTGGTTCTTTAAATAAAATTTGGCCCTGGAAAGAAACAATTTCATGGAGGACTAATTCAAAAGGAGTTGAGGTCCCATTTAATACAACAAGCGTTTCCCCAATGTCATTTGATGGTGATTCACAATTACTGATGGCTGCACTACTTGCAATAATTGGTTTTGCTCTTATATTGTTATTAGAACAACTAGCAGTAAAAAAAGAGTAATGCATAAAGAAAGAAACTTTACAAAAAAATTAATTCTTTTTTTTAAAGGAATAATTATGGGTGCAGCAAATAAAGTTCCTGGGGTTTCTGGGGGAACTGTTTCTTTTGTATTAGGTTTTTATGAGGAATTAATTTATTCATTTCAGAAAGTAAATTTAAAAGCTCTTAAATTGATTTTAAATGGAAGAGTAAAAAGTTTTCTTAACTATACAAACTCACAATTCTTACTTATTATTATTTCTGGAAGTGTGTTTAGTTATTTTAGTGTTTCTCTTCTGTTGGATTTTTTGTTAAAGAACTTTGAGCTGTATGTTTGGAGTTGGTTTTTTGGAATGATTATTGGATCTATATATTATATAGCTAAAGATTTTGGTGAATGGAATTTAAAAAAAATAATTTTTGTAATTATTGGTATTTTAACTGGTTTAGGAATTAGCTTTCTTTCTCCTGCAAATGAAAATGATAATTTATGGTTTGTTTTTATTTGTGGAATTATAGGTGTTTCAGGAATGACTTTACCGGGACTATCTGGCTCATTTATTTTAATTTTACTGGGAAATTATGTATTATTGTTGGTAGACTCCGTGAATGTTTTGTCTGGCGTTATCAAAGATATACTATCATTTAATTTTGATTTTTTAAAAGATCCAACTAAAATATATTATTTAAAAATTATTGGAGTTTTTACAGCTGGTTCTGCTTTTGGGTTAGTCTCATTATCTCATGTATTAGGTTATGTTTTAAAACGGTGTCGCCAACTAGTTAATGCTATAATTATTGGCTTTATCTCAGGGTCTTTAGGGATTGTTTGGCCATGGAAGGAAAAGATTTTTAAACTAGAAAATCAACAAATAGTAATAGATCGAAACGGAAATCAAATCATTGAAAATTACCAACGATTCATTCCAGACATGTCAGATACTTCAACCTGGTTCGCTATATTGTATATTTTATTGGGGCTAAGCTTGATACTAGTAATAGATTTATATGGAAAAAAAATTAAATAATAACCTTTTTGGATTGGTCGGAAAGAATATTTCATATTCTTTTTCTAAAAACTATTTTTCAGATAAGTTTACGAAGCTTCAATTGATAAATCATAAGTATGTCAATTTTGATATTGAAAAAATAAAAGACTTTCCTGAAATAGTTAATCAGTTTAAAGCCTCTCTTAGAGGCTGTAATGTAACTATTCCTTATAAAGAGTCGATTTTTAATCATTTAGATGAGGTAGATCCCGTAGCTAATGAAATTGGTGCGGTTAATACAATTAAATTCACAAAGAGAGGAGTTTTAGTAGGGTATAATACAGATGTTTTTGGTTTTGAGAAATCTATTGTTCCTCTTTTAAAAACTCATCATACAAAAGCTTTAATTTTAGGAACTGGAGGTGCTTCAAAAGCTGTAGCCTATGTGTTAAGGAAATTAAAAATTGATTACTATAAAGTTTCTAGGAGTCCTAATGGTGAAAGAGAATTATCTTATGCTGATCTTTCAGATAAACTACTAAAAGAATATTTTCTAATTATTAATACTTCTCCTTTAGGAACATTTCCAAAGATTGATGAAAAGCCAATGATTCCTTATCAATTTATAACAAATAAACACTTGTTGTACGACTTAATTTATAATCCAGTTGAAACAGCATTTTTAACTGAAGGTAAAAAACGTGGAACTCAAATTAAAAATGGATTTGAAATGTTAGAGTTACAAGCAGAGGAGTCTTGGAGAATATGGAATAAATAGTTTTTGAATCATTTTATTATTCTTTTGTTGTTTAGTAAGACATCGCTATCTTTATCATCAATATTAAAGGAACTTTAAACATTGTAGATATGTTAGAATCGAATAAAGATAATCTTAAAAAAATAACCGAAATAAAAGAGGAGGTTCTTGAAACAACAAATGAAAATGAAGTTATTTCAGATAAAACCAATAAAGAAATTGAAAGTCAAGAAGCTGAAGTGAAAAGTGAAGTTTCAAAAAATATTACTTCAGACAAAGTAATAGAGGATTCAAAAGTTCTTGATGCTAAAGAAATAGATGAGGTTGATAAAACTCCTGTATCTCCTATTGAAGATAATTTATTAAATGATAATGATAATGATGATGAGGTTGAGGAAATTACTGAACAAGAAAAGTCTAGTAAAGAAGTAGAAATTATAGCATACGATAAGTTAACCTTGCAAGAGCTTACAGATGCTCTAGAGAATCTAATAAATACTCAAAAAATTCAACATATTAAATCTTCAGTAGAAGCAATTAAAGGTGCTTTTAATATCAAATTTGGGGCACTTTTAGCAGAAAAAAAATCAGTATTTCTAGCTGAGGGAGGAAATTCAATAGACTTTCAATATTCTCACCCTATAAAATTAAAATACAACAAATTACTTTCAGATTATAAAAAACAAAAAGACACTCACTATTCAAATTTAGAAAAACAATTAAAAGAAAATTTAGAAAAGAGAGTTCAGGTAATTGATGATCTTAAATCTTTGATAGAAAATGCAGATACGAAAACAATGTATAAGCAATTTAAGGATTTGCAAAATATTTGGAGATCAATTGGTGCTGTTCCAAAAACAAAATACAATGATACTTGGAAAATATTTCACCATCATGTTGAGCGTTTTTATGATCTATTACATTTGAGTAATGATTTTAGAGATTTAGATTTTAAGAATAATTTAGAAGAGAAATTAAAACTAATTAAAAAAGCTGAATTACTAGCTGAAATGCAAGATGTTAATGCTGCATTTAAAGAATTACAGGAATTACACAAAACCTGGAAAGAAGATATTGGTCCCGTGGCCAGAGAACTAAGAGACGAAGTTTGGGATAAATTTAGTGCAGCTACCAAAATCATTCATGATAAAAGACACGATCATTTTAGAAGTATGAAATCTCAATACGTTATAATTATTGAAGCTAAAATGTTAATTATCGATCAGATTCTTTCTTATGATTCCTCAAAAAATAAGACTCATAATGATTGGCAGAAAAGTATTAAAGATATTGATGCTTTGAGGAATAAATATTTTGATGCGGGTAAATTACCTTATTCAAAAAGTGAATCTATTTGGAAAAAGTTTAAAGATGCAACCAAGCAATTTAATCAAGAGAAAAATAAGTTTTACAAACAACAAAAAAACACCCAACAAAATAATCTTCAAGCAAAATTAGAGCTTATTAAAATAGCAGAATCAATTAAAGATAGTGAAGATTGGGAAGCTACGACAAATACGTTCAAGAAGATACAATCTGATTGGAAAATGATAGGACATGTCCCTAGAAAATTTTCAGATGATATTTGGAATAAATTTAAGACATCTTGTAATCATTATTTTGATCGTTATCACAATCAAAAAAATGCATTAAGTGATGAGCAAAAGGAAATAATAAATAAAAAAAACACCTTTATGGAGAGTCTTAAAGCTGAAGATTATACAACTAAAGATACTTTAACTAATCTTATGAACAGTTGGAGTCAGTTAGGAAATACTCCCAAGGGTTCTAAAGCAGTAGATGTCAAATTTAATAAGTTCATAGATAATCTATTATCAAAGCTTTCTTTAGACAAAAGCGAAATTGTTTTATTGAAATTTAAAAATATTATAAATGGATATCTTGCAAATAATGATACTAGAAAATTAGATTCTGAACTTATATTTATCAGGAAAAAAATCGATGAATCTATTCGTGAAATCCAACAATTAGAAAATAATTTAAGTTTTTTCTCCAATGCTTCGGATAATAATCCAATGGTGAAAAGCGTGCATAAAAATATAGATACTTACAAGAAAGGATTGAACGTATGGAAATCTAAATTAGCTTATTTAAGGTCATTAGATTATTAATGTAATTTGTATTAAATAAAAAAAACTCAGACTGTGTAGTCTGAGTTTTTTTAATTTGAATTATAGTTTTTTTTATGCAAAAAGACTATCAATCTTTTCTTTTTCTTCCGCGGCTAATCCGGCATCAATTAAGATTCGTCCACTATGCTCATCAATTGTGATTTTTTTTCTGTTAGCAATTTCTAATTGAATTTGTGGTGGAATTGTAAAGAAAGAACCGCCAGAAGCACCTCGTTCAATAGATACTACCGCTAGTCCATTTTTAACCTTATTCCTGATTCTAGTATAGGCAGTTAATAAATGACCATCAATAGAAGCTGAAAATTCTTTAGATTTATCTAACAACAGTTTTTCCTCTTTTTCAGTTTCTTTTAAGATAGTATCCAGTTCAGCTTTTTTATGATTTAGATGAACTTGTTGTTTCTCCAGCTTTTCATTAGTAGTAGCTATTACTTCATTTTTTTGTTCAATTTTAGCTTGAAACTCCTTTATGCGTTTTTCAGATAGCTGAATCTCTAATTCTTGATATTCAGTCTCTTTTGCCAAAGAGTCAAACTCTCTGTTATTTCTAACATTTTTTTGTTGCTCTTCATATTTTTTCATTAAAGTAATAGATTCTTCAATGGCTAGTTTCTTGTTATTGATATCTGTTTCTAAGTTTGAAACATCTTCAGATAAATTAGAAATCCTAGTATTTAAACCTGTTACTTCATCTTGTAAATCTTCAACTTCTAAAGGTAATTCTCCTCTTACATTTCTTATTTCATCTATTCTAGAATCAATTAATTGTAAGTCATAAAGTGCTCTTAACTTTTCTTCTACAGTAACTTCTTTCTTCTTTGCCATGTTTATAAATAATAAATTGGATTTGTACTTTTTTCTGATAAAATGACTGCAAAACTAGTGAATTTTTTTGTAAGATACTCAACCAAAAGGTTTTTTGTAAACTGTTCACTTTCATAATGACCAACATCAATTAATAAGATTTTACCTTCAGCTTTAAAAAAATCATGATACTTAAAATCTGCACTGATATAAACATCTGCTTTTTCTTGAATTGCATTAGAGATAGCAAAACTTCCAGACCCACCCAAAACGGCTACTTTTTTAATATACTTTCCTGTTTTATTCGAAAAACGAATCCCATTGGTTTTAAAAGTTTTTTTAGTAAACTTTAAAAAATCTTCTTCAAGCATTGGTTTGGGTAAATCTCCTATCATTCCCATGCCAATATTATCGTCTTCTTTTGGAAGTAATACGTGGTAGTTTTCTAACCCTAAAACCTCACACATTTTAGCGCTTACGCCAACTCTACTATTGTCTAAAGCAGTATGTGTAGCATAAATAGCAATATTATTTTGTATTGCCTTTAAAACTACCCTTTCAACATAAGAATTTCCATTGATCTTTTTCAAACCATTAAAAATTATAGGATGAAAGCTAATAATTAAATTACATTTTTTTTTAATGGCCTCATTAATAGTTTCTTCCAGAGTATCTAATGTAACTAGAACTCCTTTTACTTCTGTAGTTTCATTACCTATTAATAAACCCACATTATCAAAATCTTCTGCCTGATCAAGTGGAGCTATTTTTTCTAGATAGTCACTTACGTTTTTTATGGTCATACTCATTTTTTTCTAAAGGTTGTTTCATTAAAATTTCTATCTCTAAAGTAAAACTCTCTTGCGAATCTCATTAAATAGAAATTCAACATTCTCAAAGTTACCATTTTAATTCAAAAATGTCTGAAATACCCTGGTAACTTTTTTCAATTTAGTAGATAAAAAAAAGAAGAAAATTTTTATTGTATTTTCGTGTTAATATTGCACTTTCAGGATTTTTCATTTAAAATATAGTTTGTGAGTTTATTTCGATTTTTATTGTTTCCATTAACTCTTGTATATGATTTTGTTACTAGAATTCGTAATTGTTTTTACGATGTTGGTTTATTTAAATCTAAAAGCTTTGACATTCCTGTCATTGCTGTTGGAAATTTGAGTGTTGGAGGAACAGGAAAAACACCACAGATAGAATATTTAATAAAACTTTTACAAAACGACACTAAAGTTGGGGTTTTAAGTAGAGGGTATAAAAGAAAAACAAGCGGGTTTGTTTTGATTAACGATGCTCATACTTCTCAGGATGTTGGGGATGAGCCCCTGCAATTTTATAAAAAATTCCCAAAAATACATGTAGCAGTTGATGAAAATCGTGTGAACGGTATTCAAGAACTTCAAAAAAAACACCCACTTGATTTAGTTTTGTTAGATGATGCATTTCAGCACCGAAAAGTAAAGGCTAACTGTTATATTTTATTAACAAAATTTGATGATTTATATTCTGATGATTTTGTTTTGCCCTCTGGAAATTTAAGAGAGAGTAGAGTAGGTGCTAAAAGAGCTCATATTATCATAGTGACCAAATGTCCAATTAACCTATCTCCAGAAATAAAACAAGACATTAGAAGAAAATTAAAAACAACATTAAAACAGCATGTCTTTTTCTCTAACATTAGTTATCATAACAAAACCTCAGGTAACTCAAGTATTCCGTTGGAAGTTTTGATTAATTATGAAATAGTACTCCTTACTGGTATTGCCAATCCAACACCATTGGTTTCATTTTTAAAAGCAAAGGATAATAAAGTTCATCACTTAAAATATTCAGACCATCATCAATTTACTTTAAAAGAAATAGATGTTATCACAGCAAAGTATTCTTCAATAACATCAGAAAAGAAAATACTTTTAACCACTGAAAAAGATTACATGAGATTATCTGACAAGATTTCTTCATTAAGTTATTTGAAGATGTCTACAAATTTTGGAGAGAATGATCACTTTGATACTTTAATCAGATCTTTTTTAAAAAAGCACCAATTTTAAGGTTTTTTTTATGGTATTCTTGCCTTCAGATGAAATAAAAGTTATGGCTACACATCTTCTTCCTACTTATGATTTTTAGGAAATTCAGTCATGATAGTTGTCCCTTTTTTTATGTCTTTCCAGTGTTTTTCTTCAAATTTTAATCCAATGACCCCACAGGTACTAACATGAGTTATTGGCTTGCTCCCATATTTATTTACAAAAGTGTTAATTCCATGATCATGACTAAAAATAATAGCGGAATCAAAACTGTTGTCAAGGGCTTTTACTGTTTTTACAAGGTACCCGTCACTAAAGCTATACAATTCTTTTTTGATTTTAAGGTTTGAAAGTGGGTAGTTGAAATTTTGACAAAATATAACACTGGTATGAAGTGCTCTGTTTGCAACACTTGAAATAAATACATCAGGTTTATTGATTTTTTTGGACAGAAACTTAGACATTAAATAGGCGTCTTTAATCCCCCTTTTTTTTAAAGGTCTGTCTATGTCATTAATTCCCTGATACTCCCAAGAGGATTTAGCATGTCTAACAATGTATAGTGTTTTCACACGGTGATAATTTAGATTTTGTAAATATAAAAATTAAGGTTCCAATCTTTCAGTTTTCCAAGAGAAATCTTCTAACAAGGTATAAAGAATTCTGTCATGCATTCTATTGGGTCTTCCTTGCCAAAATTCTATAGAAACAGGCTTTACTAAGAAACCACCCCAATGAGGTGGGCGCTCAATCTCTTTGCTTTTAAACTCTTGTTGATAATTTTTAAGCTGTTTATCTAATTCTTCTCTAGAATTTACCACACTACTTTGGTTAGAGGCCCAAGCACCTAATTTACTTCCGTCGGGTCTAGATTTAAAATAATCATCAGATAAGTTCTCAGCTTGTTTTTCTGCTTTTCCTTTGATAATAATTTGTTGTTCTAAAGCAGGCCAAAAAAATGATAAACAAATATGATTATTTTCTGTGATTGCTTGTCCTTTTTCGGAATTGTAATTTGTGTAAAAAACAAATCCATCTTGAGTATATTTTTTTAATAACACTACCCTGCTTTTAGGAAAACCATCTTTTCCAATAGTGCTTAAGGTAACTGCATTTGTTTCCTCTACACTATCAGAACTATCTGCATGTAAAAACCACTTTTGAAATAAATCTAGTGGGTTTTTAGGGCAATTACTCTCCAATAGCTCTTGTTTTTCGTAAGATTTTCTGTAGTTACTTAGATCTTTTGACATTTCATATTAGTTATGAAGGTAAAAATACAAAGGATTTTAAAATACAAAAGAAAAAAAATCAAGTTTTGAAGATCTTTTTTGTTGAATTCCAAAATACATAATGATATTTTTTTAGTTAACGACTCTTCTTGTAGGTAATTTATTTCCTTTATTAAATAAAATTAAGCCAATAAATGTGTAGCACCCATTTAATACTAGAACAAAAAATTCAAAATCAAATTCAAAATAATTAATAGTTATATAGTTGGTTAATAATGTTAGTAAAGGAGAAATAATACAAATGAAGGGAACAGCTTTATCTTTAACTTTAAATTTTGTAAAAAGTCCGAATGCATATAATCCTAATAAAGGGCCATAGGTGTAGCCTGCAAATGTGAATATTTTTGCAATAACACTTTCATCTGCAATAAAATACTTGAAAATTAAAATAACAGCTATGAGTATAACTGAAAATAAAACATGTATTTTTTTTCTAATATTTTCTTGTTTTTGAGTATTTTTTTTCTTGTTTATTTCTAAAATGTCAATACTAAATGATGTGGTTAATGAAGTTAATGCCGAATCTGCACTTGAGTAAGCTGCAGCAATTAAACCCAATAGAAAAAACATTGCAGTAGCCAAGCCTAGAGATCCTTTTGTGGCAATAATAGGGAAGAGTTCATCTTTATGTGCATCAATTCCATTTTGCTGAGCATAATCTGTTAATAAAACTCCCAATGCTAAAAAGAAAAAATTAACAATCACCAAAACAATGGTAAACCAAAACATGTTCTTTTGTGCATCTTTTAAGTTTTTGCAACTTAGATTTTTCTGCATCATATCTTGGTCTAATCCTGTCATTACAATGGCTATAAAAGCTCCAGAGAAGAATCGTTTCCAAAAATAATTTCCAGCTTTATAATCTTCAAAAAAGAAAGTTTCAGACAGCTTATTATCAGCAACATAACTCAAAATATTTGAAATATTCATTTCATTAGAAATGGTATAAATACAGACCCCAACAGCAATAAGCATAAACAATGTTTGTAGTGTGTCAGTCCATACAATAGTTTTAATTCCTCCTTTAAAAGTATATAACCAAATTAATAAAATAGTAATGGTTACTGTTAGCCAAAACGGAATTCCGAAGTCATCAAATAATAGTAATTGTAATACATTTGCAACTAAAAATAAACGAAACGCTGCACCAATAGTTCTAGATAATAAAAAAAATGAAGCTCCAGTTTTA
Source organism: Flavobacteriaceae bacterium (assembly GCA_965657365.1). Taxonomy (GTDB): domain Bacteria; phylum Bacteroidota; class Bacteroidia; order Flavobacteriales; family Flavobacteriaceae; genus Polaribacter. Next base: position 84,974 of record CBFHOD010000001.1, read on the forward strand.
TAGGAATATCTCCCAAATCTATCTTGAAGATAAGTATAGATAGACGTTAGATTTAATCGATAATATAATGGCAATAAAATTAATCCAATAATAGCATACCCAACAATATAGCCCAATACCATTTGCATATAGCTCATACTTTGGTTTTCTACCCAACCAGGAACAGAGATGAAGGTTACGCCAGAAAGTGATGCACCAATCATACCAAATGCTACTAAATACCATGGAGATGAATTATTTGCTTTAAAAAATGTATTGTTGTTTGCCCTTCTTCCTGTAATAAATGAAATAAATAGTAGTACACTAAAATATCCAACAATTAAGAGTAATATATGTAAAGGTTTCATTGTTAAAAATTTCTATAAATGAATACGAATATATGTTTTTTAGAATTTAGATAATAGAAAAATAATAGAAAGACTGAAAAGATAAACTCTGTGATTATCTTTTCTTTTTTTTAGTTAAATCGTCATTCATAATTCGTAATTTTACTTTCATGGATTTTTCATCAAAACTTCTTGAAAATGCAGTAAATGAAGTAGCGCGTTTACCAGGTATTGGTAAAAGAACTGCATTACGGTTAGTGCTACACTTATTAAAACAACCTGTTGAAAATACCAATTATTTAACAGAATCCCTAAAGTTGTTGAGAACAGAGGTCAAAACTTGTGAGAAGTGTCATAATATATCCGATACTATATTGTGTGAAATTTGTAATAATCCTAAAAGAGATTCTTCTATTATTTGTGTTGTTGAGGATATACGAGATGTTATGGCCATTGAGAATACTTCTCAATTCAGTGGATTGTACCATGTCTTAGGGGGGAAAATTTCACCAATTGAAGGTGTTGGACCTCAAGATTTAGAGATAGAAAGTTTGATACAAAAAGTAAAAAACAATGAAGTCAAAGAATTGGTTTTTGCATTAAGTTCTACCATGGAAGGAGATACAACTAATTTTTATATCTTCAAACAAATAGAAAAATATGCAATCACTACCTCTACAATAGCAAGAGGTATATCTGTGGGGGATGAACTAGAATATGCAGATGAAGTTACCCTAGGGAGAAGTATTGTAAATCGGATACCCTTTGAGCAAAGTATAAAACTATAAAAGACATTGTGTGATTTAAACATTAAGTCATTTAAATATATTTTTAATTTTCCCAGTTATTCTTTTTTCGAATGTTTTTGTAAAGTTTAATTCCTAACATCATTAAAATCCCAAATAAAACAATTCCAATAACTCCCCATACCCAAGAAATTGTACTTTTTAAAACGACTAAGAATACAATAGCAAATAATAAAATAGTAGCTACTTCATTCCATATCCTTAATTTAAAAGAAGTAAATTTTACGATTCCTTTTTGTTGTTGTATGAACACTTTATGGCACCCAGCATGGTAAAAATATAAAGCTAAAACAAATGACAGTTTAACATGCATCCACGGCATTAGTAAATAAGAGGGAACTAGATAAAGCATCCAAAAGGCAAAGAAACTTGCCAGAATTGCTGATGGCCAGGTAATAATATACCAAAGGCGTTTGCTCATAACCTTGTATTGATTTTGTAAAATACCCTTAGCTGGTTCTTCTTTTTCATCTGCCTCAGCGAAGTAAATAAACAATCTGACAATATAAAATAATCCAGCAAACCAAGTAACTACAAAAATAATATGTAATGCTTTTATGTATGAAATATCCATGTATTATAATTTAGGTTCAAAGGTTGTTAATGGCGAGTGATCACCAAAATATTATTTATTTTCCCAATTATTAATCCAATTCACCATAACATCGACCCATTCATCATTATCGTTCATACATGGTATATGCTTATAATCAGTTCCACCTGCTTCTAAGAAATCTTCCTTTCCTTCCATAGCGATTTCCTCCAGAGTTTCTAGACAGTCAGAAACAAAAGCAGGAGTAATGACTGCTACTTTTTTCTTTCCTATTTCAGGAAATTTTTCTAATTCAAAATCAGTATATGGTTTCAGCCACGGATCTTTTAATAAACGAGATTGAAAAGAATTACTGTAAGTTCCTTCTTTTAGGCCTAATATTTTTACAATTCCTTTAGTAGTTTCAAAACACTGGTGTCTGTAACAAGTATGATGTGCTACAGAATTGCGCTCACAACAACTACCATCTAACTTACAATGATTATTTGTAGGGTCTGACTTTCTAATATGACGTTCAGGAATACCATGATAAGAAAACAATATATGATCATAATCAAAGCCATTTAGGTGTTTTTTGATATTATCGCTCATTGCTTTTATATATTCAGGTTTGTTGTAAAAGGTAGGTAAAATATCCATAGTTATATTTGGATATTCTTTAGCTACAATTTGTTCAGCTTTTACAGTTACTGTCTCATAGGAAGACATGGCGTAGTGAGGGTACAATGGTACTAATAAGATTTCATCTACGCCTTGGTCAGTTAGTTCTTTAAAACCTTTTTCCATACTCATTGAGCCATATCTCATGGCCAAACTTACAGGGATTTCGACTTTTTTAGTAACTTTTTTAGAAAACCTCTCAGATATTACTACTAGTGGAGATCCTTCATCCCACCAAATTTTTTTATAAGCTGCTCCAGATTTTTTTGGTCTAATTTGCAAAATTATTCCTTTTATAAGTAAAAAACGTTTCCAATAAGCAACATCAATTACTCGTTCGTCCATCAAAAATTCTCCCAAATAGCGTTTGACGTCTTTTGTTTCTGTTGTATCTGGTGATCCTAAATTAATAAGTAAAACTCCTTTCATTCTTGTGCTGAATTTATTTCAGTAAATATTAAGTTAACAGTACTATTTCAATTGATTTGTTGCTTCATACAAAGCAATACTTAAACTATGAATTACATTCATAGAAGAATTTGTTCCATACATAGGTATTGAGACGCTATAATCTATATGATCTATGTTTTCAATACCATTTCTTTCGCTTCCCAAAAGTAATACGATTTTTTTATGATTCTTAAAATTAAAATTTTGAATATCAATACTTTTATCAGTAATTTCTATACCAATAATTGTATTTCCTTCTTCTTTTAATTCTTGAATTCTATTATTAAAACTTGTGTAAGTAGAATGCGCTACTTGATTAATAGTATTTCTAGCAGTTCTTTTGACATTGCTGTTTTCTGTTGCTGGAGAACTTTCATGTAAATATATTTTTGAAACACCAAAACTTTCTGCAACACGAAAACACATTCCTATATTTTCTGGAGTTCTAATGGCATCACAGACAATAGTAATTGGAAATTGTTTGTGCTGGTTTTGAATATCTTTATGTGTAAGTTGTTTCAATGATTTCGTATTGGTTGTTGTTAAAAATTGCTGCTAGTTAATTATTTAGAGACATTACGTATTTCTTTGGTGTTGTGCCAAATTTCTTCTTAAAAGCAGCTATAAAATGGCTGGATGAACTATAACCTACCTTCAGGCCTACTTCATTTACATTATGTTGATTACTCTCTAAAAGGCGTCTTGCATGTTCCATCTTATAATCGAATAAAAAACTAAAAACAGTATCTCCATATATTTGTTTAAAACCTTCTTTTAATTTTTTAATATTAAGCCCAATTTCATTTGCTAATTCTTGTAAGGTCGGGGGTTCTGCTAAGTTTGCAATGATAATGTCTTTTGCTTTTCTAATTTTTAGTACATTTTGTTCATCAACTAAAAATGGACAATATTCTCCTAAATTAGAATCATCTTTTTGAAAATGAAGACTTAATAATTCATAAATTTTTCCTTTGATATACAAGTCTCTTATAGAGCTGTTAATACTTGAATTAATTATTTGATTTAAAACAAGTAAAACCATTGGTTTTATTTCTACATCATCATAGTATTTTTTATTGCTATTTTCTTCACTCAAAAAAGGGATATAACTAGCTTCTTTAGAAAATAAAGAATGAAACTTTTCAATAGAAATAAGAAGAGATACTAAAACAGTTTTTGGAAATATTTCTAGATTTATAGGTAAATTTCTCTGAGGGTTGTATAGTATGATAGAGCGTTTGTCTAATACATCAAAAGTATAATTTCCGTTATTAAATAAAAATTTAGAATTTCCTTTCACACAAAAATGAATTTGAATGAAAGTGCTGTCTATATTTCTTTCAAAACGAAGAGTTTCTTCACTGTCGTTTTGAAATTCAAGAATATGAAATCCATTTTCTAAGTTAATTTCATCGAATGAACTTCCAGCGACATTTTTTAACATCATAAAAAAATTATATAAAACCCCTTTATTTAGAATGATTCTACACAAGCAGGTTTGTATCTATTGATTCTACTACAAAAATACAATATTATCGATGTTTTAAAAATAAAAAGCATTCAAAAAACAAAGAACGTTATAAAAAGTACTTTTAGCGACATTTTTATCTATAATTACTTTTTATTTTTGAACTTTCTTTTAAACATGTGAATGAAACTAGATCATCAACAAAGAAATTTATATAACATTGGGGTTAGTTACAAAAAAGCCGATGCGCATACTCGCGGTAGATATAGTTTATCCAAAGAAAATCAAATTAAATTATTAAAAGAAGCTAAAGAAATTGGTTTTGAGGGTGTTTTTATTCTTTCAACCTGTAATAGAACAGAAGTTACTGGTTTTGCAGAGCATCCTTATCAACTAATTCAATTATTATGTAAATATTCTGATGGAAGTGTAGAGGAATTTGCACGTATATCAAATGTATATAAAGACCATGAAGCTGTAAATCAGCTGTTCAGGATTGGAACCGGTTTGGAGAGTCAAATTTTAGGAGATTATGAAATTGTAGGTCAGTTAAAATTAGCGTTTAAGTTAGCTAAGAAATATCATACTATTAATGCACATTTAGAAAGATTAATAAATTTAGTATTACAAGCTAGCAAAAAAGTAAAAAACACAACCCAATTAAGTTCAGGGACTACTTCTGTTTCTTATGCAGCAGTTCAATACATTATTCAAAACATACCCAGTTACAATTCAAAAAATATTTTGGTTTTTGGATTAGGGAAAATGGGAAGACATACTTGTAAGAATTTAGCAAAATATACCAAAAACAATGCTGTTTGCCTAATAAACAGAACTGAAGAAAAAGCAATTTCTTTTGTTAAAGAACATACATCCATCAGAAATTCTACTATTGATAACCTTAAGCAAGAAATTGCCAATTCGGATATTTTAATTGTTTCTACTGGTTCAGATACACCAACAATTACTAAAGATCATTTTTCTACTAACAAGGAAATTTTAATTCTAGATTTATCAATGCCAGAAAATGTAGACACCTCAGTGAGTGAATTTGAAAACGTATCCTTGGTGAACGTTGATGAATTGTCTAAAATAACATTAGAAACCCTATCAACAAGGCAAAAAGAAGTTCCCAAAGCTGAAGAAATTATTGAAGTTCACAAAGAAGAATTTAATGATTGGTTAAATAACAGGAAATTAGTGCCAGCTATTAATGCTTTAAAAGATTCTTTAGAGGCAATTCAAAAAGACGAAATTAATTTTCATAAAAAGAAGATTAAGAATTTTGATGAAAGCCAAGCAGAGATCCTTACCAATAGATTCATACAAAAAATTACAACTCAGTTTGTAAAACATCTGAAAGAAGAAGATACATCAGTGAATGATAGTATTCAAATAATGTCCAAAGTTTTCGGAAAATCATAACAATACGCTATGCAGAAAGTTATTAGAATAGGTACTCGCGATAGCGAATTAGCGTTATGGCAAGCCAATAAAGTTCAACGAATGTTGAATGAATTAGGGTATGAAACAGAAGTAGTTCCTATTAAGTCTACTGGAGATATAGTTCTTAACAAACCAATTTATGAATTAGGAATTACAGGTGTTTTTACTAGAAACCTTGATATTGCTTTGTTAAATAATGAAATAGATATTGCTGTGCATTCTATGAAAGATGTTCCAACTGTTTTACCAGAGGGTATTATTCAAGCAGCGGTTTTAAAAAGAGCAAATTACAGTGATATTATTGTTTTAAAAGATACTGAAGAATTTTTTGCTCAAAAAGAAGCTACGATAGCAACAGGTAGTTTGCGAAGAAAAGCCATGTGGTTAAACCGTTTTCCTACCCATAAAGTTGTAGCGCTTAGAGGAAACGTAAATACTCGATTAAAGAAGTTAGAAGATAATGATTGGAATGGCGCTGTATTTGCAGCTGCGGGTTTAGAAAGAATTGGCAAACGCCCTGCAGGAGCAGTAAATCTTTCTTGGATGATTTCAGCACCAGCTCAAGGAGCTATTATGGTGGCTTCTTTGGCTGAAGATGATTATGTAAAAGATGCATGCGAACAACTAAATCATTACGAAACTGAAGTATGTGTATCTATAGAGCGAGAATTTTTACATCGTTTAGAAGGAGGATGTACCGCTCCAATCGGAGCAATTGCTTATGTAAATGAAAAAACACAGGAAGTTAATTTTAAAGGAGTTTTATTAAGTAAAGATGGAAAAAAGAAAATAGAAGTTGCTAAAACCATCCCTCTAGGTAAACATCGTTATTTAGCCCAAGATTGTGCAGATTATGTTATAGATAGGGGAGGAAAGCAATTGATTATAGACGATATAGATGTTGAAGAAGAAATAAATACTCGTGTGTTTTCAACAAAATCACTTTCTGTAAGTCAAACAAAATTATTTCATAATAATATCGCTTCAAAAAGTTCAGATTTTATTAAGGTAAGATCAAATAGAATCGCTCCAAAAGTTGTTAAAGAAGCAATAGAAAATGTAATTATTACTAGTAAAAACGGGGTAGAAGCCTTGCTAGATAATTTCACGAAAGATGAATTAAATTTCAAAAATATTTTTTGTGTAGGCAGAAGAACTAAGAAGTTAATTCAACAAAAAATAGGACCTATAAATCATGCTGAAAAGAATGCTGAAAAGTTAGCTGAATACCTTTCCAAAGAAATGAAAGGCAATAGTGTTACTTACTTCTGCAGTGATTTACGTTTAGATACTTTAACTAAAATTTTAACCGAAAATGAAATTATAGTTAACGAAGTTGAGGCCTACAAGACTATGTATAGTCCAGAGGTAGTTTCAGAGAAAATTGTTGGAGTTTTATTTTATAGCCCTTCTACAATAGAAAGTTACTTACAAAAAAATACAACAGATACAGTAGCATTTTGTATTGGTGAATCTACTGCGAAAGAAGCAAGAAAACATTTTAATACTGTTAAAGTTGCTAAAGTTCCTACTGTAGAAAGTGTTATTGAATTAGTAAATCTTTATTATGTACAATAAATTAAGAAGACCAAGAAGAAATCGTAAATCCTTGGCTATAAGAGCCATGGTGGAAGAAACGACCTTGTCAATAAATGACTTTATTTATCCTATATTTCTCATTGAAGGTACAGGGAAAAAGGAGAAAATTGATTCCATGCCAGGTATCTACCGTTATTCACTTGATTTAATGTTGAAAGAAATTCAAGAATGCATGGATCTAGGAATCAAAGGGTTTTGTGTATTTCCTTCATTGGGTGATGATAAAAAAGACAAATACGCTTCAGAAGGATACAACAAAGACAGTCTATATAATAAGTCATTACAAAAAATCAAAGAACAATTTCCAAACATAGTTTTGATGACTGACATAGCTATGGATCCATATTCTTCTGATGGGCATGATGGAATTGTAGTAGATGGAGAGATACTCAATGACGAAACTTTAGAAATTTTAGGTAAGATGGCTCTAGCGCAAGCAGAGGCTGGTGCTGACATTTTAGGACCATCTGATATGATGGATGGACGTGTGGGATATATTAGAAACGTGTTAGATCAGGCGGGATATACTGAAGTTTCAATTATGTCTTACACAGCAAAATACGCAAGTGCTTTTTATGGACCATTTCGAGAGGCTTTAGACTCAGCTCCAAAATTTGGAGACAAAAAAACCTATCAAATGAATCCAGCTAATGCAAATGAAGCACTTATTGAAGCTGATTTGGATATTGAAGAAGGTGCAGATATGATAATGGTAAAACCAGCTTTGGCTTATCTTGACATTATCAAGTCACTTAAAGATACTTATGACGTACCTGTTACAGCATATAACGTAAGTGGAGAATATGCAATGATTAAAGCCGCCTCTGAGAAAGGATGGCTAGATGGTGAAAAAGTGATGATGGAAAGTTTATTAAGTATCAAAAGAGCTGGAGCTAATATCATTATCACGTATTTTGCAAAAGAAGCTGCAAAAAAATTAAGTAAGTAAATTTTTCTCCTCGATTACAGACCGGGTATTTTCATTAGGTCTTGATTGTATAAGACTAAAAAAATAAAAAACAATGGGTTTTAAAAAATCTCAAAAACTATACGAAAAAGGGCTAGTAAATCTTGTAGGAGCGGTTAATTCTCCCGTAAGAGCATTCACATCTGTTGGAGGAAATCCCTTATTTATTAAAAGAGGAAGAGGTTCTCAAATTATAGATGTTGATGGAAATAAGTATGTAGATTTAGTGTTGTCATATGGGCCAATGATTTTGGGTCATCGCCATAATAAAGTTCAGAAAGCTGTGCACAAAGCATTAAAAAATGGCTATTCATTTGGAGCATCTACAGAAAATGAAATAACACTTGCAAAAATAGTTTGTGATGCGTTTCCTGGAATGGATAAAGTTAGGTTTGTAAATTCTGGAACAGAAGCTGTGTTAAGTGGTGTTCGACTAGCTAGAGCCTTTACAGGAAAAGATAAAATCATTAAATTTTCAGGATGTTATCACGGACATCAAGATTCATTATTAGTTGCCGCTGGTTCTGGATTAGCCACTTTAAGTATTCCTGGAAGTAAAGGAGTTCCAAAAGAGGCTGTAAGGAATACCCTGATTGCAACTTACAATGATTTAGACAGTGTAAAAAAACATTTTGAGGAACATTCAGATATTGCAGGGGTAATCATTGAACCTGTAGGTGGAAATATGGGAGTTGTGATCCCTCAGAATGGTTTCTTGAAAGAATTAAAAGAGTATCTACAAACCAAAGGAGCACTTTTAATTGCAGATGAAGTAATGACAGGCTTTCGTTCTAAATTTGGAGGTGCACAAGAGCTTCTTGGAGCAGAAGCAGACATTACGTGTTTAGGAAAAGTAATTGGAGGTGGTTTTCCTGTAGGTGCCTATGGAGCTAGAAATGAAATTATGGAAAATGTTGCTCCTTTAGGAGGCATGTATCAAGCCGGAACTTTAAGTGGAAACCCTATTGCCATGGCAGGAGGAATTTCTACCCTAAAGGAATTAAAAAGACAAAATCCGTATGAGAAATTTGATCATATAGGTGACAAAATACAATCCATTATTTTAAATGCAGGCAAAAAATATGATGTAGACGTAACAGTAAACAGGTTTGGGTCTATGATGAATCCATTTTTCACGAAAGTAGCGGTTACAAATTTTGAACAAGCTCAAACATCAGATACCAATAAGTTTGCCGTTTTCTTTTGGGAAATGATTAAAAACGGCGTGTTTTTACCACCATCTCAATTTGAAGCATGGTTTTTATCATCTGCTATTTCTGAGGAAGATATTCTTAAGATTGAAAAAGCAGTAAATAAATCATTTCAAAAAATTCAAGAAGAACAATGAGAATAATTAGTATATTCTTACTAGTATTGGTAGGTTGTAAATCAACAATTACTAAAACTTCAAAAATTCAAGAAGTTACTTTTCAAGCAGTTTCTAAAGGCGCATTGTTTGGAAATGGTATTGAAGGAATTTCAGAAAGTAATTTTACTATTAGCAATGCAAATGAATGGAAGGTTTTCAAAGAGAAAATAGATATACAAAATAAGGTTTCTACTACTTTTTCAAAAGAACCTATTGATTTTTCCGAGGAGTTACTTGTTTGTGTTTTTGATACGATTAGAAATACCGGAGGGTTTGAAATAGAAATAGAAAATATTATCATTAAAAAGAATGGTATAAATATACTATATACTACTAAGAAACCTGGACCCACAGATATGGTATCAATGGTTATAACTCAACCTTACCATCTTGTGAAAACAGAAAAAAGAGAAGGAACCATCACTTTTATAAATAAAGACAATATTCAATAAGATGATAAAAAACGATTTATTTTTAAGAGCCTTAAAGGGTGAAACAGTGGATAGACCTCCGGTATGGATGATGCGTCAAGCTGGTCGTTATTTACCAGAGTTTATGGAAATTAAAAAGAAATATGATTTCTTTACTCGTTGTAGAACTCCAGAATTGGCCTCTGAAATTACAGTTCAGCCCATCCGAAGATATGGTATGGATGCTGCTATTTTATTTTCAGATATTTTAGTCATTCCACAAGCAATGAATATTGAAGTGGAAATGAAACCAGATTTTGGACCCTATCTGCCAAATCCAGTAAGAGACCAAAAAGGTGTAGACAATGTTATCATTCCTGAAGTACAATCAGAATTAGGTTATGTAATGGAGGCTATTAAAGCTACCAAAGAAAAATTGAATGATGATATACCATTAATTGGTTTTGCTGGTTCTCCTTGGACAATCTTGTGTTATGTAGTGCAAGGACAAGGATCTAAAAATTTTGATAAAGCTAAAGAGTTTTGTTTTACAAATCCTGTTGCAGCACATCAGTTATTACAGAAAATTACAGATACAACTATTGCTTACTTGAAAGCAAAAGTAATGGCAGGAGTAAATGCTGTTCAGGTTTTTGATTCATGGGGTGGAATGTTGTCTCCCACAGATTATCAAGAATTTTCCTGGAAGTATATTCAGCAAATTATTGATGCTTTAAAAGACTTTGTTCCTGTAATCGCTTTTGGAAAAGGGTGTTGGTTTGCGCTAAATGAAATGTCAAAATCTGGAGCAGCTGCTTTAGGAGTAGATTGGACTTGTTCGGCCAGAAATGCACGTTATTTATCTGGTGGAAATATTACATTACAAGGAAATTTTGATCCATCAAGATTATTATCACCGCCATCAAAAATAAAAAAAATGGTACATCAAATGATTCGTGAGTTTGGAAAAGATAAATATATTGTAAACTTAGGTCATGGAATCTTACCAAATATTCCATTAGAGAATGCGAAAGCATTTGTAGATGCAGTAAAAGAATATAAAGTTTAATATGCAGTTATGGGATGTCATAAAAGGAGTTCGTTTTAAACAACTACACAGTGTGCTATTGTTTTTTTTTAAACATCCATTTTTTTTCATTTCTACTATAAAAGCTACTTTTGATATTCTAAGAATTTCTCAAAAAGAGTTTCCTAACACTCATGGATTTCATAACAAAGCGAATGCTTTTCGTCATGCTTTATGGAATATTTTTATCGCCAAGCAGTGTAGTTTGTATTCAAGAAAAAATCACGAAATAATTTTATGGACTAAGGAGTTTACAGATTGGCACGAAGAATTCTCTCCCAATGAAGAACTTCCAAGATTAATGGATCTTCATAATAATCATATTGGAAGAGAGTTATTCCTTAAAACACCCAATAGTACTCAAAAACAATGGGTAAAATCTATAAAAGAGAAATTACAACACGCTGTTCAAATAGTTTCAGCTGAAGATGTTGTAAACTATCCAAGTCAATTGGTGTATCTTGAAAACTAAAAGAGAAGATTAGAAATTATTAAAAATAAAAAAATGCCTCATTTTATAGTAGATTGTTCAGAAAGCATATTAGAATTAAAAGATCCAAAAGAACTTTTACAAGATGTTTTTGATGCAGCTTTTTCTTCAGGTCTTTTTTCAAGAGATGCTATTAAAGTTCGTTTAAATCCATTTAAATATTCTTTAGTATTAGGAGGAGATTTAGATTTTATTCATGTTTTTGGAAACATCATGGAAGGAAGAACAGAGAAACAAAAAGCAGATCTCTCAAGAAAAATTGTCTTAAAATTAAATCAATTATTTCGAGATGTGCCAATTATATCTATTAACATAAGAGATTTTGAAAAATCCTCTTATATCAACAAAACAATGCTTTAAAAGAGATGTTAAAAGGAATTTATAAAGGATTTTCAGCGTATTTTGAAGCTTACGAGATTATATCTCGTTTGAAACTTTGGAAATTCTTTGCGATTCCAATGCTCATCAGCGTTGTGGTATTTTTAATCATTATATTAGTTTCTTATTCTTTTTCTAACATCATAGGAAGTTATATTGCTAGTTTTTGGAGTTGGGATTTTGGTAAAGAAACTATCGATACAGTTAGCATGATATTGGGTGGTATTATTTTAATATCAATAGGATTAATAGTATTTAAACACCTTGTTATGATTCTATCAGCTGCTTTTATGGGGCCAATTTCTAAAAAAATTGAAGATGATTTTACAGAGGGTATATCGCAAACACAACTTTCTTCACCATTAACTCTTATTTTCAGAAGCTTAAAGATAAGTAGTCGGAATTTATTTAGAGAATTGCTGTTATCAATTCCAATTTTATTATTGGGCTTAATTCCATTCATTGGATTTTTCTCTCTGATTTTATTGTTTTTGATGCAAGCTTATTTTGCTGGTTTTGGAAATATGGATTATACGTTAGAAAGACATTTTAGCTATCAAAAAAGTATTCAATTTGTTAAGGAAAATAAAGGAATAGCCATTGGGAATGGTATTTTGTTTATGTTGTTTTTATTGATTCCTTTTGTTGGAGTAATTTTTATTATTCCTTTTTCTGTTACCTCAGCAACAATAGCTACAGTAAAGATAATTAACGAATAATATTTTATGAAAGATCAATTTTATAATTACATAGAGCATTTACAAGATACGATCACTTCTACGATTGAAGAATTAGACGGTGCAACGAAGTTTAAAGAAGATATTTGGAATAGAGAAGAAGGTGGAGGCGGAAGAACTCGTGTCTTAGAAAATGGTGCTATTTTTGAAAAAGGTGGTGTTAATATATCAGCTGTTCATGGTGAATTACCAGAAGTATTAAGAAAACAATTTAATGTAGATGAAGGTGATTTTTTTGCCTGTGGGTTAAGTCTAGTCTTACATCCTAAGAATCCATTTGTACCTACTGTTCATGCCAATTGGCGTTATTTTGAAATGTACGACTCGCAAGGTGAAATTGTAACTCAATGGTTTGGTGGAGGGCAAGATTTAACACCCTATTATTTATTTATTGAAGACGCAGTTCATTTTCACACGGTTTGTAAAAATGTTTGTGATCCTTATCAAAAAGAATTTTATCCAAATTTTAAAAAGAATTGTGATGACTATTTTTGGAATACGCACAGAAATGAAGCCCGTGGTATAGGAGGATTGTTTTTCGATTATTTGAAACAAACAGATGAGTTTTCGATTCACGATAGATATGATTTTGTAACAGCAGTAGGAAATAGTTTTTTAGAAAGTTATGTTCCAATAGTTGAAAAGAGAAAAAACATGACTTATGAAAAATCACATAAAAACTGGCAAGAAATACGAAGAGGACGTTATGTTGAATTTAATTTAGTTCACGATAGAGGTACATTATTTGGTCTAAAAACTAAGGGTAGAATTGAAAGTATTTTAATGAGTTTACCACCTTTGGTTCAGTGGAAATATAATTATAGTCCTAAAGAAGATTCTGAAGAACAAAAGTTAATAGATGTTTTAACAAATCCAATAGATTGGGTTTAAAGATTTATTATTAATTTTATAAAAAAAATATGAGAAAATATTTATCACTACTAACAGCTATTTCAATCTGCCTCTCTATTAGTTCTCAGGAAATTACTAAAAAAGTTACATTACTTTGGGACACCTCTTACAGTATGATTGATAGAAATTTAGATAATGATTTAGATTACTTAAATGAGTATTTTTTTAATAATTCAAATACAGAAGTTAGCCTTATTAAATTTAGTAATGATATCATTTTAACCGAAACTTACAGTATTAAAAATAGTAATTGGTTAGATTTAAAAAAAGAACTTAAAAATACAACGTATGACGGATCAACTAACTATAATAAATTAATAGTTTCAGAATCAAATGAGGTTTTGTTATTTTCTGATGGATATACTTACGATTCAAAACTTCTAAAAATTAAATCACCTCTTAAAGTTGTGTCCAGTAATAAAGAATACAATTCGGATTTTTTAATGTCTATTACTAAAGGTTCTAAAGACAAGTTTATTGATTTAAGAGCTATCCAATCTGACAAATCGTTAACATCAGAATTTAAGACCATTAATGGAAGGGTTAGTGATGAAAATGGATATCTTTCGGATGTTACGGTAATATCAAGAGGTAACAATACACAAACTGTGACTGATAGTTTAGGTAATTTTTCGATTGAAGCCCAGAATAGTGGAATTCTAGAATTTAGATATGTAGGGAAAAACACCATTTTATCTAGAGTTTCAAAAAGTGCTGTAAAAAATATATATATGACTGACGGTAATATGGTACTTGATGAGTTGGTACTTGAGAATAATAAACAAGAAGTAGTAGATAATGGATATGGTAAACTAGATAAAAAAAGACTAGGGTACTCTATAGAGACTTTAGATGGAAATAAAATAATACCTTCAAATACTGATGTAAAAGATGCTATAGCTGGTAAATTTGCAGGTATAAAAATAGGAGCTAATGATGATTTGAGTCAGTTTGTAGGAAGAGGACTAGGTACTACTATTTTAGGAAATCAGTATGGTCTTGTAGTTGTTGATGGCTTGGTGATTAAACAAAGTAACTCTTCAAGAGGTGGAGGTTTTATAGCTGATACAGGTTTTATTGATCCAGAAAATATTGAGAGTGTTACCTATTTAAAAGGTTTGGCTGCGACAAATATTTACGGAAGTGATGGAAGTAATGGGGTATTACTAATAAAAACAAAAACAGGTTCTTCAAGCTATAAAAAGAAAAAGAAAATACAATTAGGGAATACACCTACTTATATAGATGATACAGAAATTGCAGAAATTATTGATAAACCCTACATAAAAGAAATATCAAAAACAACAACTATTGAAGAGGCCTATAAAATGTATCTCTCTCAAAGAGAATTATATGGTAAGGATGTAAATTTCTTTTTTGACATAGCATCTTATTTTAAAAATTGGAATAACCTCTATTTAGTAAAGAGAATATTATCCAATGTTTTAGAAATAAATAAAATAATAAATCTTGAAGTTTTAAGGATGTTAGCTTATAAATATGAAGAGTTTGAAATGTTCGAAGAATCTATTAAAGTATATAATCAGCTTATTTCTTTTAAGCCCTCAGAGTCTCAAACCTACAGAAATTTAGCTCTAAGTTATCAGTTCAATAAACAATTTACAGAAGCGCAAGAGATTTACAATAAAATTCATTACAATCAATATTCTGAGGTCAATTCATTTAATGGATTAAAACAAACTATTAATGCAGAATATAAAAATTTAGTAGCATTACATAATTCAACTTTATTAGCTTCTAATATTCCAGAATTTTATAAGAAAAAAGCAGAATACGATACACGTATAATATTCGAATGGAGTCATTTTGATGCCGAATTTGATTTACAGATTGTGAATCCTCAAAAAAGATATTTTACATGGTCACATACTCAAGAGGAGGAAGCTTCTAGATTTGTAAAAGAAACATCTCAAGGTTATGGATTAGAAGAGTTTTTTATTACTAAAAAAGACAAAGGAGAATGGTTGTTTAATCTAACCTATTATGGTAAAAAGACTGGTGATAATTCGATACCTTCTTATGTAAAAGTTACAGTACATAGTGATTTTGGAAAACCTACTCAAACAAAAAAAGTAACTGTGATAGAATTAAACGATTTAAATAAAAAAGAATCTATTTTAAAACTCGAAATTTAATTATTTTAATGAATAAATATCATATTGTTAATAAGAGCTTCAATATGGTAATTTATTTATTCAAAATTTAACTAAAATAGAATATTTATTGAATTTAATTTATTTTAAACATCTTTTTTCAATTCTAATAGTTATTATTTTATCACTCATTTTTCGTATTTTCGCAATCTCAAAACCAATGTATAATGGCTAAGTTCGAGTTAAAATTACCTAAGATGGGAGAAAGTGTTGCTGAAGCAACAATCACATCTTGGTTAAAAAAGGTTGGAGATACTATAGAATTAGACGAAGCAGTTGTAGAGATAGCCACAGATAAAGTAGACTCTGAAGTGCCTAGTGAGGTTGAAGGAACACTTGTTGAAATTTTATTTGAAAAAGATGCTATTGTTGCTGTAGGTCAAACTATAGCTGTTATTGAAACCACTGGTAATGAAGAAACTCCAAATGAACTTCTTGAAGAAAAAGAAGAAATCATAGAGCAAGTTGAGCAAGTACAACAAACCATAAAAGTTGCTTCAGAAATTAAAAATTCACCCATAACTAAAACTTCAGATTCAGGTAAATTCTTTTCACCTTTGGTTCGAAAGATTGCAGAAACAGAAGGTTTATCTATGAAACAGCTGGAAAGTGTATCTGGAACAGGAAAAGATGGAAGAGTTACAAAAAATGATATCCTATCCTTTATAGAAGAAAGAAATAATATACAGTCTACAAAAATTTCTGAATCTAAAAATGTTGCTTCAGAAACTACAGATGTTTTTAAACCAATTTCTGTTTCAGTTAATGGTGAAGATGAAATCATAGAAATGACCCGTATGGGTAAATTAGTCTCCAAACATATGGTGGCTTCTGTTCAAACTTCTGCACATGTTCAATCTTTTATAGAAATTGATGTTACAAATATTGTAAAGTGGAGAGCTAAAGTGAAAGACGTGTACTTTACAAGAGAAGGCGAAAAATTAACGTTCACTCCTATCTTAATGCATGCAGTAGCAGCTACAATTAAGAAGTTTCCTATGATAAACATTGCTGTACAAGGTGATACTATTATCAAAAAGAAAAACATCAATCTAGGAATGGCAGCTGCACTGGCTGATGGTAATTTAATAGTACCTGTCATAAAAAATGCAGATCAATTGAACCTTGTAGGGATGACTAGTCAAGTTAATGACTTAGCATCAAGAGCAAGAAATAACCAACTAAAACCTGATGAAATTCAGAATGGAACCTACACAGTTACTAATGTTGGTAGTTTTGGATCTGTTATGGGTACACCAATAATTAATCAACCCCAGGTTGCGATATTAGCTCTTGGAGCTATACGTAAAGTCCCAGCGGTTATTGAAACTTCTGAAGGAGATTTTATTGGGATTCGACAAAAGATGTTTGTATCTCATTCTTACGACCATAGAGTTATTAATGGAGCATTAGGAGGAATGTTTATCAAAACATTAAAAGAAACTCTTGAAGCTTGGGACATAAATCAAGAATTTTAATAAATAAAAATAAATAAAAAAATGAAAAAAATGAAAAAAGTACTTATTGCATTATTAGTTATTACAACATTATCAGCAACTGCTCAAGAATCTGTTTTATTACGTCTCAATTATACCAAAGGAGATAGTTTTTTAGTAACTACCGAAAGCAACCAAAGCATGGGAACTCAAGGGGGTATGAATATGAAAATGACCATGGGAATGATAGTTGCCGATGTTGTAGAAGAAAATATTAAAACAGAGTCTCAAATAACTTCTATTGTAATGGATATGATGCAAGGAGGTATGACAATGAATTATGATTCTAATAAGAGTGATGAAGAACTAGACCAGATGGGACAAATGTTAAAATCACAATTTGCACCAATGATGGAAGCGGTCATCTACAATACTTTAGATCATCAAGGCAATATGATAGATACTAAATTAGACCCTGCGATTCCTGGAATGGAACAAATAACAAATAGGTCTATGAATGCAATCAATTACCCAAAAGAAAAAGTTTCTGTTGGTTCTTCTTGGAGCTCTGAAAATGAAAATCAAGGAATGAATATGACTACTAAATACACAGTAAGCAGTATTGCAGATGGTTTTGTTACTTTAGATGTCTCAGGTGATATGAGTGGGGCAGCTGGAACCGGAACAATTAAAGGAAAAACAACTATTGAAATTAGTACTGGTATTTCAAATAACTCAGAAATTGAGATGACTATAGCTACTCAAGGAATGAATATTACTGGAACAACCAAGGTAACGGTTTCAAAAATGTAATTATTCTTCTAATTTTATAAAAAAAACCTCTAGAAATTCTAGAGGTTTTTTTATGTATAATTTAAAAAATTCTATGCTAACATGGTCACAGGATTTTCTATGTAAGCTCTTACAGTTTGTAAGAATTGGGCACCAGTAGCTCCATCTACGGTTCTATGATCACATGCTAATGTTACTTTCAT
>CBFHOD010000002.1:0-90736 GCA_965657365.1 Flavobacteriaceae bacterium
GTGGAAGTGTAATTTCATCATCGTTATTACATGATGATAACATAAAAGTTAGCGCGATGAGTAGTAGGGGTAAATATTTCATTTTTTCTTATTTATACTATTTGACTCTATAAAATAAAAAAAGTTTAATTCATATATTTTTTTATAGCTTTTTCTAGAATGGGTTCCATGATTAAATATCCATTTTTATTGGGGTGAATACCATCCTCACCAAGTTCTTTTTTAAGGCCATGGGAGTCATTCACCATAGCAGAATAATAATCTAGATACTCTAATTTATGTTTCTTTGAATACGATTGTAATAGTACATTGAGTTTTATAACTTTTTCTGCAGGCTTAAGTCCTTCACGCCATGGGAATTTGTTAGCAGGTAGTACAGAGCAAATAATAACATTAATGTGATTTGCTTTTGCTAATTCTGCCATTGATACAATATTATTCGCAATCATCTCAATTGTTGATGGACCTGTATTTTGAGCGATATCATTAATGCCAGCTAATATCACAACGATTGATGGTTTTAAATGAATAACATCTTGTCTAAATCGCAATAGCATTTGAGGAGTTGTTTGTCCGCTAATACCTCTATTCACATAGGGTTTATTTACAAAAAATTCAGGTCGAATACTTAACCAGCCCTCTGTAATTGAATTTCCCATAAATACCACGCGATGTTCATTGGGTCTTGGAAGCATCAACTCAGAGTTTTCTTGTTGGAAACGCTTCAAATTTGCCCAATCTTGAGCATATGATAACGTATTAAAAAGCATTACAAATAGAATTAGTGTTGATAACTTGACTGTTTTCATAATTAAGTCTGTACATTATTTATTATGGTAGTTAATTATTTTAGTTTGAACATTTTCACAAGATGATTGTGAGTGATTTCTTTTATGTATTTCATCTACTAAATTAATAAATTCAAACTGAACAAAAGTTCATAAATTTTTTTAAAGATGTTGAGCATTTGCAATAATTCAAAAACAGTATTGTAGTAGTTTTTTAATATTCATAACTAACTTGCTCATTCCAACCATAAATATTTAGTGGTACTATATTTTGACCATCAATTTGCAGAGGTGTTAAATTAAATGAAACCGTTTTGATAAAATAAGCCTCACAGAGTTCTTCGTTTATTAATTCCATTTTTAAATCTCTTTGTAATGGAAAAATAGTATAAAAATCATCAACACTAAATAAATGTTCCTCCCATAATTCTGTTCCACAACCACTAGAACCAAAAGTAATTTCTATACAATCTTCGTTAATTTCAACTTTAGTTATTGCATAATTTGAAGTAGAAACTGCACTGAAGTCTTCAGAAGAAATAATCTCAGATGAGACATTACATTTATTTTTAATGGTAGGCTCATCATTTGGGTTACAACCCAAAACAAATAAACAGATAAAAAAAACACCTATTTTTTTCATGCTAGAATTTAATTTGATTTTAGAACTTTATGGAACTGATTACCTAATTTTAAAAAGTAAATATTTGAGGGTAAATGTGATATGTCAATTTCTGCGTTACTTGATGTAATTGTCCCAGTCATTAATTGCTTTCCTAGAGGAGAAAACAACTTATAATCAACTTCTTTAGAAAAATTCAATGACAAATTAATTTTAGATTGGGTTGGGTTGGGATAGATAGTCACTTGGTTGTTTTCATAATCATCAGTAGATAATAGCCCATCGATATCATATCTTGAAAAGAACAGCCAGATTTCCATAGAGGCATCAATATCTTGGTTTGTTCCTGCTGTATTAAGAACTGAGCCAGGCCAAGTATGACTTCCTCCAATTATTTTCATATGCTCTGTAGTAATCCCATTATCATTATTTTCATATACACTATGTTCTACAGTGCTTCCATCTGAAATGTCTAGATCTGGAAGCATTGTAGTTGTTGGAGTTGTTTCACAATTATTATAATCTACCCAGTATGAAATTACATCTGCTATGGGTATTGACAAAGCATTTCCATTATAAAGAACCACATCGTCTTCAGTACCATGAATTTGCAAAACCGGTGTAGGACGTTGAGCATTACAGTCATTAAAAGTATCTTGGGTCATAGCACCAGTTACGGAAGCCACAGCCGCAATTTTTTCACTCAATTGACAAGCTAATAAAAAACTCATAAAACCACCATTAGACATTCCTGTTGCATAAACTCTATCTAAATCTATGGCATATGAAGCTGCCAATTCATCAATTAAAGCTTCGGTAAAACCAACATCATCTATTGTGCTTGAAAGCCCAGGAAAACCTACATTCCAGAATTGATTTCCAATAAATCTAGTCCCCTCAGGATGTACCAAAAGAAATCCTTCTGTATCTGCTATATCACGAAAATCACCATAAAACATTTGTTGGTTTGCATTGCTCCCAAATCCATGAAAATTTAGAATTAAGGGCACAGCTGTATTGCCATCATAAATCTCCGGAATATATACTATATAATCTCGCTGAATGCCGTCATGTGTAATAGACGCATTGATGGTTTGTTGCGCAGAACTAGAAGAAATAAACCCTGTAAGAAGAAGTAATACCGTTATATATTTCATACTCAATACATTTTTTTTGTCATTGATATTATATGCAAAAGTTAATATAAGAGAGGGCTTTTTGTGGACTTTTAATTCATACAACGTTATTCCATGTTATTTTTTTAAAATTTATATAGTAGATAAATTAAGCAACATATTCCAATCACTAATATAAGATAACCTTTTATCTCATTAGCCATTTTTATATGTTATTTTCATTTTCAAATGTTTTACAACGGGTTATATCCAAACAAAAGCTTGTGTTAACAGTTATATATTTTGGGATAACTCAACTTTTTAGTTGTCTTTATCTGTAAAACTTTTGGAGTTCACAATTTTTTTCTTTGCATGAAAAATAGGTTAAATAGGTGCATGAGTCAATCCCTATAAATGGTGAAATTTTTTACTCCATTTTTTTAGGGAGAGATGCTAAAAGAGAATATATAGAAATTACCTAGTTAAGATGTTTACGTACTTCTAAACGTAAAAAAATAAGTGTAACAAGTGTAGCCAAAACATCTGCAATTGGAAAAGAAAACCAAACTCCATTTAAGCCAAAAAATTTAGGCAATAAATATACCAAGGGAATTAAGAATATCCCTTGTTTCAGCAAGGTTAGCACCAGGGCAGGTAGGGCTTTTCCAGCGGCCTGAAAGTAAGCAGAACCAATAAGTTGTGCAGTAATTACAGGAGTGGCTAAAAATACATACAACAAAGCTTTGGGTGTTTCTTCAATTAATGCTAAATCTGAGGTAAAAAGCCTTGCAATGGCTTCTGGAAAACATATGATCCCTAAAAAGATAAGTGAGGCAACAGCACTTCCGTAAATAATGGCCATTTTAATTACTTTTCTTACCCTATCATTGTTTTTTGCACCAATATTATAACCAGCAATCGGTAAAAAACCTTGAGTAACTCCTAATACAGGAAATAAAGCAAACATCATTACTCTGTTTATAATACCATACACAGCTATGGCATTTTCACCACCATAGGTAAATAAGGTAGCATTTAAGACAATCATTAATACACTAATAGTTCCCTGCCTTGCAACAGTAACACCACCCAATTGAACAATTTCTTTTACAATAGAAAAGCTCAAAATAAAGTTTTTGGCGAGTATAGACAATTCACTTTTTTTAGAAAGAAAGAATCCAAAAATAAAAAGCCCACAAGCAGCATAGGAGATAGAGGTAGCCAAACCAGCACCAAACATGCCTAAATCTAAAAATTTAATAAAAACAATATCTAGTAGAATGTTAGAAATTGCAGGGATAATCATGGCATACATCGCAAATTTAGGTTTTCCTTCTGCTCTAATCACAGGGTTACCCATCATGGCAAAGGCTAAAAACGGAACACCGTACAACACCACATTAAAATAGCTTGTTGCTGGTGCTAAAATGGCACCGTTAGCACCAAACAATAGCAGAAGAGGCTCGTAGAAAAGAATACCAACAAGCACAAATAAAATAGACAGTACTAAAGTCAAGAAAATTTGATTCCCAAAAGTTAAATAAGCTTTGTCTATAGCTTTTGCACCTAACGCTCTAGAAATAATGGAACTTCCTCCAATACCAATTCCCATACCTAAAGACGATATTAAAAAAACGATAGGTAATACTACGGTAATGGCTGCAATGGCTAAAGAACCAATCCATTGTCCCACAAAAATGGTGTCAACGATCATGTTTAAAGACATTACTAAAATACCAATAGAGGCAGGTAAAGCTTGTTTAATAAGCAGTGTGCTTATTTTTTGAGTTCCTAAAGTATTGGCTGTATTGGTCATAAAGTGTTGCAAATATCTATATAATCAGTTGTCTATTTTTTGTTATAAAAATATTTAGGGTTTAATTAACATATCCATAAAATTTTCTAGTAAGTTTGTTCTATGCAAATTTTTGAAACTAGCTATTCTGTGATGTCATCACACATAGATGAACTCAATCATGTAAATAATGTTGTGTATTTAGAATGGATACAGGATATTGCAAATTTACATTGGACTCAACTTAAAAAAGAGGTAGATACTTCGGCCTATGTTTGGGTAGTGATTAGACATGAAATAGATTACATAGGACAGGCGCTGTTAGGTGAAGAAATTATTGCTAAAACTTGGGTGGGTAAAACAGGAGGTATCCGATCTATTCGTCATGTAGAATTTTATAAAAACAATAAACCCATTGTTAAGGCTCAAACCACCTTTTGTTTGGTAACAGCTAAAACCTTTAAGCCTACTCGAATAACAGATCAAATTTTATCGATGTTAGGTCCTAAATAGCTGTACCTTTGCATTTAGAAATTTAATGTAATGATGAGCACATTTGCTACCTTAGGAATAAAAAAACCATTCATACAATCTATTAAGGAGTTAGGAATACATACTCCTTCAGAAATTCAGGAAAGAACCATTCCAGTTTTATTGAATAAAAGAACAGATTTTGTAGGCTTAGCGCAAACAGGAACAGGTAAAACCGCTGCTTTTGGCCTGCCAATAGTTCAACAGATAGATCCTAACAACACTGCTGTTCAAGCACTTATTTTATCACCTACACGAGAATTGGTTCAGCAAATAAAAAAACAACTTTTTAAGTATACAAAATATTATGACCACAAGGTGTTTGTTGAGGCTGTTTATGGTGGTGAAAAGATAGAAAAACAAATACATAATTTACAGAGAACTACCCATGTAATTGTGGCTACTCCTGGAAGATTAATTGATTTGATAGAACGAGGAAACATCAATTTAAAAGAGATGAACACTTTGGTTTTAGATGAGGCTGATGAAATGTTGAGTATGGGATTTAAACAAGATTTAAATAGAATTTTAAAATATACCTCAGGTCATCGAAATACTTGGTTGTTTTCTGCGACCATGCCTGAAGAAATTCAAAGAATTATAAAAACCTACATGGATGCTAATGCGCCACGTGTAGAAATTGATAGAAATGCTACGGTAAATACCAACATTAGTCATCAATTTGTAAAAACCACCATCAAAGAAAAACCTAAGACCATAATTCGTTTTTTAGAATCTAGACAAGAAGCACGTGGTATTATATTTTGTAGAACTAAAGCTGGTACACAAAACCTTAACAAACTTTTGCAAGAGGAAGGTTTTTCTATTGGAGCCTTGGAAGGAGATATGCAACAAAAAGAGCGCGACAAAGTAATGCGTGCCTTTAAAAATGAAAGTTTACAATACTTGATTTCTACAGATGTATCTGCAAGAGGAATAGATGTGAGAGATTTAGCATTTGTAATTCATCATCAATTACCAGATCAATTAGATTATTATACGCACAGAAGTGGAAGAACTGCTAGAGCAGGTAAAAAAGGGGTGTCTCTTGCTTTAATTATACCTCATGAACTTCAACGAGTTCATGAAATAGAAAAAAACTTAAACATTAAATTTACGGAAACGACCTTCTAATGGTTAAGATAACCATCTGTGCTCATTAGCTCTTTTAGTATACCATATTAAATAGCCTCCAATGGTAATAATCATAAAAGGCATAAGTAGTCCCATAGGGCCATAGCTATCTGTGTTTTCATTTATTAGTAGACCATATGACATCTGTATAATAATTCCTATAAATGATATAATAAAGAAAGTAGAGGCAATTTTTTTCTTTAGTAATAATAATAAAGCTCCAAGGGCTCCTGAAAATACTGCAGTAGCAAATGCTGCTGTAGCCCAGGCTGGAACATCTTGATACATGAGTTGCTGGTCTTTGGGCAAAGAGGCTAATACGGCATCAGTCATAAATGCCTGAGTTAAATAATTAAATACACCCATTAAATTCCAAACAAGTGCCATACTGCTAATGACCCAAAATAGTCTCGTAGGTTTTCTTAAGTAGTTCGTCATGTTGTTAAAATTTTAATAAATTCTACCTTAAATCTAGACAAAAAATAATAAATCAGTTTCCAACATCATAAAAATGGTATTTTTGCAGCATCAATTATTCAACCAAACTTCATGATTAGTAAGCTTAAACTTATTCCATTTCTTTTTATCACTCTCCTTATTTCAGCTGCTTCTTTTGCTCAAGTAAAAACAAGTATTAGAGGAAAAGTAGTGAATGAGAAAGGTGCTCCAATATTTGCCGCTTCTGTATATTTAAATACCAGTCAGGGAAGTATTTCTGAAGAAGACGGTACTTTTCAAATTACAGATATAGTTCCAGGATCATACAATTTAACGGCTAGCTTTGTTGGTTTTGACTCACAAACAAAATTTAATATTATTATTAAATCAAAAGGGAATCGATCGTTTAATTTTATTTTAATTGAATCTTCTGAATCTTTGGAAGAAGTTGTGGTTTCTAATAAAAATAAAATCAGTAGGCCTAAAGAAACTCCATTGTCAACTCAGTCTTTGTCGGCTGTAGAAATAGCTACATATCCAGGAGGAAATAATGATGTTGTTCAAGTAGCTCAATCTTTACCGGGTGTTTCCCCATCTGTTGGAGGGTTTAGAAACGATTTAATTATTCGTGGTGGTGCACCAAATGAGACCGTATATTATTTAGATGGGGTAGAAGTGCCAAATATTAATCATTTTGCAACACAGGGAAGTGCAGGAGGTCCTGTAGGCCTATTAAATGTTGCTTTTATAAATGATGTTACCCTATCTACATCTGCTTTTGGTGCTCAATATGATAATCCATTGTCGGGTGTGCTTCAATTTAAACAACGTGATGGAAATAAAGAGCGTTTCAATACTAATATTAGGGTAAGTGCAACTGATGCTGCATTTACTTTTGAAGGCCCATTATTTAAAAACAAAAAGAAAGAGAGTAATACAAGCTTTCTACTATCGATAAGAAGGAGTTATTTACAAGCTTTATTTAAATTAATAGGTTTACCGATTAGACCAGATTATTGGGATTATCAATATAAACTAACACATCAAATAGATAATTATAATAACTTGTATGTCATAGGTTTAGGATCTATAGATGATTTCACTGTTGAAGCTCCAGATGATTATGATGAGGAAGCACAGGCTGTCTTAGAACAAGCACCATTTATTCAACAAAAAACAAATTCAATTGGAGCTACCTGGAGAAAAAGATTTAAGGATGGTTCTGGTTATATGGAAACAACATTGAGTAATAATCGGTTAGAAAATATTTTTACAAGTTATCTAGATCCAGAAAATGAAATTGGAATTATTTTCAGAAATGATGCTGTTGAATCTGAGACTAAAATGAGATATCAGCTTACCAAGTTTATAAATGATTGGAAAATTACAGGAGGTTTTAACACACAACATTCATACTATACCAATACAACGACCAACAATGCAGATGCTATATTTTATTCTACCGAGATAGATTTTATGAAATATGGTGTTTTTGTGAATGGAACACGCTCATTTATTAACGATAAATTAGATGTTTCTTTAGGATTTAGAATGGATAATGACAGTTTTACAACTTCAAATAATTTAGCTTCTACTTTCTCCCCAAGACTTTCCCTCTCCTATGAATTCTTAACTGATTGGCGTATTAGTGCTACTGCAGGACGCTATTTTAAAATAGCACCCTATACAATTTTAGGTTTTAGGGATACCAACAATAACCTTTCTAACCAAGATAGTGATTATACACAAAGTGATCATTATGTAATTGGTCTACAACATTATTTAAATCCTGCTGCTAGTATATCTCTTGAGGGGTTTTATAAACGCTATTTAGACTATCCAGTTTCTGTTCTAGATCAAGTGTCTTTAGCAAATAAAGGAGCAGATTTTGAAGTGTTGGGCAATGAAGATGTTGAAACTGTAGGAAAGGGTAGGAGTTATGGTTTAGAATTTCAATACCAACAAAAGTTGCTTAATAATTTTTACAGTATTTTCTCTTACACCTATTTCTTTAGTGAATTTACAGGTTTTGATACCAGCACCTTCATTCCTTCAGTTTGGGACAGTAGGCATTTGGTCTCTTTTGTTGGGGGATATAAGTTAAAAAAGAATTGGGAAATTAGTTCAAGATATCGTTTTGCTGGAACTACACCTTATGTACCAACAAACCTAGAAGCAACCTTAATTTCTTATCCGGAAATCATTTTAGACTATACGCGTTTAGGTGAAGAAAAATTAGAAACGTTTAGTCAATTAGACATCCGAGTAGATAAGAAGTGGAATTATAATCAATTTAGTTTAAATATCTTTTTTGAAGTTCAAAATGTTCTAGGTCAAAGCATCCCAAGACCTAATGAATATGGCTTGTCAAGAGATGAAAGTGGTAACCTGAACACACCTCTAAGCCTTTCGCAGATAAATCAGGATACGAGTACATCTATACCTAGTATTGGTATTGTGGTAGATTTTTAAAAACTTATTTAATGATTTTTTTCTGAAAAATTAAAGAATTTTCTTTGGAAACTCCTTTAAGAATATAAACTCCTTGAGCTAAATGCTCTAATTGCAATTCCAGCACTCCCATATGATCAATTTTATTGGTAGTAAATATAAGTTTACCCGTGAGTGCATATAATTCTAGTTTAATTTCTTCTAAAAATTGTGTTTTGATATGAAGCATATTTTGCACTGGAATTGGATAGATTTTTGTATTGTAATTATCCATTGTAGAAGAGGGAGCGCTTAATGTCGCCGTGAAGAATTGATTTGCTAAATCAAATGATTCTTTACCAATTTTTTCTCCTATAATTCTTCCTTTGATATCATCTATTGGGGGGTGAATTCCTCCCCAAATTCTAGATAAACTTGTTTGATCTGAAGCATCTTGATAGGTTGCCCATTCTAAAGTAAACGATTCTGAAGGACCTTCCTCAAAAACTAAAAACTCATTTTCAATTACATCAAACGTTCCAAGTCCTCCGGGAAAAAAATTACTCCCGGTAATTAAAGTTAAACATTCAGCTGCTGCTCTTGAAAAGGTAGAATGACCAGATAAATACCCTGCAAATGGAGGTGTTACAAATGTAGGCCTTTGATAAGGCCACCAATGAGTTCCTAATATCCAATCTACCCCAGCTACGTCTGTATCGGGATCATCAATGAAATCTGGGCCTTTCCAAGATTTAACTTTTATTTTACCAACATTAACATCGTTTTCTCCAGCCAATTCATCTCCTATATTTATAACTTCAATTAATCCTGATATTAAAGGCAGTCCATGAGCGTGAAAGTTAGACAAAGTATTATCTGTACTTTGACCTTTTGAGGCCATATAACGAATTGCAGAAATAGGTCTCACGTAATCATAATAGCCTTTAATACCCCAAGTATTAACAGCAGCATCGTGCATAGCACCACCCAAAACTAAATAAGATTTTATATCCCATTCTAAATCACTAATAATAGAACCCTCTCCAGCAAATTTCTTTACTGTTTCAGGATGATCACTTACATAATTTAGAATCGTAAACCAATGCCCTGGTGGAGTCTCCGAATCTGGACCATCTGCCCAGAACTCAGCAAGAACTCTAGTGTAATCTGATCTTTTTACCATTTGAGGGGTGTAGGCCATTCCGGTAATTGGATTGATTTCATGTCCAGAACCTATAGAACCTCCATCTGAAAAGTTATAAAAGGACTGATATTCTTCAATTGTTGATGGAAAAGAGTTCACATCTGTATTTCCCAATGATGCTGGTGAAATATCTAATAAAGTGTTGTCTGTTGGGTCTAAATGGGAAGACCAAGCAATCACTAGAGCAAAATTCCATTTGAAAGGATCTTCAATTCCATTTGTTGTTGAATTTTGAATAAAATAAGGCGCTCCCGGATTGTTATAAACATAACTATCAAAGCCATTGTTTAAAATTGCTAGATCCTCTTGTTTTAGTGAAAATGGTGTTACCTGCCCCCATTCTGGACCCAAAAAACTTGGAGTTTCTAGAGGATAAATATTTCCACTTTGATCAATAAATACATCAAAAGCTAAGGGTTGCCATTTATTGGGGTTAATCCCAGAATTATCCTCATATAAATCTAGAACTAGAGGATCGTTAGATGAAGAATAATAAAGGTTTTCATAATTATTTTCTTCATTAGAACCATCTTGTGATCCAAAATTTATCATTTCTTGGGCTAAATAATTACCAAGAGCCGCATATGAATTTGAACTATAATCAGAGGTGACTATTGAAGGATCATATCCGTAAGATTCAAACAAGTTAGAAAAGTTTTCTAGTGTATTAGTTGCGTTTGGTGAGTCAGCAAATCTGTGAATAAGTAACCGATACATCGCATAACTAATGATTTCGTGAGTCGCTTCGTTTATGTTGGTTGGTGTTATAATACCATTAAAATTACAAGTGTAATCTCCTAGGGTTTTGCCGAGAAAAACAGTTTCAGCATTGTCATTAAAAAGGGCCCATGCATCATACATTAAAACAGCACTATGAAATAAGTTTCTAGCATGAATTGTTGGCCTAGCAAAGTCATTTCTTATGGCCCCCAAGAGTTCTTCATTCCAGTCTCTAGCAACAGAATTCTGAGCATTTAGAGAAGTTGCATTGAATAACAAAAGCAATAAAAAAATTAAAATGTGCTTCAATGGATAAATTTTGACAACCAAAAATAAAATAATATATACAATAACATCTCTATTTTTTGAAAAATATAGACGCATTTCATAAGATTATATTATTTAATGTTATTAGGAGTTAAAGTGTGAGTACATTTGCAAAAAACATATATTTTATGGCTAAACAATTTTCTGATTTAGGTATTCAAAAGGAGCTTCAAGCCCGGTTAAAAGATATTGATATTATTGAACCCACAGAGGTTCAAAAAAAAGTAATTCCATTTATTCTTCAAAGAAAGAAAGATTTAGTTGCATTGGCCAAAACAGGAACGGGTAAAACCGCTGCCTTTAGTTTACCCATATTACAATTAATTAAACCTGAAAAAAATACGATTCAGTCAATCATATTAACACCCACTAGAGAACTTGGACAGCAAATCCATGCTAACATATCTTTGTTTGCTTCATACAACCCAGAAATTTCTGTTATTGGACTTTTTGGTGGTGCTACCCTTAAATCTCAGGTAGAGGCCCTAAAAAGAACTACGCATATTGTAGTAGCTACCCCAGGGCGTTTACTAGATTTAATAGATCGTAAAGCAATTGATATTACAACTATTTCACATTTAGTTATAGATGAAGTTGATGAAATGGTTGGTGCATTACATTTAGAAGTAGAAACTTTATTCAAAGAAATTCCTAAGACTTCAAGAATTTTAATGTTTACAGCAACTATGCCTGGAACAATTAAACAATTGGTTCAAAATTATCTTTCAAAAAATGTAGCAATTATTGAAGCTGATATGGCTTCACTTGGTCATCAAGGTATAACACACCAATATTCTGTTGTAGAACCCATAGAAAAACTAGATGTTTTACTTCATTTTTTATATGCTAGGGAAGGACAACAAGGAATTATATTTTGTAAAACGAAGGCTGCTGTTAATAAATTAGGTAAAAACTTAGCTAAAAATAAATTTTCCTCTGGTACAATACATGGAAGTTTAACTCAAGGAATTAGAGATCGAGTTATGGGGCAGTTTAGAGAGGGACACATTAGGGTTTTAGTAGCTACAGATCTGGCTGCTAGGGGTATAGATGTAAAAAACCTTTCCTATGTCATTAATTATCATTTACCAGACACCTATGAGGCTTATGTTCATCGAACAGGAAGAACAGCAAGAGCAGGAGCAAAGGGGCTTTCATTAACTATCTTACAAAAAGAAGAGGTTGAAGATATTGCGGATTTTGAAAAGGAATTAGGGATTAAATTTAAGGAGGTTAAAAAGGCTGACTCTAGTAGTATTGAAGAAAATAATACTTTATTGTGGGCAAGAAAAATTTTTAAAACAAAACCGAACAGAGCTGTCACTGATGATTTTAAATCAAAAATTAAAACTATTTTTCATCATTTGACTAAAGAAGAATTAATTGAAAAAGTATTGGCGAACCATTTACATCATTTAGTACAAACTAATACAGGAAAATCGAATTTTGAAAAAAATCGTAATACCAAAAAATAAAAATATAATTTTTCCGGTTTTTTGATAAATCTTTGGTGAAAAATTATAATAAGAATAAAATTTCGACCCTTTTGAAACAATGATGTGAGCTAAATTGAATGAAGGGACAAAAACAATTAATTTTTTTTTAATAAAGTAAATAGATATCTTTGAAAAAATTAAAAACATTTCTAATTAACTAATGGCAAAATCTCAACAAACTTTTAATAAGAGTGAAAAAGAAAAAAAGCGTTTAAAAAAACGAGAGGATAAACGTAAAAAAATGGAAGCTCGTAGAGCAGAAATAAAAGAAAATGGAAGCAAAGGTATTGAATTTGCTTATGTTGATCATAATGGTCAATTAACAGATTCTCCACCGGACCCCTCTTTAAAAGTCAAGATTAAAGCTAAGAACATTGAAATTAGCGTTCCGAAAATGACTGAAGCCGATAAGGTCAATCCTATTAGAAATGGTAAGGTTTCATTCTTTGATTCTTCAAAAGGATTCGGATTTATTATAGACACAGAAAACCAAGAGAAATATTTTACTCATGTTAGTGGTATCATAGATCAAATAGCTGAGAACGATAAAGTTACTTTTGAACTAGAAAAAGGTATGAAGGGTATGAATGCTGTTAAAGTTACTTTAAAGAAGTAATCTTATTTTAATATATAAAAAAGGCTGTAAATTAATTTTTACAGCTTTTTTTATTGAAATTATATTGGATTATAATATCTGTTAATTTTATAAGTGTAATTTGTTTTTTTTCATGGCTCTACGATAATTCATTGCTACTGTATCAAACTTCAAATGAAGTTCTTCAGACAAGTCAAAAGGAACTTGAATGGGTCTTTGAGATTCTACGATACGTTTGTCTTGATCAAATATCACCTTTTCAAATTCTTGCAAAACTGTGTCTGGTTCATCAAAATTATAGTTTCTACCGATAATACAAAACCCTCTGCAAGAGTTATTTGATATAGGTTGAGATGTAAAAAAATACACCATTCCTTTTTCACCACCCCAACCTAAACGAAGAACAATAGTGTAGGGCAAATAAAGTTCGTATACGCTTTTTCGTTCTGGTTTTACAACATCATCATTTGCAAAAACAGGAAAGTCATTGCTGTTTTTTGCTTCTGGTCTAACTATAGAATAATGCAATACCGAGTCTTTTACAGTTACATGGCAATCAGGAACTTCGGGTCGGTTGGGATCTCCTAATAATCCTGGATGTACCCAAGGAAAGTGACCAAAGTCTGTAAAGTTCTCAACTTGTCTAGAACTATCACTATTCCAATTAAAAGGACCTGTATTCACTAATTTCCAGTCATTACTATAAAACTCTGGAACATTTGGTAATTCAAATTCTGGAGCTTTCAAAGCAACCCAAACAATACCAAACTTTTCTTGAC
This sequence comes from Flavobacteriaceae bacterium, assembly GCA_965657365.1. Lineage (GTDB taxonomy): Bacteria > Bacteroidota > Bacteroidia > Flavobacteriales > Flavobacteriaceae > Polaribacter. Next base: position 13,975 of record CBFHOD010000002.1, read on the forward strand.
AATAATATGTGGGTGTTTTAGCCTTTGGTGGAATTTCAATATCCTTTGCTTGAGGGATTAAAACACAACTCCCTTTATTATTGTATTGCCAGGCATGATATGGGCATACAAGACAATCATCTTTAATCCATCCTAATGATAAAGCCGTGCCCCTATGAATGCATAAATCACGCATAGCATGAGGTTTTCCGTCTGAGGTTCTCCAGACAACTATAGCTTCATCTAATAAAATAGAACCAAAGGGTTTGTCTGATTTAATTTCATGGCTATAGCCAATAGGATGCCAGCATGTATATAGTTTTTCAGGAAATGTTTTTAATTTAGAATTCATCAAGTAAATATAATTAATCCAAAACAACTTTCTTATAGTGAAAAAGTAAGTATATTTTTTCATTTTTTTTATATATTGTAGTATTAAAAATATCTAAAGATGAAAAAACTAACGATTACACTTTTTATGTTTATTTGTTTTTTTTTAGCTGATCTTGAAGTTTTGGCTCAAAAATCAAATACTAATTTATATGGAGGCTTAAAATTTAGAAATATTGGTCCGGCAATGACCTCTGGTAGAATTGCAGATATAGCCATTCATCCAGACAATGAAAATGTTTGGTATGTAGCCGTGGGTTCCGGAGGTGTTTGGAAAACTAAAAATTCAGGTACCACTTGGAAAGCTATTTTTGAAAATCAAAAAGTATATTCTACGGGTTGTATAACTATAGACCCCAGCAATCCCAGTACTATTTGGCTTGGAACAGGTGAAAATGTAGGTGGAAGACATGCCGGATTTGGTGATGGTGTGTATGTTAGTCATAATGACGGAAAGTCATGGAAAAACATGGGGCTAGGAAATTCTGAACATTTATCAAAAATTATAGTTCACCCCAAGAATTCAGATGTTATTTGGGTGGCTTCACAAGGACCTCTTTGGAGTAAAGGAGGAGATAGGGGTGTGTTTAAGTCAATTAATGGTGGTAAATCGTGGAAACGTACTCTTGGAGATTCTGAATGGGTTGGCGCTACAGATTTACTTATAGATCCATCAAATCCTGAGATATTATATGCAGCAACTTGGCAAAGACATAGAACTGTAGCAGGCTATCTTGGTGGAGGTCCAGGATCTGGTTTGCACAAGAGTATAGACGGTGGTGAAACTTGGAAAGCATTAAAAAATGGAATTCCAAATTCTAATTTAGGTAAAATAGGATTAGCCATGTCTCCTTTTAATTCAAATGTTATTTACGCGGCCATTGAATTAGATAGAACTAAAGGTGGTTTTTTTATGTCTTCTAATGGAGGGCAAACATGGGTAAAGCAATCTGATGCCGTAGCAGGAGGAACAGGACCTCATTATTATCAAGAAATAATAGCATCACCTCATCATGAGGGTACAATATATTTTATGAATAATAGTGCATTAGAATCTAAAAATCACGGAAGAACTTTTGAAAGAATGCGACGATCTAATCAACATAGTGATAGTCATGCGCTTGTTTTTAAAAAATCAGATCCTAATTATCTTTTAATAGGAACAGATGGAGGTTTATATGAAAGTTTTGATGGTACTGAAAGCTGGAAGTATGTGCGTAATCTTCCAATTACTCAATATTTTAAAATAGCTGTAGATGACGCTAAACCATTTTATAATGTTTACGGAGGAACTCAAGACAATGGTTCTCATGGTGGCCCCTCCAGAACTATAAGTTCAGATGGAATTGCAAGTGCTGATTGGTGGAAAACACTAGGTGCTGATGGTGCACAAACTGCAACTGAACCCGGAAATCCGGATATTTCTTATGGTGAATTTCAACAAGGAGCATTATGGAGAATAGACAGCAAAACAAGAGAAACTGTTTTTATTCAACCTCAAGCAAGAGAAGGAGATCCTTATGAAAGATTTAATTGGGATGCTCCAATTCTAGTGAGTTTTCATGACTCTAAACGTTTATATTTTGCATCTCAGAGAGTTTGGAAATCAGAAAACAGAGGTGATGGATGGGAACCTATATCTTCTGATCTGACATTAAATCAAGAAAGAATGACTTTCCCATATTATGGAACAACTCAAAGTTGGGATAATGCATGGGATGTAGGAGCAATGTCTAATTATAACACCATTACTTCATTAGCAGAATCACCTAAACAAGAAGGATTATTGTATGCAGGAACAGATGATGGGTTAATACAAGTAACTGAAAATGATGGTAGTAACTGGAAAAAAATAGTATTAAATACTGTTAAAGGCTTACCTACCACACCATTTGTCAACGATGTACGTGCTGATCTTTTTGATGCCAATGTGGTATACGCAGCCATAGACAATCACAAATATGGAGACTATAAGCCATATATTATCAAAAGTACAGATAAAGGTAAATCTTGGAAGCTTATCAATGGAGATTTACCAAACAAACTTTTAATTTGGAGACTAGTCCAAGATCATGTTAATAAAAATTTATTATTTGCTGCCACTGAATTCGGAGTTTATTTCACTTCAAATGGAGGAGAAAATTGGATACAATTAAAAGGCGGAATGCCAACCATCCCTATAAGGGATATCAAAATTCAAAGAAGTGAAAATGATTTGGTAGCTGGTTCTTTTGGTAGAGGAATATTTATTCTAGATGATATTAGCCCATTGCGAACTTTTACTAAAAGTATGATGTCTTCAGAAGCAACTATTTTTCCTGTTAAAAATGCTCATTGGTATAGAGAATCAAGTAGAGTAGGAAGTCAGGGAGATGCAGAATGGAAAGCAAAAAACCCTCCATTTGGAGCTAACTTCACTTATTTTATGCCCAATAAAATTAAGTCTAATAAAGATTTAAGAAAATCGAAAGAAAAAAATGGAAAAGCTCAATTTCCAGGTTGGGATGTTTTAGAAGATGAAAATAGACAAGATGGGCCATCCATTATGTTGGTGATTAAAGATCAAAATGGAAATGTAGTAAACACAATTAAAGGGAGTAATAAAAAAGGATTTAATAGAGTAAATTGGAGATTAAATTACCCTAGTAAAAGAGGTGAGCGTTTACAAACTGTAAGAAGGCGAGGTTTCAATAGAGGAGGAGGTATTATGGTAACTCCAGGCACTTATTCAGTTACGCTTGAGAAAAGAATTAATGGAGTACATACAACATTGCAAAATCCTGTAAATTTTGAGGTAATACCATTATTTGATGGGGCATTACCAAGGAAATCCAATCAAGAAATTAATGACTTTAGAGAGGCTGTTGTTGTTTTTCAACAAGATTTAACCTCTACCAATATCTCATTATCAAAAAGTTTGGAAACCACAAATGCAATGCTAAGAGCATTAAATAAAGCGACAAATCCAACCAATGAATTATTTAAACAATTAAACGATACAAAACTAATGTTGTTAAATATTGATAAAGAACTTCATGGTAATAGTGTAAAAGATGAGATTGGAGAGCGCTCTAATCCAACAGCTAGTGATGGCGGTTCACTAGGTTGGACTGCTTTTGGAAATACATATGGCCCAACCGATGAACACAAAGGGCTTCTAAGTCGAGTTCAAAAGCAGTTGAATCAAGTAAAAGAAAAGTTAGCACCTATTGTAAATTCAACTTTACCAATTCTTAGAAATAAACTTATTAAAACAGGAGCTCCTTGGGTAGAAGGACAGGGTTTATTTCAAGACTAAACATTAAAGTATAAAAAGCTCTTTAAGAGCCTATTATATTTTTAAATAATATATAATAAATTAGTTAAAAAATCAAAACTTATGGAAATATCAGAATACATTGTCATTGCTTTAAAAATAATTGTTGGAGTAAGTATTTTAAATGTTTGGTTAGTCCAATCTAAAAAACCTACTAAATGGAGGGGAGGAGATGCCACGTCAATTATTGAAGAATTTAGTGTTTATGGATTATCAAAAACATTGTACAACGTTGTTTTTGTAGTTAAAGTAGGATTAGCAATTTTACTATTGGCTTCTATAAAATATGATTTTTTAACATTGTATAGCAGTATTGGTTTAGCGGCTCTTTTGGGGGGTTCTATAGCAATGCATATAAAAGTTAAGGATGCCTTGTTTAAATCATTTCCAGCATTCTTATTTATGGCAATGAATTTAATTATTGCTTATTTATCTTTTTAAAAATAAATTGCAAAAGTTTTAATTGCAATAAGTAAATTAATAGCAGCAAAAGCAAAAGAGGGAAAAGACTGTATAAAACTATCTTTGATTTTTAGTCGAACTATAAAACCTCCTAACATCAATAAAAATAAACCTGAGGCTGCTAAAAATAAGAGTATTGTATTAAAATACAAGCCTACTAGTAGGCCTGTAGCACCAGATAATTGAAGAAATCCTGTTAGTTTTCTGAAACTTGGTAAATTGTAACGAATAAATTCTGAAACTATAAACTTAGAATAAAAACAATTGAGTCCAAAATAAACAAAAGCGACTCCTGAAAACCAAACTAATACGGTAAGTAAATCCAATTTGTATTTTAATGATTAATAAAGTACTAGATTAAATAAAATATATTTACCTAAATAGGTATAATTTATAAACATAGTCATAATTAAAAAAAGTCCATCACTAATGATAGACTTTTATTATTTTTTAAAAATGCGAAATGAAGATATTACTATTCCTCAACGGATTGATTCATTGACATTTCGTGATCGTATTGACAACATCCAGGCAAGCTGTTATAGGCATCAAGATTACCTAATACCTTTTCTGTATCATAACCAGATGCAGCAATTGCATTATGAATAGATAATTCATCTGTATTGGATTCATCATAAGAAACTACAATTGTTTTTTTATCGATATCCCATGTTGCAGCGGAAACTCCGTCTAGACCATTAGCAGCTTTCTCAATGGTAGTCTTGCACATTCCACAATTGCCTCTTACACCAAATGAAATGTCTTTCATCGCTACTTCTTTTGAATTTTCTTTAGTTGTTGCTGTATTATTTTTTGATTTACCAGTACAACTTGTAAAACTAATTGCCACTAAAAAAATGAAACTGAAGATTATTTTTTTCATTGTAAAGGTTTAATTATTTTGTTATATAACAAAGTTAGTTTATTTATATCAATTTGATGTAAAATTACAAAAATGTCTTTTAATTATATTAAATTATTCACTAATAAGAAAAATATACCATGGTTATAATTTTTTAACCTAATTATAATTGTCTGTCAAAAAAACTGATCGTTAACAATAAGTGGAAAAGATATAAATTTAAGAGTATATTTGACTTGTAAAAACTGGTATATTCCACATTACGATTTTTTTCTTTTTCATGTCTAAATTACCAAAAGAATACAGATTTATGGATCTTTCAGATTACGGAAGACCTTTAGCAAAGTTAATAGCTATTTCATTAAAAAACACATCTTTTACACCAATTCATGTAACGATAGCTTTTATAATATCAGGTTGTATTGCTATTTATTGTATGATAATGGGATATTATTGGTTAGCAGCATTTTTTTTAATCTTCAAATCTATTTTAGATGCTGCAGACGGTGAACTTGCGCGTGTAAAACAAAAACCATCATATACTGGGAGGTATTTAGACTCAATAGCAGACATTATATTAAATGCTTTGTTTCTTATTGCTATATGGTACACAACCAATAGTTCTATCTGGCTATGTTTATTTGCATTTTTAGGAATGCAATTACAAGGAACATTATATAATTACTATTATGTTATTCTCAGAAATAGGTTTGATGGAGATACTACCAGCAGGGTATTTGAAGATAAAACACCTATCGCTTTGGATGGAGAAAAACAACAACATGTCACTATACTTTTTAGTTTATATAAATTATTATATGGTGTATTTGATAAAGTTATTTATAGTTTAGATAGGAGTGCAGACAAAGGAATTATTTTACCAAATTGGTTAATGACTAGTGTTTCTACTTTTGGTTTAGGCTTTCAATTACTTATTATTGCAATTTTATTAAATATGGGTTTAAAAATAATTATTATTCCCTTCTTTATAATTTATACGAGTATGATTTTTGTTTTTGTTGCTATTAGAAAGATTTTTTATTGATGGTAATAATTAATTTTTGTATTCAAAAATAAATCTAATAAATGATTTTTTACATTATTTTAAATTAAACATTCATCACACTGCCCTTGAATTAAAAATTGAGAAAATTCGATTTTTCTATCGGGAATATTTGGAAGAGAAACACCAAAAGATAAGCAATCTACTCTGCCACAATTCAGACACTGAAAATGAGGGTGAACATCATTATGCTTGTTTGCTGAACAGCCATAACATTTAGCATACCATTTTAAACCATTCTTACCAAGAAAGGAATGTAGGATACCGTCATCTTCAAGCTTGTCCAATACTCTATAGATTGTTGTTTTATTAAACTCTGAATTAAAAAAAGTAATTAGTTTTTTTGCTGAAATAGCAAAAGAATTTTTATCAAACTCTTTAAGTACTGCTTCGACAGCTTTTGTTTTTCGTATAATTCCCATAAAACAAATATAACACAACCCAGTTGCAATAAAAAATATTTATATTTGCAACTCAGTTGTATTAAATTAAAAATTAATGATATTATCAAATTATAAAGCTGACAGTATAGGTGCTATTGCAAGCACACTTTGTCTATTACATTGTATTTCTACACCTTTAATTATTTTAGCCCAAGTTGGGTCTTTAGGTTGCTGTGATTCCGTACCTAATTGGTGGAAATTTGTTGATATATTATTAATAATAATATCTTTTTTTGCAATTTATAATTCTACACGTACATCATCAAATAAATTAATGAAAGTTTCTCTTTGGCTATCTTGGGTTTTATTATTCTTTATAATCATTAATGAAAAAATAGCATGGCTTCCATTAAACGAAAGTTTAATATATTTTCCTGCAATAGCACTCACAATACTACATCTTTACAATAGAAAGCATTACCAAACAAATAGAGCTTAATATTCTAGGTAATTTTTTAGAATATTATAATAGATTTCATAAAACTTAATCTATTTAAAGGAGTTTAAAATCTAATATTACGCTTTAATTTTATGCTCACTATAAATAATAGTTTGTAATTAGATTAAACTTTTTTTTATATTAATAGTCATATAGCCATATGATTCTTAATTAAAATTTATGAAATACCTTAAAACTATTATTAAAATTCACCTATTTTCACTTTTATTACTATGCATTCAAGGTTGCTCTAGAGATGAAGGTTCTTCTATTATTATTGATGATGATGAAGTAATTCCTACAACAAGCTATGATATTACTCCGATATTAAGTAAATTTAATAGTATGGGGATGACTTATGAAATTAATGAGAATACTGTGATTTTTAATACTAATGACCTACCAGATCATAAATCACCTTATTATCTTGATACTGAATGGGAAAATGAATTATATGAACCTTATAATGGAACAAATTCGCAATTCAATTTAAACCCTAATAGAATAGCTGAACAAAATATAACATTTACAATTCCTCTTTTTCCCGAAGAAGCCTCAAATCATAGCGCAACTAACTTAGGTCCAATGGGTATTGCCAGAAATGGTGTGGTATTTTTTAATCAGTATGCTGCAGGAAATAGTCCTTTAACAAATGAAATAAATTCTTTTGATCAATATCTTGGTCACCCCGCTGGAATGGGAAATTATCATTATCATGTTGAACCAACATATCTTACTGAACAGTTTGGTAATAATGCTTTTCTAGGACTGTTAGCAGATGGTTTTCCTGTATATGGACCCCTTGAAAATGGGAGTGAAGTCACTAATAATAATCTTGACGAATTTCATGGTCATATAGGAGCAACAACAGATTTCCCTGATGGGATTTATCATTATCATATTACCAGTCAAGATCCCTATATTAATGGTAATGGTTATTTTGGAACACCAGGCAATATTTCACAATAATAATGTTTTCTAAATATAAATTATTACCTATTTTCTTATTACTTTTTAGCTGTTCAAAAATAAATAATAACGCTATAGAGAGGGTTTCGGTTGATGATTCAAATTTTGAATTAGTTAATGGAATTTTAAAACATAACAATATACCTTTCTCGGGCTTTGTATTTGACACCTATTCTAATGGAAAACTTAAGAGCGAAAAACAATTTTTAGAAGGTCGTAAAAACGGATATGAAAAATATTGGTTTTCTAATGACTCCTTATCAATTTCAAGACATTTCAAAAATGGTGTAAAAATTGGAACTCATCAATCTTGGTGGATGAATAGACAATTAAAATTTGTGTATCATTTTAACGATAAAGGAATGTATAACGGATCAATTAAAGAATGGTATCCAGATGGGCAACTTGCTAAAGATTTTAATTTTATTGAAGGAGTAGAGGATGGACCACAAAAACTTTTTAAACTAAACGGAGCTATTAAAGCAAATTATATAGTGGTTAATAATGAACGTTATGGTCTAATAGGCTTAAAGAAATGTTATAGTGTGACTTCGGGTAAAAATGAAATTTAATGAGAAATTTGTTAGTTATTTGTTTTTTAATTTTGTCTTCTTCTTGTCAACAGGAGTTGAATAAAAAGTCAAATAGTGATCTTTCAAAAAACAAATTACCTTATTTCATATCATCTGATTTTACACCAAGATGGTTCAGTAATACAAATGAATTGGAGGATAAACACCAAATCCCTTCTTTTTCTTTTTTAAATCAAAATGGAGATACTATTACCAATGAAACTTATAAAAAAAAGATTTATGTTGCTAATTTTTTCTTTACATCTTGTCCAGGAATTTGCCCAAACTTAACAAAAAACATGAGGGTTATTCAAGATAAATACAAAGAAGACCCTAACGTTTTATTGTTATCACATACCGTAATGCCATGGGCAGATTCAATTCCAGTATTAAAAACCTATGCAAAAAGAAACCATATAGATGACATCAAATGGAACTTAGTCACTGGAACTAGAGAAAAATTATATAATATTGCTAGAGATGGGTATTTTGCAGATGAAGATTTTGTAAAAACCAAAGCTGAAAGTGAATTTATACATACTGAAAACTTTATTTTAGTTGATGGTCAAGGGTTTATAAGAGGTGTTTACAATGGAACAATACCTCTAGACATAAAAAGATTAATTAGACATATCGAAATTCTTAAAAAAGAAGAGATAATAATTTATTAAAAATATATTTAAAAATGAAAATAAATAAACATTTAATAAAAGTATTCTTTATTTTTTCTGTCTTAATTTTAATTGTTTCTTGTAAGAAAGATGATGATAGTATTCAAATAGATGAGAATGAAGAAGACATTGTTTTCGATGGACCTAATATTTTATTTATTATGGCTGATGACATGGGAAAGGATGCTACATTTGGTTTTTCTGAAGGAAGTATAAAGCCAAATACACCAAATTTAAATGTTATAAAAAATTCAGGTTTATCATTTAATAATTTTTGGGTTAATCCAACATGTACCCCAACAAGAGGATCTATTATTACTGGTAAATACGGTTTTAGAACTGGTTTAAAATGGGCGGGTGATCAAATTTCAACATCTGAAAAGATTTTACAGAAATTTATTGGAGAAGAAACGAACAATAACTACGCATCAGCTTTAGTTGGTAAATGGCATTTATCAGGAAATAATCAATCTACTAATCCAGAAAATTTTGGGTTAGATTATTATGCAGGAATTTTATCAGGGGCAGTTCAAGATTATTATAACTGGAGAATGAGTGAAGATGGAATATCATCTAACCAAACAACTTATGTTACAGAACACCTCACTAATTTGGCAATTGATTGGATAGATTTTCAAGACAAACCCTGGTTTTTATGGTTGGCTTATAACGCACCACATACCCCTTTCCATATACCACCAACTACTATGCATTCTCAAGGAACATTGCCTGAATACAGAGCAGGATTAGATGCACGTCCATACTATATGGCTGCCATTGAAGCTATGGATTTTCAAATAGGTAAATTAATAGCTTCAATTCCAGAAAATGAATTAGAAAATACAATTATAATTTTTTTAGGAGACAATGGCACACCCAATCAAGCTGCACAGTCTCCATATTCTAATCAAACTGTCAAAGGAACATTATATCAAGGTGGTATAAATACTCCAATGTTTATTTCAGGTTATGGTGTCAATAGAACAGGTATGGACAATAATCTGATAGTTAGTACAGACTTATACACAACCATTTCTAATTTATGTGGAGTACAGGAAACTCAAATTAATGATAGTAAAAGCTTTTTGCCATTGTTAACATCGAACACTACTATAAGAGAGTTTCAATATTCTGAGATGGATAATGGAACAAATGATAGTTGGACTATTCGTAATTCAAATTATAAACTAATTGTTAATGCTAATGGAAATGAACAAATGTTCGATATGATTTTAGACCCATATGAACAGAATAATCTTTTATTATCCAGTTTATCTAATGATCAGCAAGCAGCTAAAAATCTATTAGAATTAGAACTATCTGAAATCAGACAATAAATTACTTTTCATATCCTCAATATTTTAAGATAAACAATAAATGTTCTATAATGTACTTGCGTTATGTACAACATGGGCTTTGGTTAAAAGCGTATGTTAGTAATCTTATTCTAGAAAAATTTAATCTTATAAGTTTCTTTACTCAGTTAATGGAACACTCTTTTTAAGAAAGGGCAGAGGAGTGGAGGAAAATGTGTGTGGAATGGATTACTACCTAATCTAATTAAGTGACGACCGAAAATCCTTAGGTGAGAAACCAACTTTTTTCTTGAACAATCGACTAAAATGCTGTGGGTACTTGAAACCAAGTTCAAAAGCGATTTCTGAGATACTCTTTTCAGCATCATAAATGCGTTTCTTGGCCAGATTAATGACCTTGAGCTGAATATGTTCTTGTGCCGTTTTTCCAGTTTCCTTCTTCACTAGATCTCCAAAATAATTTGACGATAGATGCAATTGATCGGCAAAATAGCCCACCGTCGGCAATCCTGACTCTTGTGGCCGATTTGAATCGAAATAAGCATTCAACATACCATCAAATTTTGCTAAAGCCGTAGTGTGGGCAACTTCTCTAGTCATGAATTGTCGGTCGTAAAAGCGAAGACAATAATCCAATAGCAGTTCAAGATTAGAAACTATCAACTTCTTGCTATGCTTGTCTAGGTTCTGTTCTAACTCATACTGTATTTTTTCCAATAAGCTCAAGATGATTCCACGTTCTTTGGCCGATAGATGCAGCGCTTCATTAACCACATATGAAAAGAAGTTGTAATCATTGATCTTCTTGCTCAATCCTGTCCCAAATAACAAGTCAGGATGAAACAACAAAGCGTATCCTTTTGGAACAAATCCTTTATCGTAGGTCAATCCCACAGATTGATGTGGTGCCATAAACACCATCGTACCTTCTTCAAAATCGTAAGGCTGCCCACCATACTTCAGTTTACAAGACTTATGGTCTTTTAGGAAAATGGCGTAGCAATCAAATGTAAGTCCACTGTATTTAGGACCCGATGTTTTTTCAGGTTCAAACTTATTAAAATCGATAATGCCCACCAATGGATGCAGCAACTCATAATTCCGTAATCTGAAATACGTTCCGACCGAATCTATGCGCAGATAATTTTCCATGATCAATAATTGAGCAATAAAGATAAGACATCCTTTTTCTTAATAAAAACACATCAGTAATAATGGTATAACATACCGTAATCTTGGTAGTAATATAAAGAGAAGCTAACCGTAAATTTGAATTCAATAATCAAATAGTCCAATGAGGGGTATCATATTTATACTATTGCTGTTCATGATCAATGCGCAATGTGTTCATGCACAAGCCAGGGAGAGCCACGGCATTGTTGGACAGCTGAAGGCTAAGTATATCACGGAGGCTTTACAACTTGACGGCGAACTGAACGAAACCTTCTGGGAATCCACGGATAAGACAGGTGATTTTTGGCAATTTTTCCCTGCAGATAGTATTACCGCCAAATACCAGACCACGGTCCAAATCGCCTATAACGAAACGACCTTGTTTGTAGCCTTTCGCGCAGAATCACAAAATGATGATTATGTGGTGACCTCACTCAAAAGAGACTTTAGCGGTGTACGAAACGACAATGTCAGTATACTCTTCGATACGTTCAACGATGGCACCAATGCTTTCGGATTTGGAATTACACCATACGGTGTCAGACGGGAATTCTTGGTGTCATCTGGAGGTGCTGCCAGGGAAAATTACAATTTTACCTGGGATGTGAAATGGCAGGGAGAAAGCAAGATATACGACACCTATTTCACCGCAGAAATAGCCATACCTTTTACCTCTTTGAAGTTTGAGGAAGGCGCCACCAAATGGCGCGTAAGACCCTATAGGTTCAATATCCAGATCAATGAAACAAGCACATTGACCAGGGTTCCGCAAACACAATTATTGGGCACCTTGGCCTTTATGGATGAGTTGATATTTGAAAAGCCATTGGGCCGCTCACGAACGCCTTTGACTATCATTCCTTATATAAATGGACTAGCGAAAAAGGATTTTGAAAACAATACGAGCGACACCGAATTCTTGGTTGGTGGTGACGCCAAGATAGCCATAGGGGATGGCTTGAACCTCGATTTGACCCTGAATCCTGATTTTTCGAATGTTGAAGTAGATGACATATTCACCAACCTTACTCGGTTTGAATTACGCTTGCCAGAGCGTAGACAGTTTTTCATTGACAATAGTGATTTGTTTGGCTCTTTCGGGAACTTTTTCAATGAAGCACGCCCGTTCTTCTCACGGCGGATAGGCTTGGCTCGTGATGTTAATGGCAATCTCATTCAAAACGACATCATCGCTGGTGCACGGTTAAGTGGAAAACTCAATGAGGACTGGCGCTTGGGTGTCTTGAACATTCAAACTGCAGCAGACGAAGTAAATGAGATAGCGTCCAATAACAATACCATGATCGCCTTGCAAAGGAAAGTAGGAAGACGATCCAATATAGGCACATTTATAGTCAATAGAGAACGATTTGGTGATTATGAATTTTCCAACCCTACTGATAGGTACAATCGTGTTCTTGGTGTAGATTATAATTTGGCTTCGGCAGACAACACATGGTCTGGCCGCTACTATGTGCATAAATCCATTAATCCAGATGACAAAGGTGGCAACCTATCAGCACAGGCCATCACCACCTATAACAAGAATAATTGGGTGTTCATTAACGATTGGGTCTATGTAGACAGTGATTTTACGGCCGACCTAGGTTTTGTGCCGCGCACGGATATTTTCAAGATGGGCAATATGGCACAGCGGTATTTCTCACCAAAGAATAGGGACGTGGTGAACAGGAACAATGTGCAGCTACTCGTCATCAATTATTTCCGACCTGATCTGGAGTTCAAGCTTTCCGATTACTTTTTACGTGCGAGCTGGCAAACCGAATTCACCAGTAACGCCAACATAGCAGCCAATATCACGAATCAATATATTTTCCTGACGAACGATTTCGATCCAACGCGAACAGATAGCGGTACACCGCTTCCTGGTAATAGGGGATATACCTTCAATCAAGGCAGTATCGATTTCAATTCAAATAATACGAATCTGCTTACGTATTCCCTCAATGCCTCTGTGGGAGAGTTCTTCAATGGCAATCGTTATTCGGTAGGCGGTACGCTTGCTTATAGATGGCAACCATGGGGACAATTCAGTGTTAATGTGAATTACGATGGTATAAAACTTCCTGACCCATATGAAAGCGCAGATTATTGGCTAATTACACCACGAATGGATGTCACCTTCAATAGATCCCTCTTCTTCACGGCCTTGGCACAGTACAGTAATCAACGAGATAATTTTGGCATCAATGCGCGCTTGCAGTGGCGTTTTGCGCCATTATCAGATTTGTTCTTGGTATATAACGACAATTATGCTACCGAAAATTTCACACCCCGTTTTCGCTCCATCAACTTAAAACTGACCTATTGGTTGAATCTCTAAACTTAATAATCAAATCATGACAAAAAGCATATCATTATCATCACCGCTCAAACGCATAAGCATATTAGATGCCTTAAGAGGCTTTGCCCTTTTGGGTGTTATCCTGATACATATGATTCAACATTTCGGGATATTTGGAATGCCTTCAGAAAATGAAGTCTTGCGTTTTCCAATGTTTGACGAAGCTGTGCAATGGATCGGGAACAACATCATCATGGGAAGGTTCATCAACATCTTCGCCTTCCTGTTCGGGATAAGCTTCTTCATACAAATGGACCGAGCAGAAAAAAAGGGCGTGAATTTTCGTTTTCGGTTCATTTGGCGAATGATTCTCTTGTTGGTACTGGGTTTGTTGTCTCATTCCTTCTTCAACCTTGAAATAATTTCCATTTATGCCTTCTTTGGATTATTGTTGTTGCCCTTATATCGCGTCAAGAACTGGATATTATTAACATTGGTAGCATTGTTGTTGCTCGGAGCCCCAAGAATAATAAAGGCGATAAACCATAACAGCAATTTAGCCACAGCCCAAGTGGAGGCACCAGTGCAGGGCAATAGTGATCAAGGAGAAAGAATAGTACCAGAGCATGTGGCACATCCATCCTTCCTTAATACTGCTATGCATAATTACAATGAGCGCTTGCCTGGCAAGTTGAACTATCAATTCGGGTACATTGGTCGGGGCTATGTCACTTTGGCCTTGTTTATCCTAGGATTGTACGTAGGTCGAATTCGTTTTTTCGAGTCATTGGACCAACATAAGAAACGCAATGTGAAGCTCTTTATAGGCTTTCTTTCGGGTACGTTACTATTTACATTTATCCAAAACATGCTCCCAGCTCAAAATATGTTCATACTGTTCAGGCCTGATGGCCAGGAAATCACGTCGGCGCTATTGCTTGACAGGACGTTAGCAGATATAGCTATGGTCTTGTTTACAGGCGCCTTGACGATGGGCTTTGTTCTGTTGTATCAAAACCAACGATTTACGAAATACCTTGAGGTCCTCTCGCCTTATGGAAGGACGGCATTGACCAATTACATCATGCAAGGTGTAATAGGCTGTCTCCTGTTTGCACCATGGGCTTTTGGCACTTATTTTGGTGATTGGGGTGTTGGCGCCCTGTTTTTATTGGGCCTCGTGATATATATCGTACAGATCGTCTTCAGCAGGCTATGGCTTAAAAAGTACTTGTACGGTCCTCTGGAGTGGCTATGGCGAAGTGGAACCTATATGAAATTACAACCCTTTAAAAGAACTATTACATAATGTTTCAGAGATACAGAAAATTATGTCTAAATTTTAAAGAAGAAACACCGTTGATATGAATCTAAGAACGTATATGAAACCATTAATTATTGTAGCATTCTTGATGACTGGCCTGACGATGCAGTCCCAAGTACAGGAAAAGGAGGCCACCGATATGATGTTCCGGATTTCAGAAATCGAAATCTTTCCTGAACACCTTGATGCTTATACTGCTATTTTGAAGGAAGAAGCAGCCGCCTCTATAAGATTGGAACCAGGTGTAATCTCCATTTTACCCTTGTATCAAAAAAAACACCCAAATGTTTTCAGAATCTTGGAAATCTACAGAAGCAAAGAAACCTACCAAGCCCATTTGCGGACACCACACTTCAAGCACTACAAGGAATCGACCTTGAAAATGGTCAAGTCATTGAAACTGGTAGACATGGATGTGCTGGACGAAGCCGTCATCGAACTGATCTTTAAAAAAATAAAAATATAAATCAATATATTAATCATAGGCTATGACAAGCCTAACGAAAAGATAGGAAAAATGAAAAATTTAATCAGGACATTACTAATTATTATACCCTTTGTTAGTTTCGCCCAGCAAGATAATTATTCAATAACGTCTTATCATGACGAAGGATTTAAAGCACCAAATACCCACTACATAGGTGAGGCTTGGTTGAATAGATTATTACAAGGTGACGACGATTTAACATACGGTATTACCAAAGCTACCTTTAAAGCAAATTCAACTTTAGATTGGCATAAGCATTCATCTGTTCAAGTATTAATCGTTGTAGATGGTAAAGGGTATTATCAAGAAAGAGGCAAAGAACCCATAATTATGAAATCAGGTGATGTCATTAAATGTGATAAAGATATCGAACATTGGCATTCATCCTCAAAAGACAGTGATGTTACTTATTTAGCAATATACGGTGGAAAAACGCCAACAAATTGGACCGAAGTACTTACTCAAGAATATTATGATAGTGTTGCTGAAAAGCTGAAAAATTAGGGTTTCTTAAATTCTTAAAACATTATGGTTTCGGCCCCATAAAATTTTGGTAAAACAATAAGCGAAATGAGCGTGCATATTTTAGGGATTTAGTAATACATAGATAAAGAAGTTAAACTATAAATGGGACTTCAAAGCAATCTTAGTAAGTTCAGAAGTTTCCTAAAATATAGCGAATGAGCCGTGATTGTTTCCAAAATTATATGCAGCCTTGAATTTTTGTTTCTTTTGTTTCAAGACAAAAGATATTAGAATCTAAAAAAAAACTGTTTGGAATTCTAATTATAACAAGTGCATAGAATTTTGTTTTTTTCAAAATTTATGCTCTTGTGGCAATCCACGAGAATCGTCTAAAATTTTTTATAACGTACATTTTATCGTTTACGCGATTTTCAATAGTAATCAAAAGTTAGCTTTTATTGTGCGGATGGCAAGCGTTGGATAATTGTGTACAAA
The DNA here is from genome assembly GCA_965657365.1 of Flavobacteriaceae bacterium. GTDB lineage: Bacteria > Bacteroidota > Bacteroidia > Flavobacteriales > Flavobacteriaceae > Polaribacter. The sequence continues at coordinate 30,706 of CBFHOD010000002.1, forward strand.
ATAAATTGCCAGAGCAATTTGATTTTACAAAGCAATCGAGCGTTTGACAGCGGACATTTGACATAACGGCAAATTATGGGACTAATGCTTTTTTAACTCTGCGAAGCAAACCGTTTCTAGTTTAATGCCCAAGTACTGCACACTAAAACAATAATACTAAAGCTTCTGGGATATTTTACATAATATCATTATAGTTGACTAATGGTACACTCTCATTAAATAACCAACAATAGCATTTGTCCTATAATTTATATTATGTTAAGTAGGTTTGTTATGTTGTTGAGATCACTCACTCCTATAGCATAGGAATAAAAAGAAGAAAACTATTCTAGTCTAATTGTAAAATAGGCTACTTTTGCGCAATGATTTCAAAAAAACCTTCAATAGATACAAAAAAAACGGGTACTTCTCAGTTAGAATTCATACTGTTAATGGCTTGTTTGATGTCTATTGTAGCCTTGTCTATAGATACAATTCTCCCAGCTTTAAAACCAATAGGCCTTTCTGTTGGTACTACAAGTGCTGGGGAAAATCAACTATTAATTACCATGATTTTTTTAGGTCTAGGTTTCGGACAGTTAATTTTTGGGCCATTATCAGATAGTTTTGGAAGAAAACCTGTTGTTTACATTGGGTTTGCAGTATTTGTATTGGCTAGTTTTTTATGTATTGCAGCTCCCAGCATAGAAATAATGGTTGTTGGTCGTATTCTTCAAGGAATAGGACTTTCTGCTTCTAGATCTATTAGCATTGCCATGATTAGAGATCGTTTTGAAGGCGATTATATGGCTAAAATAATGTCTTTTGTGGTTACTATTTTTATTCTAGTACCCATTATTGCCCCTACTTTAGGGAAATTTTTACTAGACAATTATGGCTGGGAATCTATCTTTTACAGTCAGTTATTATTTGGTATTGTAGTGTTGTGTTGGTTTTGGAAAAGACAACCAGAAACACTTCCTCCGGCCTATAAGAAAAAATTTTCAACTGCTATTTTTATCAGTGGTTCTAAAGAGTTTTTAAAATATAGATCAGCCATTATTTTTACCTTAATCTCTGGATTAGCTACCGGATCTTTTATGGTTTTTCTTAGCACTTCTCAGCATATATTTGAGGTTCAATATGGATTAGTTAATGAGTTCCCTTATATATTTGGAGCTTTAGCGTTTTCTGTAGGTTTAGCAACTTTTACAAATGGCACATTAGTTGTTAAATTTGGAATGAGAAGATTAGTAAATATATTTGTTTTTGTGTTCTCATTAACTTCTTTATCCTATTCCATAATTTTTTATGGAAGTTTAAATCCCGATATTTCTATTCTAATTTGTTTTTTAGCCATTCAGTTTTTTTCTGTTGGTTTCCTCTTTGGTAACGTGAGATCATTAGCAATGCAGCCTTTGGGGCATATTGCAGGAATTGGAGCTGCTATTAACGGCTTTGTTTCTACCATTATGGCGGTGCCTATTGCTACGTTTATTGGTGGTTTTGTAGAGACCACTGCCCTGCCATTATTTATTGGTTTTGCAGCCTGTGGTTTTGGTTCTTTAGTGCTGTTATTATTTGTTAAAAAATCTGCTTAATGCCTTTAGAAATTATTTACCAAGACAGCTATTGTTTGTTGGTTACCAAACCAAACAATGTATTGGTTCATAACGCACATCATTCTAGAAATAAAATAGATGAAGAATCATTATTGCAATTAATTGAGCATCAATTAGGTACTAGGTACTAGCCTATCCATAGATTAGATAGAAAAACTTCTGGAATTATTTTATTGGCTTCTAAAAGAGAGTATGTTGCTTCTTTTCAGTCCTTATTTACCAATAACCAGATTCAAAAAGTGTATTATGGTGTAGTTCGTGGTTTTTCCAAAGAAAATATAATAATAGATTCTCCAGTAAAAGGAAGAGATGCAGATGTATATAAAGAAGCAGAAACTCATGTAAAACTCTTAGATAAAATTATACTAGATATACCTGTAAAACCCTATGATTCTTCAAGATATAGTTTGGTAGAACTGCAGCCTAAAACCGGAAGAATGCAACAGTTGCGCATTCATATGAACAAAGTTTCTACTCCGTTAATAAACGATGCTAAATATGGTGATAAAAACCACGACACCATGTATGAAGAGCAATTTGGCTGGAAAAACCTTTTTTTACATGCAGGCTCCTTAGAATTTACTCACCCATTTACAGAACAAAAATTAGTCCTAAAATCATCTTTTTCAGAAGATTGGATTCAATTATTTGAAAAGTTTTTGTGGAAGAATCCGCTTTCATAAAAAACTTATTGCTCTAAAGATTGGCTCTCAAAAGCAATAAGTTCTTGTGCTTGAAATATAGGCGTAACTTCAATAGGATTGCAACATACTTCACAATCTTCTATATAAGTTTGCTGTCTAATACTACTGTCTAAAATCATTGATATTTCTTCCCAGCAATAAGGACATTGAAAAAAATGTTCCAAAATTTAATCTTCTATAACTTTTAAAACTAATTTTCCTTTTTTATCTCCGTTAAATAAACGCGCATAAGTTTCTTGAAAGTTCTCTATACCCTCATAGATATCTTCTTTAGATTTCATTTTTCCTTCTGCTATCCACATCCCCATTTCTTGAGCTGCTTTTTTATAATTTTTTGCATAGTCCATAACAACCATTCCTTGCATCGTAGCTCTATTAACAAGAAGACTAAGGTAGTTGCTAGGGCCTTTTACCATTACTTTATTGTTGTATTGAGAAATAGCACCACAAATAACTATTCTAGCGTGCATTCTTAGTTTTGTTAATGCAGCGTTTAAGATTTCACCACCAACATTATCAAAATACACATCGATACCTTTAGGGCATTTTTCTTTTAAAGCTTCATAAATATTTTCAGATTTATAATCTATAGCAGCATCAAAACCTAATTCATTGATAAGGTAGTCACATTTGTCTTTTCCACCAGCGATACCAATTACTGTACACCCTTTAATTTTTGCAATTTGTCCTACAATACTTCCCACAGCTCCAGCAGCTCCAGAAACTAATACTATATCCCCTTTTTTAATTTTTCCAACTTCATGAATTCCAAAATAAGCTGTCATCCCAGGCATTCCTAATGTTCCTATAAACAGAGGCATAGGCGCCAAAGTATCGTCTACTTTAAACCACCCATTTCCATCAGTAACAACATATTGTTGAACACCCCCCCAGCCTGTTACACAGTCTCCAATTTTAAAATTTGGATGATTGTTAACCTCTATCACTTTACCAATAGATCCAGAGCGCATTACCTCATTTATACCAACTGGTGCTATATAAGACTTACTATTGTTCATCCAGCCTCTCATTGCTGGATCTAATGAAATATAGTGATGTTGAATTAGAACCTCCCCTTCTTTAAGTGATGGAATTGCATTAGATTCTAAATTCCAGGTAGCATCATTTGGGAAGCCAATTGGTCTTTCTTTTAAGATAATTTGTTTATTCATCATATATTTTAAAGTAAAAAATTAATAATTTAATAAGTTTTTTAATTCGTCAGCAAATCGATGCATGGGTAAATACTGTTGTTCTAATTCTCCTTGAAAAGGAATGGGAGTTTCTAAACTAGCAACTCTTTTAACTGGAGCGTCCAATGATTCGAAACAGTTTTCAGTTATTAATGCGGAAACATCACTTGCAATACTACCAAAAAGAGAATCTTCTTGTAAAAAAATTGCTTTTCCTGTTTTCCGAACAGATGCATATATTGTTTCTACATCTAAAGGTTGTAATGTTCTCAAGTCTATAAGATCCGCACTAATTTCTGGATCATTTTTGAGAGTATCTAAAGCCCAATGCACTCCTGCTCCATAGGAAATAATAGTGATATCATTTCCCTCTTTTAAAAGAGCTGCTTTTCCTAATTCTACTGTAAAATAATCATCGGAAACATCTTGATAGATGGATCGATATAACGCTTTATGTTCAAAAAATAATACAGGATTTGGGTCATTTATAGCTGTACATAAAAGGCCTTTTGCATCTTCTGGAAAAGCAGGATATACGACCTTCAGTCCAGGTGTTTTGGTAAACCAAGCTTCATTTGTTTGACTATGAAAGGGTCCAGCACCTACGCCTGCTCCACAAGGCATTCTTACAACAACATCGGCGCTCTGATTCCAACGATAGTTTGATTTTGCCAATAAATTTACAATAGGATTAAAACCAGAACTTACAAAATCGGCAAACTGCATTTCCATAACGGCTTTCATTCCATTTAAAGATGCGCCATAAGCAGCTGAAACAATAGCCGATTCACAAATGGGAGTATTTCTTATTCGTTCTCTACCAAATTGATCTTTAAAACCCTCTGTAATTTTAAAAACTCCCCCATATTCAGCAACATCTTGCCCCATAATAACGAGGTTGTCATACCTTTGCATAGACTCCCATAAACCTTTAGATATGGCGTCAATTAACCTCATATTTGATTTTTTACTAGAAGGTGAAATAATTTCTTGTTGATATGCTTTGTAAACATCTTTGAGTTCTGAGGTTAAATCTACTTTAATGGGGTCTTCATCAAATGCTATTTGCAAATGTTCATTAATCTCAGTTTTAAATTCATTAGTTGCTTTGGCAATTTGTTTTTTTGTAAGTATATTTTTTGCACATAAAGACATTTCAAAGTTTTTTAAAGGATCTTTATTTGACCAGGTTTCCATCAATTCTTGAGGAACGTATTTTGTACCACTAGCCTCTTCATGACCTCGCATTCTAAAGGTCTTGAATTCTAACAATATAGGGCGAGGATTTTTTCTGATATCTTTGGCTAAGTCAAAAACTTTAGTATATACATCTAAAATATTATTTCCGTTAATAATATGACTTTCCATACCATAACCAATACCCTTATCGGCTATATGTTTACAATTGTATTGCTCAGAGGTTGGAGTTGATAATCCATACCCATTATTTTCTACACAAAATAACACAGGTAAATTCCAAACAGAAGCAACATTTAGCGCTTCGTGAAAATCTCCTTCACTCGTACCTCCTTCTCCTGTGAAAACTGCACAAACTTGATTATTTTTTTTTAATTTATTAGCTAAAGCTATACCATCTGCTACGCCTAATTGTGGCCCTAAGTGAGAAATCATTCCCACAATATTAAATTCTTGGGTACCAAAATGAAAACTACGATCTCTTCCTTTTGTAAAACCATTCATTTTCCCTTGCCATTGAGAAAATAGGCGATATAAAGGTATACCTCTAGTTGTAAAAACTCCAAGGTTTCTATGCATAGGGAGAATGTATTCTTCTTTCATTAAAGCTGCGGTAACCCCTACAGAAATAGCTTCTTGACCAATACCTGAAAACCATTTAGAAATTTTTCCTTGCCTGAGTAAAAGAAGCATTTTTTCCTCAATTAAACGAGGTTTTAACATTTTAAGATATAAATTGATAAGTGTTTTTTCTTCTATACCTTTTAAATTATATTTTAAAATATTACTCATGAATTATTTACATTCTGTCTTATACTATAACGAAAATACTATTTTCAAATTCAAATGTGATTATATTTTATTTAAAATCTAATCACCATTAAAAAAAGAGTTTAATCTTATATATATGACTAGAAGCATAAAAAAACCTTATCAGTTATGATAAGGTTTTTCATTATTTAAATTTAATACTTAATTTTTTAAAGTTCTTTAAAAATTGCATGCATCATTCTCTTTTTATCATTAATACTTTCTTCAAGTGCAATCATTGTTTCAGTTCTACTTACTCCAGGAATTTCATCTATCTTATAGATAATGTCTTTGGCGTCATTAGTTCCTTTAGCTCTAACTTTACAAAAAATATTATATTTTCCAGCGGTAACATAAGCTACTGTAACGTTGGGAATTGAATTTAAGTCGGAAATAACATTTTGAGTCATGGATGTTTTTTCTAGAAAAACTCCAACATGGGCTATGAAAGAATATCCCATCTTTTCATAATTTAAAGTTAATGTAGATCCTTGAATTATTCCTTCATCTTCCATTTTTTTCACCCGTACATGAATTGTACCTGCAGAAACTAATAATTTCTTGGCAATATCTGTAAAGGGTGTTCTAGCGTTTTCGATCAAGATATCTAATATCTGATGATCAATTTCATCAAGTATGAATTTTTTCATTTTATGTAAATTATTCAGATAATACTGTAAAAGTATAAATTTAATTGAACATTTTATATGTTTTTATGAGAAAAATTCAATAATTTAACTAACGAAATCGATTTCTTTATGAAAAAAATGAGTTGCGATGTCTATATTTACCTTCTTTGGAATAAATTTAACTTCAGAATTTTCTAAAGTTTCTTCAAATTGAAATGCTTCTTTTGGCTTATTAGGATAAATGTATAATAAGTCTCTAAAAAATTCATTGTTTTCAGGAATTTTAAAATATGGGTTAAATTCACTAAAACTACTTGTTAAACTTATATGGTACAATCCTTGAAGAATGGATATAAAGGTAAACTCTCTTACTTTTTCTCTTTGATAATCATCCTTATAATGACCAGATTCAATAAGAACTGTTGAATATCCAAGTTTTTGAAAATTATCACCTGTTGCAGTTGGATAGAAAGTATCCGTATATCGTCCAACATGTTTAGGAATTATTTGTTGCAATAAGGCATTCATCGCAATAATAATATTCATGGTTTTCTTTCTAGTCTTGGTTACTTTTCTTGTTTCTTCTTCTGATGGTGCTAAAAAAGAGATAGTTGCTGGATTATTAGTACCCTCTACACCAAAAATAGTACGCTGATCGTGAAGATTAAAACAGAATTCTGGATTAAAATCATCAAGTATTGTTCTTAACAGCTTACTTTCTATGGTTTTCCTTTCTATAGCGTCTCTATTAAGATCTATATTATTTGCGTTAGTTCTAGTGTAGTATTCTGCTCCATCTGGATTGAGAATAGGAATTATCTTTATGGTACAACAGCTAAGAATCTGTTTGCTGATTTCATCCTGTGAAGTATTTATAAAGTTTAGTAAATCTATAACCGCTTTTGTGCCGGTACTTTCATTACCGTGCATTTGCGTCCAAACTAGAATTTTTTTTAAACCAACACCAATTTTAACTTCATAAATATTTCTATTTTGCTCTGATTTCCCAATTTTTACATATGAAACTTTAGAGGAAGTATTAAATTTTAAAAGAACCTTTTCTAAATCACCTATAGTTATATGCCTTCCTTTAACAGAATCATCTTTATATGTTTTGGCAATTTTATTTGCCATTTCAGCTACAAGTAATGTGTTAGTTTTTATCATATATATAAACAAAAATACAAGATTCATTTTAGTATTATCTAAAAATAATTATATTTTTATTTCACATAATATATTACAATTGTTACCATTTTATAAGGAATATTTGTAACTATTGTAAATTTAATTTCATCGAATTACAAATGTAATTTTATATAAAATACTAAATTATTTTATCTGATTAATAAAAATATTAATACTCATAAAATCAAATGTTTATATTTATTAATTAAAGTAATTATTTAATATATTGTATAGTAAAAAATCACATTTTGTTATTAAAATTTGGAAACTAATCTCACTAAGTATACATTTGTAAATCAAATAGCAGTTTACAATGGTAAACAAGATAGATTTTACAAACAGAATAAAAAAAATACTTGATAATCATCAATTAACAGCGTCTTTATTTGCAGATAAAATTGGTGTACAACGCTCTAGTATTTCTCATATTTTATCAGGAAGAAATAAACCCAGTTTAGATTTCATATTAAAAGTTACTAATGCATTCAGTGATGTAGATATTTATTGGTTATTAAATGGTAAAGGTTCGTATCCAAAAGAAATAGAAAGTAATGTTCCACAATCCGTAATAAATAGCTCTTTAGTTTCTGAAAAAACATCTTCAAATACACTAAAAAAAATGGATAGAATTGTTGTTTTTTATACAGATGGTACTTTTGATGAGTATAAAAAAGAATAATTATTGAATTAACTTTGCAATTCCAGTTCTTATAATTTCAATATTCTTAAACTTATTAGATAAATTTGCTTTTTTTTGTTTTTGAACCATTTGTCTTAGAAGACTGATACCAACTTGGTCAAAATTAAACTCCCTGTATTGATTCCCTTTTAAAACAACATCCTTTACTAGGTTTTCTATGGCTTCACTATTATTACTAATTGATATTTGATCATAAGCATTTTTATAGATTTGTTGAATCTTAGGGTTATTATTTAAGTACATTCCAGCAAGAACATTATTTGCAATGAAAGCCATTTCACTGTCGTCTTTTTCTTCAATATAAATTCTTGTTAGTGGGGTTGCAATAATATTTTTAATTTCTTTTGGTAATTCTTTAGATTTTTTAACTGCAAATTCCTTATCTATATAATACATTGCGACCAATGCCTTTCCAATAACACTATACGATTCACTAGACAGCGCCTTCATAAACACAGATCTTAAATTAGGATCTATTAATTTTCCAAGCGTTTCAATTGCAGATGCTTGGGCAAGAGTCTTTGGATCATTGTTAGCTATATTCTTTATGATATTAATAGCAGATTTTTTTGACCATTTATTAATCAGGTTAATTTGTTCCAAAGCTAAGATTCTTATTTTATAAAAATCATCATTTAATGCTTCAGTTATAGCATTGAAAGCTTGTTTTTGATCTTGTTTTTCTGCAACTTTCATCAAAGCTTCTCTTTTGTGTACATAGTTTTCTGCATGCTTAAGTTGAAATATATAATCACTTAAAACTTTATTTTCGGAAAACTCCGCCAATAATACCCCATCAGCATTTACTTGAATTAAGTCTGGATTTTTACTCTTGTAAATAAATTTAAATGAACTATCTCTACTATCAACGAAAACTTGATGTCTTATTTTGGTTCCATTTTCAAAAATATCAATAGCGATTGGAAATTTAAATGCATTGGTTTGTGTTTGTACAAAATTTATGGTCACAGTTTTTTCTAAAGAGTTATAATCATAAGACACTTGAATGTTTGGATGACCAGCCCCATAGAACCACTGATTAAAAAACCATTGTAAATCCTTTCCGCTAACTTCCTCAAAGGCCAAACGCAATTGAGAAACTTCTGCTGATTTAAATTGATGAGTGATTAAATATTTATTTAATCCCAAAAAGAAAGCATTGTCTCCTAAATAATTTCGTAACATATGAAGAATTGCTCCTCCTTTATTATAGCTAACAAGATCAAACATATCTTCTTTATCTTTATAATAAAAACGGACTAACTTTTTTTGATGATTGTTAATGTCGTCAAAATAAGGTTTAGTATTTTCATAAAGATGTGCATCTGCATTAGTTTTACTATACTTGTATTCTCTCCAAAGATACTGACTATAGTTTGCAAAAGATTCGTTAAGAGCTAAGTTACTCCAACTCTCAGAGGTAACTAGATTTCCAAACCAATGATGAAATATTTCATGAGCAATAGTATTTTCATGTCTATTTTCATCTATTAATTCACCTTTCATTTGGTAAGCGGATTCACCATGGATAACAGCTGTGGTATTTTCCATTGCTCCACTAACATAATCTCTAGCTACTATTTGACTGTATTTATTCCACGGGTAATCAACCCCAAGTTTGCTTTCAAAAAAACCAATCATTTCAGGTGTGTGGCCAAATATTTCCTTAGCTGTTGGAGCATATTTTTTCTCAACATAATAGTTAACTGGAATATTCTTATATGAATCTTCAACAACCTCATACTCACCTACTCCAATAAAAAATAAATAAGGTGCATGTTTTTGATCAAATTTCCAATAATCGGTTCTATTTAATCCATCTTTAACCTGACTTATTAGTTTTCCGTTTGAAAGCGTTTTAAATCTATTAGGAACCGTTATATAAATTTCTTGACTAGTTTTTTGATTAGGTGAATCTATTGTGGGAAACCAACAACTGTTTGCTTCTGTTTCACCCTGAGTCCATATTTGAGTTGGTTTACTAGGGTTTTCTCCAGTAGGATTTATAAAATACAAGCCTTTGGCTGATGTAATAGCAGTACTTCCTTTTTCTATAACTTTTTCGGGCCTAGCTGTGTATTTTAAATATAGGGTATAAGGCTCTTCTTTAGTGTATTCTTTGTTTAGTTCAATATTTAAATGTTTACCATCATAGGTATAGTCTAAATTTTCACCTGCTAAACTTACACTGTGAATAATCATTGCTTTTGCATCTAAAACAACCTGATTAGTTGGATAAAAGTGAGGTTTTAAAGTAACCCACTCTTCACCATTTAATTCTTTTTTCTCAAAATTAAAATTAACCTTAAGCTTTGTATGAACTAGGTTGTTGATTCTATCTCTTTCTTTTCTGTATAAAGTTGTAGGATCTTGAATTTGTGAAAAAAGAGAAAAACACGATAAGAGTAAAATGACAACAAAAAATAACCTTTGTAACTTCATATTTAATAATATAAATTTCAAAAATAGTAAATAATAAAGAGGCAGTTGTTAATCCCTAGTTAAAAGAAAAAATCAATTTTATTATTAATTTATTGAATCTAGGACTTGCCTAAATTGTTGAAAACCAAATTGGCTGGGATCAATTTTAAGATAATTTGTCATTTGTGTAATTTTACTAGGATTCATGTTTTTCCCTATAACTCTGGCCACCCCTACTCCTATTTTTTTTGAATAACCAAACACAATGACTTCATTAATATCGTTAGCATCTCCATTATAATACACAGAAACTCTCATTCCACCCATATCCATTTTTATTAATTTTTTATACAAAGTTGAATTATTTAGAATCAATGAAAGTGCTTCTTTTTCAATTTCATATTCTTTACTATTGTTTAGGTATGGGAGTCCTAATACATTAACTTTTTTAATACTCTCATAGGCATCTTTAACATCATTGGGCACCTTTTCCCTATTAAGTTGAATTAAGCTCATAGGAAGATCTACTGACATAAAACCTGGTTTATCTTGATTTTCAACGATATATGTTTGAATGGTTTTTTGTTTATCACAGGAGATAAAAATGGATATAATTGACAAAATAATAGCTGTTTTTTTCATATTTAATTGTTTTTGGTGAGAGTTTCCACAAGAGTAGACATCTTATTGATATTAATGCTTCCACTTAATGAGATAATCATAGCTTTAGACATTCCATTGGTTTTTTTATCAATTCCTTTAACTAACATAAGAACCTCACTTACCAAATCTTTGGAAGGTGTTTTTTTTACATAAATCCATACTTTTGAATCATCTTCTTTTAGCCTCATCAACTCAGTCAATTTATTAACATTTACCTCGTTTTCAACCATATCTTCCATCTTAATTGCAATTTTAGGTTCATCTGTTGAGAATGTTTTAAATTCGTTTAGATCATCAATCATCTTAAAGACCTCTGTCATTTGATTGCCGCCTTTATCACTATCAAAATTAAACTTTGACAAGATTTCAAAGGCATCTTTGCTAATGACAACAGACATAACTCCGTCCATATCTTCTAATTCATCAAACCCTGATTGTCCGAAACTTATTGTTGGTGTAATTGCCAAAGCAATTAATAATATTATTTTTTTCATGTTATTATTTATTTTAGTGGTTTGTGTTATGGTTTTAAAATTTTATTTAATGTGTTATCAAATACATATAGTTTTTTAAATGATTGATTTCCCTTATTTAAATTAGCAGATATTAATTTTAATCCCATGGCAACTTCTGTTAAAGTATTTAATGCTTCCTTTTCCTCCTGATATTCTCTATATTTAGTATTTCCTAAATAAACACTCAATAAAAATATTATACTCGCAGCAACTGATATCCATGAATAATTTCTAGTTTTTATCTTAAAATCATTATTAATAGTAATTTCTTCTTTTTTACTTGCCCTGTGGTATGTAAAAATATCTTGGTATTCCTTTAATTGAGACGAAACTTTTTCAGATAAAAAATGTCTTCTTAGAATAGCTTCCTCCTCCAAGGTTGTCTTAGCATTTTCATACTTTATTAGTAATTTTTTTATGTCAGTTAACTCCATAGTTATGATGTTTTGTGAGCTGTTCTCTGATTGTTTTTCTTGCCCTAGATAATGAAACCCTTACGGCTGTTGGTTTCATTTCTGTAATCTCGCATATTTCTTCAAAATCATACTGTTCTATATCACGTAATTGTATAATTAACTTTTGTTGATTCGGTAAATTTTCAATGAGTTGATGTACTTTATCAACACTATCTATAAATTCTAATTTCTTATCTAAACATGTTTCTTTTTCCTTATAGTTGTTATGAATTAAGGTTAGGTTACTGGCTTGTTTAGATTTTAATCTATCAAAGCAATAATTCTTAGTCATCGTCATTGCAAAGGCTTCTGTATTTCTGTAGCTATCAAGCTTATCTTTATTTTTCCATAACTTAAATAATAATTCTTGGGTAGCATCTTCAGCTTCATCTGAGGAAACTAACAATCTTTTTGCTAATCTAAAGACTTTATCTTTGAAGGGTAAAACAACTTTCAAAAAGTCAGATTCATTCATTTTTAATAGTTTCTCCTCTTAAATTATAAAATACTTCAACTCTTCAACGAGGTAGGTTATATTTTGTTACAACAATAGATAAAAAAATACTAATTATACTTAAATTGCGTTTATATTGTTATTGCTATACAAGTTATGAAAGAAATAATTCTGAAACCTTTTATTTTAATTTTATTTGTAAATCTCTACCTGATGGGGTGTGATAAAACAGACAATGAATTAAATCCCTCTGTTGAAGTACAAGATTTTGTTTGGAAAGGTTTAAATGCTTACTATTTATATCAAGACGATATTGATGATTTATCCGATAGACGCTTCAGTTCTCCTCAAGAATTAGAGAGATATTTGAGTGGCTTTGAAACTCCAGAAGCAATTTATAATTCATTAAAAAAGAGTTCAGACTCTAGATCATTACTTATAGAAAATTATGAAATTACCGATGCTCCTCTGCCGTTAAGAACTTCATTTACTACAGGTATGGAGTTTGGACTTTTTAAAGATCCAAGTATATTAGATACTATTATAGGCTATGTTTCTCATATTCTACCCTCTTCACAAGCGTCTAACAACAACTTGTCAAGGGGTGATTTTTTCTATGGTGTAATAAATGAGCAAACTGATACCGTTTACTTACGAGAAGACAATTACAAAGCACTTTTAATAGATTACCCTCAAGATACCCTAAAATTACTTATGGCGTATTATGATGGAAACGCACTAATAAATAACAACATAAGGGTAGATTTGGTGAAACAAAATTATGAATACCCTCCTATCTTAAAAGAGAAAGTATTTGAACTTGGTGCAAAAAATGTGGGATATTTACTGTATAATAATGATTTTTCCAACAATTATATAGGAGATTTAAATGCAACAATGTTAGAGTTTAAAAATCAATCTGTTAGTGAATTAATTATTGATTTTAGATACGCTACGGGAAGTCATTCTTATGTAAGAACTATTTCAGAAATTGGAACAATGATTACAGGTCAATTTACTGATGAAATATTCATCAAAGAAACTTGGAATGATAAGTCTCAAACTTGGTTTGAACTCAATCAACCTGATTCACTTACTACAAAATTTCCAACAAAACTTCAAAACAACACAACAATTAATAGTTTAAACCTATCAGCTGTTTATATTATTTTAAATGGCGATGGTTTTTCTGGCTCCTCTGCAATAGAATTACTTATAAATAGCCTTGAGCCCTATGTAAACGTTTACGTTCTTGGAAATAAGACTAATGGAGATAATCTGGGGTCTATTAGTTTATATGACTCTCCTGATTACAATCCTTTTAATGCCAATGTGAATCATACGTATTCCTTGAGGCCAGTTGTATTATCATTGTCCAATAAAGAAAATGAAACCTATAATTCAGGAATTACTCCGACTATCCAATTATGCCCAGTTGAGGATCCTTTAAATTTAGGAGTACTAGGTGAGGTTACAGATCCTCTATTAAATATTGCGCTGTCTTATATTTCAACAGGTAATATAGGTGTAAATTACCCATGCAATCCTTTTGAATTAGACATCATTTATAACTCAATAGATTCACAGAGAATTTCAGACAAAGGAACTTTTATAAAACAAGATTTACCAAATTTAGGACGATAATGAAAAATATTACATCAAAATTAATAATACTTTTAACCTTAACACTAACATTCTTTACTTCTTGTGAAAAAAGTGATAATTATATGGCTAGTGAAAATGATGAAATTCACTTGTTCATCTGGAGAGCTATGAACAATTACTATTTATGGCAGCCGAATGTTCCAGACTTATCGGACACAAAATTTACAAATATTGGTCAACTGTATGCTGAATATTCTAATTTTTCTTCTCCTAGAGATTTGTTTGAAAGTCTAAGATATCAACCTGGTGTTATAGATCGGTTTTCATGGATAGTCGATGATTATATTGCTTTAGAAAATTCTTTTCAAGGAATTAACTTAAGTAATGGTATGGAATTTGGGTTAGTTAGGTATGCAAGTGATGCTACAAAAGTATTTGGATATGTGCGCTATGTTATTCCAGGATCAGATGCAGCATCTCAAAATATAGAAAGAGGAATGTTATTTACAGAAGTTGATGGTGTTCAGTTAACAGAATCTAATTATAGGGATCTTCTCCTCAACGATAGTACAAATTATACAATTAGTTTGGCTGAATTCAATAGTGGAAATCCAGTGACAAATTCAACAACCATTAATTTATCAAAAACTCAATTACAAGAAAATCCTGTTGCAATTATTAAAACAATAGATGAAGGGTCTAATAAAATTGGATATTTACTATATAATCAATTTTCTAGTAGTTTTGATGGAGAGTTAAACGCTGCATTTGCTACATTTAAATCTGAAAACATAACAGATCTAATTATAGATCTTCGATATAATGGTGGTGGAAGCGTAACTACTGCAACCTATCTAGGCGCAATGGTTACAGGACAATTTAATGGTCAATTATTTTCTAAAGAACAATGGAATACTAAAGTAATGAATGCTTTAGACGCGAGTGTTTTTGAAAATAATTTCACTAATCAAATTGTTAACAGAGATCAAAATCAAAATGTAATTTTACAAGAACCTATTAATTCACTTAATTTAAACCGTGTTTTCTTTATTACATCAGGTAGCTCAGCCTCAGCATCTGAATTAGTAATGAATAGTTTATCTTCATATATAAGTGTTAGTTCTGTTGGCAAAAAAACTATTGGGAAGGTTCAAGGCTCTGTAACACTATACGATTCAGATAACTATACAAGGACTGGTGAAAATTTAGCTTCTAATCATACTTGGGCTCTACAACCGCTAGTATTAGAAATTAAAAATAAAGATAATTCTAACGAGCCTGATGGTATTGAGCCTACAGTAGTTTTTCCGGAAGATTATGAAAATCTTGGAGTTTTAGGTGAACGAAGCGATCCATTACTTGATAGAACTATTTTTTTAATTGCTACTGGGGGAAGACCAGAGAATTATAAAACAAACTCAATGCTTAACTTGGAGGAAATTAGTGATTCAAAGGCTATTAACCCTTTGCAAAACAATATGTTTATAGAGTTGAAGAAAAAATAAACTCTATTTTTTATACATCTAGTATGTCTGCTCTGAACTCATTGCTTTTAAGCTGATCTCTTTTTTGAGCATATTTGTAACCAGAATCCCACCATTTAGACATTTTCTTTGTATCAAAAACTAATGAATTTGTTGTCAAAACTGTAGGTGTATAATATAAATTTAATTCTACATTATTTTGTTTAGCTGAAAGTTTACCAATAGTGATATTATGTTTTTCAACATGCTCCATCATAAAATCTTGAATGGTAAATAACAATGAAAATGGATTTTTTGCAGGCATCCTATTAATTTGTGTAATCTCAGTTTCTAAAATAATAGCGTCAATTACTTTTGCTCCTCGTTCAATAGCCTCTCTTATGGGAATAAGACAACCAAAACCACCATCTCCATATTGATGGCCATTTTTTTCCAATAAACTCATAAAGGGGATATAATTACATGAACCCCAGATCCAATCGCAAAAATCTTCATAACTATATTTTTGAATTGACTTATATTCTATTCTGTTAGCTGTAAAGTTAGATACAGTAACAACTACCTCTTTTTTTTCTTTAAGAATATCATCATAAATATCTCTAGTAATTTTTCTTGAAATTAATTTTCTTAAGTTTCTGCTTTCTCCAAAGGTTTTACTTCCTTTAAGAAAATTTAATATCGTAGAAGAATGACGAATATTTACTATAGTAACCCCATTTTTATTAATAATCCTGAAAGGATTGATATTAAAAATACTTCGTTGATTTACCTCTGTATATATTTTTTTTAGAGCATCTATTTTACCAAGTGCTAAATGTGAAACCATTAAACTACCAGTTGATGTTCCCAAAAAAATATCATAGGTGTTATTCTTTTCCTTTAATAAATATTCAGCAACACCTCCAGCAAATGCTCCTTTACTCCCTCCTCCTGAAATTACTAACGCTTTCTTCATTGTTCAACAAATGATTTGTGTATTTTCGTTTTATAAAAATACCAAAATGAAATCATTATTTATAGGAGTTTTTTTATTTGTTTTTTTTACGTGCTGCACAAGAGAATATATGCCAAGAAAAATAGATAATGTTTTTATAAAAAAATTTAAAATTGATAGCACTAGCATTCGTTCTCTTGTGGCTATAGATTCTTCGACGATGCATTTTGCAGGATCAAATGGATATATTGGATCTACAAATAATGGCGGAGAGACTTGGAACTTAAAACAATTAAAATATCAAGACTCTCTATATCCTAATTTTAGAAGTATGGCATATAATGTAAATACTAATCTATTTTACGCACTATCTATTGCTAACCCTGCTTTACTTTTCCAATATAATTTTTCAGAAACTAGTATTGTTTATAAAGAAATACATCCGAATGTTTTTTATGATTCAATGAAGTTTTTTGATGAAGTAAATGGTATTGCTATGGGAGATCCAACTGATGGTGATTGTTTATCTATAATTCTTACAAATGATGGTGGTAATACATGGAATAAAATTTCTTGTCAACAAATTCCTAAAGTGGAAAATGGAGAAGCTGCTTTTGCTGCTAGTAATACAAATATCAAAGTATTAGGTAATACTGTTTGGATTGTAAGTGGCGGAATAAAATCTAGAGTTTTTAAATCTATTGATTTAGGAGTAACATGGAATGTCTATGAAACCCCTATTATTCAAGGTAAAACTTCACAAGGTATTTATTCCATTGATTTTGCTGATGAAAAGAATGGTATTGTTGTCGGTGGAGATTATTCTAAACCCAATGAAAATTTTAAAAATAAAGCAATTACATCTGATGGAGGAAAAACCTGGACTTTAATTGCTGAGAATCAAAACCCTAACTACAAAAGCTGTGTTCAATATGTTCCTAATACTAATGGGAAAGAGGTTTTTGCAGTAGGAAAAACAGGGGTTTCTTTCTCTAATAATGGAGGGTTTACTTGGAATGAGGTGAATAAAGACTCTTATTATACCATACAGTTTGTGGATAGAAATACTGCTTGGTTAACTGGTAATAATAAAATAGGAAAGTTAATTATCCCATAAAAATGAAATTTAAAATTCTATTACTATTTGTAGTTGTTTTCAATTCATGTTCAAGAAAACCAACATTTACAGAGGTTTTTAATTGCAAAGTAGAAAAGTTTTCAAATTTAGAAAGAATTGAAGATGTGAAAAATATTTTTTCTGTTTATTACCCAGATAATTGGAAGACTAATTTCTATTATGATAATAATCAATCTTCAGTTTTTACTGCTGATACAACAAAACAACTTAAAGAAACTACATTACTAGATATCACACATATATCTAATAAAATTGAATTTGATTCTAATTTCATAAAAAAATTTAAAACTAATTTGTCTCAACTTCAACTTACAGAAATAAACGCAGATAAAATCCTATTTAAAGGAAAGCCCTCATTCTATTCTGAGGCAATAGGAATAAGTAAAAATTTTAATTATAGCGTATTTAATCTGTTCATAAAGTTGGATGATAAGAATTATATTCACTCAAAAATTGAAGTTTATGGAGAATCATTCAGAAAGAAAAGAATTTGTAAAGGAATTAATTTATTAGAAAAAACTATTTTTTAAGATGATAAATAAAGAATATATTACTAAAAGGTTTATAAGTTATGTAACCATAGATACTGAATCTGACCCAAATAATCCTGCATTTCCAAGTACAGAAAAACAATGGAATTTAGCTAATTTATTAGTAAAAGAACTTACAGATATTGGGATGAATAATATTACGCTTGATGAGAACTGTTATATAATGGCTACTCTTCCTAGTAATTTGGATTACGAAGTTCCAACAATTGGGTTTATTTCTCATATTGACACTACACCAGATTTCACAGGGGCTAATGTAAATCCTCAAATTCATCATCAATATGATGGAAAAGATATTATTCTTAATGAAAATGAAAATATTGTATTGAGTCCATCATATTTTAATGATTTACTTCAATATAAAGGACAGACAATCATCACTACAGATGGTTCAACACTCTTGGGAGCTGATGATAAAGCTGGTGTTACAGAAATTGTTTCTGCTATGGAGTATTTAATCAAACATCCCGAAATTAAACACGGTGAGATAAGAATTTGCTTCACTCCTGATGAGGAGGTTGGAAAAGGCGCACATAAATTTAATGTAAAACAATTTGGTGCAGATTGGGCATATACCATGGATGGTAGTCAAATTGGAGAATTAGAATATGAAAATTTTAATGCAGCAGGTGCAAAAGTAACCATTACAGGAAAAATTGTACACCCAGGATATGCAAAGGGTAAAATGGTAAATTCTATGACTATTGGAAGTAATTTTGTTTCTAGATTACCATCAGAAGAAGTGCCTGAGGCTACTGATGGTTATCAAGGTTTTTTTCATTTGCATGAATTTGTAGGTAAAGTAGAAGAAACTGTTTTGAAGTATATTATAAGAGATCATGACTACAATTTATTTGAAGACAGAAAACAATTTATGGTAAACTTAGTGAATACAATAAATATTGAACTAGGGGCTAATATTATTAAAATAGATATAAAAGATCAATATTATAACATGAAAGAAAAAGTAGTTCCTGTAATGCATATTGTAGATATAGCTGAAGAAGTAATGAAAGATATTGGTATAAAACCACTGATTAAACCAATTAGAGGAGGTACAGATGGTTCTCAACTCTCTTTTATGGGGCTTCCTTGTCCAAATATATTTGCAGGTGGACATAACTTTCATGGAAGATATGAGTATGTTCCTGTGGAATCTATGATCAAAGCAACCGAGGTAATTATTGGAATTGCAGCAAAAGTGGCTGAAAAATTTAAAAATTAAGATAGCTTTGAATGTCTTCCTTTCACTCCTTTGAAAAAAGAATAAAAATATTCAAAATCTTTTGCTTTATTATTTGTAATGTCATAGGGTTTAGAAAATTTTATTTGCTTATGTTCAAAATCTAAAGTTGCCATTACTACAGGCACGTTTGCTCCCTTTGCTATATAATAAAAGCCTGTTTTCCAATTTGATACTTTTTTTCGAGTTCCCTCCGGAGAAATTCCAAGCCTGAACTCTTCCCTATTGTCGAAAATTTGAACAATTGCATCTACCATATTGCTGCTTTGACTTCTATCTACAGGAGTTCCTCCTAAAGCTCTAAAAATAAATCCAAAAGGTCCTTTAAATAAAGAGTTTTTACCAATAAAATTGACTTTTTCACCAGAATAATTTCTAGCTAAAATAGCTATTGGAAAGTCTTTCCAACTTGTATGCGGTGCTGCTATAATTACATATTTCTTTAAATGCTTAGGGAAATCACCTACTAATTTCCAACCTAGGATATTTTTAAATATAAATTTTGATATTTTTTGCATCTTCAATTTTAAAAGTTTTAAATTTAAGGACTTATTTTTTAATGATGATAGATTTACTTATTTACTTGTTTATAACATTAGCTAGTATTTTTATTGGCTTATTTTTAGGAAAGAATATTACTAAATTAAAGTTTGAGAAAAAAAATATTGCTCTTGAGGAAAGAAATGTTTTTTTAAATGATAGTTTAAAAGAGATCACTGATGATTTAAAAGACAATCAACAAGAAAAAGAGGCCTTAATAGCTTCAAAAACTCGTTTAGCTACAGAATTAAAGAACTCTGAGGAAAACATAGCTAAAAACAAAGAGGAATTAAATAAGATTCAAGAAAAGTTTACTAAAGAATTTGAAAACTTAGCTAATAAAATTTTAGATGAAAAATCAACAAAATTTACTGAACAAAACAAGCTAAATATGACCTCTATCTTAAGTCCACTAAAAGAAAAGATAGAAGGTTTTGAGAAAAAAGTTTCAGAATCTCAAAAAGAAAGTGTTGGTATGCATTCAGCATTGAAAGAGCAACTTAACTCTTTAAAAGATTTAAATCTTCAAATGAGTAAAGAGGCTATAAATTTAACGAAAGCATTAAAAGGAGATAGTAAAGCTCAAGGAGATTGGGGAGAAACTCAATTAGAAATTCTTCTTGAGAAAGCAAACCTTACAAAAGACATCCATTTCACAACACAGGGTGGGTATAGAGATGAAGATGGTGGATTGAAAAAACCCGATTTCATTATTAACTTACCCGACAAACGTCATTTAATTGTAGATTCAAAAGTTTCTTTAACAAACTATGAAGCCTATTTTAATGCAGAGGATGAAGAACACAAGAAACTACATCTTAAAAAACATATTGATAGTATTCGAAAACATATCAAAGAGTTGAGTGAAAAGAAATATGAGGCTTTGTATGAAATTAATGCTCCAGACTATGTTTTGATGTTTGTTCCTATAGAGCCAGCTTATTTATTAGCTCTAAGTAATAATAATCAACTGTATTTGGAAGCCTTAGATAAAAATGTTGTTTTAGTATCTACATCTACCCTTCTTGCTACTTTGAGCACAGTTTCCTCCATGTGGAGACATGAAAATCAAAAGAAAAATGTACTAGAGATTGCTAATCAAGCAGGAAGATTATATGATCAATTTGTAAATTTAACAGACGATTTAATAAAGGTTGGAAATCAGTTAAAAACAGTTCAAGGAAGTTATGATACCTCAATGAAAAAATTAACTGGTAAAGGAAACCTTATTAAAAAAGTAGAGAAAATAAAGGAATTAGGCGCTAAAACTAGTAAAGTAATGAACAAAAGTTTAATTGATCGGGCAGCTGAAGATTAATTTATAAGTAACTTAATGGAACTGATTTTATTTCCTGAAAAAAGTTTAGCTATGTATATTCCTTTTGAGTAATTACTTAAATTAATTTCATCGGTGTTTTTTAAATCATCTTTTTTAGTAACTAATCTTCCTGAAAGATCAAAAACCTGCAAAGAAACTATTTCATTATCTGAAATTGACAGTTTAAAAACACCATTATTACTTGGATTTGGATATATGCTAAAGAGATTGTCAGTTTGAATATTAGTGCTACTTAATATTCCACTACCCTCTTTAATAATTATTGATTGGTTTACATCAACATTAGTAATGGTCTCAATACTACCTGTAGCTGTCCATGTCACTTTAATATAATCAATTTCAGTAGCTGTTCCAGTACCAAAAAACTCATAAAAAGAATTTTGAGATAAGTATCCTTCACCTGCTAATGTGTATCTGTATTGTGATTGACCATCAATATTTATTTCTATGGTGTTTCCAATACCATTTCTGTTAGAAACTACTCCTTCAAGTTTAACTTTTAACCAATTATTATCATTAATGCTTTGGTTTTCCCATAAAAAGTTTGAATACACATTATTTCCTACAACAATATCTGCTTTTCCATCGTTGTTAATATCACCAATAGCGTTTGAATAACTTTCTCTGTTATCTGAATCAAAACCAATGTCTTGAGGAATAATAAATGTGCCGTCATTTTGTTGATGGTAAAACGCCGATGATAAATATGAATTTACACTTCCATCCAAACTTCCACTAACATACAAGTCTAATAAACCATCATTTTCAGCATCTAGAAATACCGCACCCCAACCAACACTATCAAAGGTTGTACCTGTTTCTAGAGCCATATCTGCAAATGTTTCATCACCATTATTTAATAATAAAACATTTCCTTCAGGAGTATTCGTAACATAGATATCAAACCAACCATCATTGTTGTAATCTCCTAATGTTGTGGTCATTGCATTAATATCTAGGCCAGTACCACTGTTTATTGAAACATCTACAAAAGTACCATTACCTAAATTTTTATAAAGTCTATTAATGTTTTGAGGTTTATCATTAGCTATATAAATATCTTGAAACCCGTCTCTGTTGAAATCAAAAATAATAGAACAGAAAGAAAATTGAGAATCTAATGAGATTCCAGAAGAATAGGTAACATCAGTGTAAACCCCTGAATCATTTCTGTACAGATAATTATGATTTTCAGAATCTCTATTAGAAATGAAAACATCTAAATCTCCATCGTTATCAATATCAGCAAAAGAAGCTCCAAAAGTCGAATGATTATTCTGAAAGAGTCCAATGGATTCAGAAATATCTATAAAATTCATATCACCATTGTTTTTGTAAAACTTATTAATTCCATTCAAAGAAGTTGCAAATAAATCCATATCTCCATCATTATCATAATCAACCCAAATTACCTGTTTTGTGTCAGATGTATTTGATATTCCATTGAATGTTATTGAGTTAAAAACTCCATTATTATTTTTTAAAAAATAAACATGAATTCCATCATCAGTTGCATAAGTTAAATCATCCCAACCATCATTATCAAAATCTACAAAAGAAACTCCAGCACCTAAAAAAGATTCTCCAATTACATAATCAGCACCTAATTCAACTGCCACATCCTCAAATTTAATTTGAGAATATGAAATTTTTGAGAATATCAGAAATAAAATAAAAATCCTAATAATCATATTCGATTTAGATTGAAATTTTTGCTATGAATTAAATAAAGGTCTATGATTCATTAGGTTGTGTACTTTTTCTTTTACCGAATTTAATACGCTGTCATTTTCAGAATTTTTGATGACATCATCTATTAAATCAACAATTACAATCATATCTTCCTCTTTTAAACCTCTAGTTGTTACTGCTGGAGTACCAATTCTAATTCCTGAAGTAACAAAAGGAGACTTATCGTCAAAAGGCACCATATTTTTATTAACTGTAATTTCTGCCTTTCCTAAAGCTTCTTCAGCTTCTTTTCCAGTAATATTTTTATTTCTAAGATCAATTAACATCACGTGGTTGTCTGTTCCACCTGAGATTAAATGATAATCTTTAGCAACAAAAGCTTTAGCCATTGCTGATGCATTTTTCTTTACTTGAATTTGATAGTGTAAAAATTCATCAGTTAGTGCTTCGGAAAAAGCAATAGCCTTAGCAGCTATAATATGTTCTAATGGGCCACCTTGATTTCCTGGGAAGACACCGCCATTGAGTAATGCAGACATTTTCTTTAATTTCCCATTTTTTAATTTTAAACCAAAAGGATTATCAAAATCTTTTCCCATCAAAATCAATCCTCCTCTAGGTCCTCGAAGTGTTTTATGGGTAGTGGTGGTTACTACATGACAATGAGGTAATGGGTCATTTAAAATTCCTTTTGCAATCATCCCCGAGGGATGAGAAATATCAGCTAGTAGTAAAGCATTTACACTATCTGCAATTTCTCTAAAACGTTTGAAGTCTATATCTCTTGAATACGCAGATGCTCCAGCAATAATAAGTTTTGGCTGAACCTTAAATGCAATTTCTTGAATGGTATCATAATTTAAAACACCTGTTTCTTTTTCTACACCATAAAAATGAGGTTTATAAAGTTTTCCTGAAAAATTTACAGGAGAGCCATGAGTTAAATGACCTCCATGGGATAAATCAAATCCTAAAATAGCATCCCCGGGTTTTAAACAAGCGTGAAAAACAGCTGTGTTGGCTTGTGAGCCTGAATGAGGTTGAACATTTGCGTATTCAGCACCATACAATTCTTTTGCTCTATCTATAGCTAGCTGCTCAACAATATCTACAATTTCACATCCTCCATAATATCTTTTTTGAGGATATCCTTCAGCATACTTGTTTGTTAAAACAGAACCTGCCGCTTCCATTACTTGATTACTCACAAAATTCTCTGAAGCTATTAATTCTAAGCCATTTAACTGTCTGTTTTTTTCAGCTTCTATTAATTCAAAAATTTCTGTATCTCGTTGCATTGTTAAATTTTAATTAAGAAACTCAAATGTACTCAAAAAACGTTTTTAAGATGATATCTTTCCATTATATTTGATACAAACTTTATTAACAATTATTAATGAAAATAACGGCCAACAATCCAAAAAGAAAATCATGGTTAAAAGTCTCTGAAAACTCTGACTTTCCAATACAAAACTTACCCTTTGGGGTTTTTATTACCAAAGATGATATTATCACAATTGGAAGTAGAATTGGTGATTTTGCAATTGATTTAGGTGCTTTTCACCAGTTAGGATATTTTGATGGAATTCCATTAACTGATGATATCTTTTTACAAGACAATTTAAATGACTTTATTGCCGATGGTAGAAAAACATGGCGTTTGGTTAGAAACAGAATTGCAGATGTTTTTGATGTAACTAATGGTGCGTTACGAGACAATGCATCTCACAAAGACAAGGTTATTTTTAGAATGGACGAAGTAGAAATGCTATTACCAGTTAGTATTGGAGATTATACAGATTTCTATGCTAGTAAGGAACATGCTACAAATGTTGGTAGTTTGTTTAGGGACCCAGAAAATGCTTTGTTACCAAATTGGCTTCATATCCCTATTGGATATCATGGACGAAGTTCTTCTATTATTCCTTCTGGAACAAAAATTAGAAGACCTTTTGGACAAACAAGACCTCCAGAAGGATCAAATACACCGGGTTTTGGACCTTCTAAATTACTAGATTTTGAATTAGAAATGGCATTTATTACTACTTCTTCAAATAACCTAGGAGAGAGAATTCCTATAGAAGAAGCTGAAGAATATATTTTTGGTCTTGTTCAGTTTAATGACTGGTCTGCTAGAGATATTCAGGCTTGGGAATATGTTCCTTTAGGCCCTTTTTTGGGAAAAAGTTTCGCCTCTACTATCTCACCTTGGATAGTAACTTTAGACGCTTTAGAACCATTTAGGGTTGAAAACCCCAAACAAAACTTCAAACCCCTTCCATACCTCCAAAATCAAGGTAAAGGAAGTTTTGATATAAAATTGCAAGTTGGAATTCAACCTGATGGAGAAAAAGAAACCGTCATTGCTAACTCAAACTTTAAATACATGTATTGGACTATGGCACAACAACTGGCACATCATACTGTTAATGGTTGCCCTGTTAATGCAGGAGATATGATGGGAAGCGGTACAATATCTGGTCCAACTAAAGATAGTTATGGCTCTATGCTAGAACTCACATGGAAAGGTCAAAATCCAATTAAATTAAATGATGGAACTGAGAGAAAGTTTATAAACGATTATGATACCGTTATTATGAGGGCTCATTGTAAAAATAATAGTGTAAGAATTGGTTTTGGAGAATGTATAGGACAAATTATACCCGCAAAATAATTCTTTAAGTTTTTGTAAGTATTAATTTACTCCTCTATAGGGGGATGACCATGAATTTTTTCAAAATCTTTATCAAAATTAACTCTTAAGTAAGCTTTTAGCTTTTTACGATAATCGTCTTTTAACCACGTAATAAAGTTGTGTGTACTTTTAGAAATACATTTAGAATATCTATTAATGCGATCATCTATTTCTTCCCCTAATAATTTTACTAAAGCCAAAGAATCATATACGTCTTCACTATTCTCAATACATATTTTAGCATGATGTACAATAGACCTTTCAAGTACTTTTTTTGAGGATTCACCTGCTCTGATGGTACTTAAATATTCCTTTTTAATATCAAAATAAAGTTCATTAGATTTAGAAAACTCTTTTTTAATATCACTTGGGAATTCAAATTTAAATGTACCCTCAATCTCTTCATCAGACAAAATTGCATCTAAATAATAATCAGGGGCTCTAAACATTCTTTGCCAATCTAAATCTGCACCCCAAGCTCCAAATCTGTGAAAATTATTTCCTAGATCTACGACGTTGAATGTAGATTTATTATCTAAAATTCTAGAACCGCGACCAATCATTTGATAATATAAGGTTAAAGATTTTGTGGCTCTATTCATAATTATCGACTCAATAGTAGGTTCGTCAAAACCAGTTGTTAAAATACTTACAGAAGTAATAATTGCATTTGGTGTTTTTTTAAACCATCTTAAAATAAAATCTCGTTCTTTTTTTGTATTGGTATTGTCTAGATGTGCAATTGGATATCCAGCCCTCTTAAAAGCATGAAATACTTGAATAGAGGTATGTATCCCGTTATTAAAAATTAATGTCTTTTTCCCTTTTGATGTTTCTTCATATGCACTAACCAACTTTGAAAGCATATCAACATTAGTATATAAATCTTCAGATGATTTTACAGTATAATCTCCATTTGCTCCTACCTCAAGGGAGGTTAAACCAACATTGTAAGAATACATATTTGCATTGGCTAAATAACGATTTTCAATTAAATGTTCTATTGTTTCTCCAACATATAACTCTTGATAGTTTTCATACATTGGGAGTTTAATATTAGAGCTTAATGGAGTTGCCGTAACTCCTAAAATTAGTGAATCATCAAAAAATTTAAAGATCTTTGTGAAAGAATTGTAATGAGCTTCATCAACAATTAACAAACCAATATCAGATATATCTAACTTATCGTCTGTTAATCTATTCTTTAATGTTTCAACCATGGCTACAAAACAATCATAATTATCTTGATCATCTAGATTGGCTGTACTATTAATAATTTTATTATCAACTCCAAATTCATTTAACATATTTGAAGTTTGTTTACTCAATTCAATTCTGTGAGTTAAAACTAAAACCTTTTTATTGTATTTTGAAATATATCGTCTAACAATTTCAGAAAATATGACGGTTTTACCTCCTCCGGTTGGAAGTTGATATAGTAAGTGATAATTATCTACAGCAGCATCAAATCGTTGAAATATTTCTTCAATAGCGATTTTCTGATAATTATAAAGTTCTTTTCCTGAAGTATTTTTTACAGTATTGATTTTTGACAAAATTTATACAATTTATTTAGAAAATTAATTAAAGATATTTTTGAATATTTACAGAGGTAATATCATAATGGGATTCGTATTTAACAGCTACTTCATTTCTAATGATTAATAATTGAGGAGATTGATGCTGAACTTGAAAGCTATATCCTACTTCATCAGAAAGTGATCTGAAACTTAGCAAGTCTAAATAATAGACTTTTACATTTTTCATTGATGAATTAAAGGAATTTTCAAAACGTTTCATTACTATGCTACTAATACCACATCGGGTAGAGTGTTTAAAAATAAAGATAGTTTCAGATTTAGATTGTTCTTTAATAGTTTCTATTTGATTTAAAGAATTAAAAGAAACCCAGTTTACCATAGATTTATTTTCTTCTTTCAATTTACTTCCCAAAATTCTATTGAATAAACCCATTTAAATATCTGATTTACAAAAATACAATCTAAATATTAAAAAAAGTAATCATAGCATCATAAATACACCACTATAAAATAGTATTTCTTTAACAAGTAATTTTACAAACATAATCAAGCCTCTTTCTTTAATTATATTTATATTAGTTTACCTAAATACTCAACTAATGAAAAAACTAATTCTGGCTTTTGTCTTTTTTACCATAACCTTAATTTCTTATTCTCAAGAGGTAACTACGTATTATTTCATTCGCCATGCTGAGAAGTTAAGAATAGATAAAGCAGATATAAATCCAAATTTAAATTATGATGGATACAAAAGAGCTGATAAATGGAAGGAAGTATTTTCTAATATTTCTTTTGATGCTGTATATTCAACAGATTACAACAGAACTAAACTAACTGCAAAACCAACAGCTCTAAGTAAAAATTTACCAATTTTGTTATACAATCCTAATAATATGTATTCTGATGTATTTCAAAATAACACAAAAGGGAAAACTGTTTTAGTTGTTGGGCATAGCAATACTACTAACGTATTTGTAAATAAAATTCTAGGGATAGATAAATATGATGAAATTAAAGATAATAATAATTCAAATCTTTATATAATAAGTATTATTAATGGTAAGGCTTCATCTATTTTATTAAAAATTAATTAAAAGTAATTTGTATATCACTCAAATTAATTTCAGAAACTTTCATCAACTCATCTTTTTGAAAAACTTGATCTAAATCATAAAGTTTAATGTTATTGTCTTTAGGTTTGTAATTAGTATAATCTACAAAACGAATTCCATCTATTAAATGTTCATTCCTCACCTCTCTAAAACGCTTTCCACCACCATTAATTTTAAAAGTATATGCAAAATAACCAATTAAAAAATTTTCTTTTTCAATCCAATAAATAAATACATCATTATAGTCTACTCCCCCACCTTCTTTTAAAAAAGTAATTTTTATCTTGTAATAATTCTTTCCTTTTATTTCAGATTCACCTAATAAATTCTTTTTAACAGCTTTATCATTTAATCCAAATGGTAAAACAGAAAAATAATGAACAGAATTAATAGATTCGCTATATTTTAAAGCCATAGAATCTTGAACTTTAATTGGTTTTGAATTCTTAATCCTTTCGAAACCAGAGTTTGATATAACATCATTAATTGAATCATTATTTTCTATAAAAACTCTATTCAAATTAAAAATTCCATTTTTTCTTGAGGCGATATAGTATTTATCTCTAAATTTAAAAGATAGTTCAGCATTTGCAATTTTCTCTACACCAGATGCACTAATAGATTTATCTATAATTTCTTGTGCTGAAAATTCATTATCAATTGGTTTACACGAAAAGATAACGATACAGATACCACATAAAATAAATAATGCCTTCATAAACTATTGTTAGTAGGAACTTTAGAAATATATACAACTAAATTACAGTTATAAAAGCAGACTAAAAATGTATCTTTGTAAATATTTATAAAAAAATTATTTTTTGTAAATGTTTAACTATGGGAATTCAAAAAAAAATAAACATACAAAACAAAAAGGCTCGTTTTGAATTTGAAATTCTAGACAAATATACTGCTGGAATTCAATTAACTGGAACAGAAATTAAATCAATTCGTGAGAGTAAGGCCAGAATTACAGAAAGTTTCTGTGAATTTAATGACAAAGGTGAACTTTTTATAATAAACATGTACATTGAAGAATATATGTACGGACATCAGTTCAATCATAAAACAACAAGTGAACGTAGGCTTCTTTTAAATAAAAGAGAACTACGAAGCTTGAAAAAAGATGTTGAAGCTAAAGGAAATACTATAGTTCCCCTGCGTTTATTTTTAAATGAAAATGGGTGGGCTAAACTTGAAATAGCTTTAGCTAAAGGAAAAAAAATTCATGATAAAAGGGAAACTATAAAAAATCGTGATAGCAAACGAGACTTAGCAAGAATAAAAAAAACATTTAATTCCTGATTTTTTATTTTTTAATATAATTAAATCCTAAATAATGCTAAGAGAAAAACTTTCTAATTATAATCTTATCCTAGCTTCAGGGTCTCCTCGCAGGCAACATTTTTTTAAAGAATTAGATATTCCATTTGTCATAGATATTAAACAAGTTGATGAAATTTATCCTAAACATTTAAAAGCTGCACAAATAACAGACTATTTAGCAGATTTAAAATCAAAATGCTTCAACAATTTACAATCTAAAGATTTATTAATAACGTCTGACACCATTGTTTGGTTTGAAGAAAAAGCAATTGGTAAACCAAAAAATAAAAAAGATGCGTTTCACATGCTAAAAAAAATGTCAGGTAAAGAGCATTGTGTCTTTACATCTGTCAGTTTAAAAAGTAAATCTTTTCAAAAAATATTTAATGATAAAACTATTGTTGAGTTTAAAGAATTTACTGATGAAGAAATTAACTATTATTTAGAAAAATTTTCTCCATATGACAAAGCCGGTAGTTATGGAATTCAGGATTGGATTGGTTTAGTTGGTGTAAAAAAGATCATAGGAAGCTATTTTAATGTAATGGGGCTACCTGTTCATAAATTGTATAAAGAATTGCTAAAAATTGCTCAATAAGGTTTAATTAATAACTTATTTTTACTTCATAATTACAAAATACTAAAATGAAAAAATATTCGTACACAGAAATGAAAGATACTCGATCTGGTTTTGGTGATGGTTTAACAGAATTAGGAAAAATAAATTCTAATGTAGTTGCCCTATGTGCTGACTTAATAGGTTCATTAAAAATGAATGACTTTAAGGACAACCACCCGGAACGTTTCTATCAAGTAGGAATTGCAGAAGCTAATATGATGGGTATTGCTGCAGGTTTAACTATAGGTGGAAAAATACCATTTACTGGTACATTTGCAAATTTTTCTACAGGGCGTGTGTATGATCAAATACGTCAATCTATTGCCTATTCCGATAAAAATGTAAAAATTTGTGCTTCTCATGCTGGATTAACATTGGGAGAGGATGGAGCAACACACCAGATTTTGGAAGATATCGGTCTGATGAAGATGTTGCCAGGAATGACCGTTATAAATACTTGTGACTACAACCAAACAAAAGCAGCAACTATTGCCATAGCTGACCACAAAGGCCCGGTATATCTTAGGTTTGGAAGACCAAAAGTACCTGTGTTTATGCCTACAGATCAGACATTTGAAATTGGTAAAGGAATTATTTTATCAGAAGGTTCAGATGTAACTATTGTAGCTACTGGTCATTTAGTTTGGGAATCATTAAAAGCTGCAGAAAAATTAGAATCAGAAGGAATTAGTGTAGAAGTAATTAACATACATACTATAAAACCATTAGATGAAGCATTGATTTTGGAATCAATTTCCAAAACAGGATGTATAGTTACTGCTGAAGAACATAACAAGTTTGGAGGTTTAGGAGAAAGTGTTGCAAGATGTTTAGCAGAGCACTTACCCACTCCACAAGAGTTTGTAGCTGTTAATGATACCTTTGGTGAATCTGCGACACCTTCACAATTGATGGAAAAATACAATATAAATGATAAAGCTGTTGTTACAGCTGTAAAAAATGTTTTAAAAAGAAAATAATTTATTTAAGTATCTTTATTTTAAAATTAAAATCATGAAAAAAATAATATTTGCCTGTTTTCTGTTTTTTTTAGTAATTAAAAATTCACAAGCTCAACTTCAATTTGGATTAAAAGCTGGATTAAATTATAATTCTGACTCTTTTGAAAATGTATCTAATGATGTTTTGAATGGTGCAAAGACAAAGACTGGTATTCATACAGGATTATGGATGAGAGCAAAATTGCCTGTAATTGGATTTTATATAAGACCTGAAATTATTTATACTGAATTAAATAATAGTGTAAATTATGACAATCAATTTTCTGCGCCCAAGACTACTGATTTTAAATTTAGAAAAATTGATGTCCCTGTATTGATTGGAAAAAAATTTTTAGGAATTGGTAATGTTTTTGTAGGTCCCTCTTTTCAATATATTATGTCATCAGATTTTGAGTTAAATGATTTAAGAGAAGTATCTACTGAAAGTTTTTCATTAGGTATTCAGCTAGGAGGTGGTGTAGAATTAGGTCGTTTGGGTTTGGACATTAGGTGGGAAAGAGGTTTTTCTAAAACTGAAACTGTTTTTGTCGACAATAGTATAAGCAATAGTAACTTTAATTTTGATAAAAGAGTAAGTCAAATTATTATTGGAATTTCATATAGACTTAGTAAAACTAAAAAAGATTAATAAATAAAAAAAGCTCTTGAAAATTCAAGAGCTTTTTTTTAATAATTTATTATTGTTAATTAATATCTGGATTTAAATAATCCGGTAATGTAGGATTATTTGGATCATTAAAATCATTTGTTGGATCACCATCAGCTCCACCTTCATCTTTTGTTGGAACTCCATCATTATCATCATCTGGATCAGAAAAATTAGGAAAACCATCACCATCAGTGTCATCATTTCTTGGATCTCCATCACCATCAGGATCTTCAAGTATTGATGGAACCGAATCTATATCATGATCTGTATTTTCAATAACATCATACAATTCTATATAAAACATCAAACTCGAACTTGGAGGTATTCCAGCTGTTCCAAATTTTCCGTAGGCTAAGCCTGAAGGTATGAATAAAAAACCTTTACCCCCATTGATGTAGTTAATAGGACCATTATTAGTTATATTCTCACCGCCCTTGAAATTAGTAAAACCATGAGACCATCCCCGAATTACAGAATTTAAAGTAAGCCATATGGGATTAACTAGACGTTCATCAAAATCGATTAATTCAACTGTAGAATTAAAATATTGTCCTTTGTATTTGACTAAAACTGAATCTACTTCAGTTGGATACCCTTTTAGAGGTGTTGGAGTTCCTTCATTTTTCACAAAAACATATAGTTTGTAATCAACATCAAAATCGGTCACGTCTTGAGTTATTAATCTAGAATCATTAATAAGTGCCGTAGCACCAGAAATAAGAGGCTGAACTGAATCTATTGCATCATTATAATAATGATTTTCTAAAAAAACAACAATGGAATCGTTATCAATCAATGCTTGTCCTTCATAATCAAAATCATCTACCGGAATTCCAAAAGTATCATCATCACAGGCATAACCAATAAACAATATTGATAAACATAAAAATAAAAATTTTCTATTAAACATTTAAATAAATTTAGTGGTGCAATTTACCATTTTTATACCTTTGTAGAAAGTGATTATGCTTTTTTTAACTTTTTTATGAGAATAGATAAATATCTTTGGTGTGTTCGCACTTTTAAAACAAGAAATATTGCAACTCAATCTTGTAAAAAAGGACAGGTTAAAATTGACGGTGTTAATTGTAAGCCATCAAAAGATGTGTATGGTGGAGAAGTTATTTCGGTTCGAAAGAATCAAATAAATTATAAAATTGAAATATTAAGTATTCCTGAAAGTAGAATTGGGGCTAAATTAGTTCATCAATTTTTTAATGATATTACACCAAAAGAAGAATTTGAAAAATTAAATTTATTAAAGTATTCTAAAGACTATAACAGAAAAAGAGGAACAGGAAGACCCACAAAAAAAGACAGAAGAGATATAGATGATTATTATGAATCTCCAGAACCATAAATAAAATGAAAAAAACAACAATTATTTTAGATCACAATCAAATTAATCAAACAATAAAAAGGATTGCTTATCAGATTTATGAGGCAAATAGTGCTGAGAAAGTAGTCGTCATTGCTGGTATTCAGGGTAATGGGGTTTATTTTTCAAAACAACTAGCTAAATCTTTAGAACAAATTTCTTCTTTAAAAATTATACTTTGTGAGGTTTATATCGATAAGAAAAACCCGTTAAACACCGTAACAACAAGTATTGAAAATGTTTATTATAAGAATAAGCCTATTGTTTTGGTAGATGATGTTTTAAACTCTGGGACTACGCTAATGTATGGTATAAAGTATTTTTTAGATGTTCCTTTAAAGCGTTTTAAAACAGCTGTACTCGTTAATAGAAATCACAAAAAATATCCTGTAAAAGCTGACTTTAAAGGGATATCTTTATCAACCTCGATTAAGGAAC
Organism: Flavobacteriaceae bacterium; assembly: GCA_965657365.1. Classification (GTDB taxonomy): domain Bacteria; phylum Bacteroidota; class Bacteroidia; order Flavobacteriales; family Flavobacteriaceae; genus Polaribacter. The sequence continues at coordinate 64,542 of CBFHOD010000002.1, forward strand.
ATGTAGAAGTTACTTTTGATGAAAAAAATTCTAAGGCATTTTTAATGTAATAGTATTCTTATTTCTGCAACTATAGCATCAATACTTTTTGAGTTTATTGAAATACGATATTTTGCTTTTTCATAATATGTACTCCGCTCAAATAGATGTTTAGCAATGTATTCAATCAAACTTTCTTTTGTATGTGAGGCCAACAATGGTCTTTTAGAACTATTATCTATTAATCTATCATATAATGTAGTGATTGATCCTTGGAGGTATATAGAATGAAGATCCTTCTCTTTAGAAATAATGTCCATATTACTTGCATAACATGGAGTTCCTCCACCCAAAGATAAAACATAGGATTCATTTTCATTAATAAATTTTTTAAGATATATATGTTCAATTTTTCTAAAATATACTTCTCCTTTTTCTGTAAAAATTTCTGAAATAGTTTTCCCTTCTTTATTTTCAATATAATCATCTAAATCTGTAAAATTTTGATAAAGCTTTTTTGCTAATTGATTACCAATTGTACTTTTACCACTTCCCATGTACCCTAAAAGAATAATTTTCATACAAACTAAATTTACGCACAAATATCGATAAAAAATAAGGTAAAAAAAGTGCTTTTCTATCCTAATGCGTTTATATTTGCATTCTCTTAATAAAAACTAGACCTGGTAGCTCAGTTGGTAGAGCATCTCCCTTTTAAGGAGAGGGTCCTGGGTTCGAGCCCCAGCCCGGTCACAAAAGAATTAGTCTTTACTAAAAAAAGCGCACGTGGCGGAATTGGTAGACGCGCCAGCTTGAGGGGCTGGTATCCGTTTAGGATGTGGAAGTTCGAATCTTCTCGTGCGCACTTTTATATCTTTTTTCACAAAAAATTAACCAACCTCTTTATCATTTAATCATTACTTTTGTTTCATGCGCTGTATTAAATTTGTCATACTTTTCTTTATTTTCCTTTCATCACAAGTTTATGCTCAAAATGATAGTTTAGTTGTTAAAATTTTAAAAGGTCAAGTAATTGACTCTGAAACAAAAAAAGCATTAAGTGCTTCTCATATATTAAATCTAAATTCAGTTACGGGAACTATTACTAATGACAAAGGGTTTTTTGAAATCACAGCAAAAACAAATGATACAGTAATGGTGTCTTATTTAGGGCATTCTTCAATAAAGATTAAAGTAACAAATGATTTATTAAAAGGGAATGAATTATTGATTGCATTATATGAAAAATCTGAAGAAATTAAAGAAATTATTATAAGATCTAGCAAATTAATTGGTGTATTAGAGGTAGATGTAAAGCAAGTCCCTAAAGATAAGTTTACCAGAATTAAAATTAACGGTATAAGGCAGACCTATGAAATTGCTAGGCCTAGAGTAGGAGATTTTTCTTCACCAATTGCTGTATTATTTCAACCTGTTGATTTTTTATTTAAATTATTTGGCAAAAAACCTAAACAACTAAAAAAGCTTCAAAAAATAAAAAAAGAAGATAATCTACGTAAGATTATGGCAGGAAAATTTGATAGAGAAGTGATGATGGAATATCTTGAAATGGACAGGAATGACCTAATGAAATTAATTTCTGATTGTAACTACTCTGAATATTTTGTCAAAAATGCCAGTGATTTACAAATGATTGAGGCAGTTCTTGATTGCTATGAAATTTATAAGGCTCTGAAAAACGGAAAAATAGAACGAAGCAGATTACCTACAAAAAAAAGAAACTAAATTATAATTTATAGTAACAAAAAAACCAGCTATTAAGCTGGTTTTTTTTATATGTAGAGATTATTTATTATTGATTACCTAAAATTATTGGCATTCCACTTTTTCCAGAACCAATAATTACAACTTTACTATTAGCTGATTGAGACAATTTAATTGTTGCTTCAATACCTTTGTCTTGTAAAATTCTGTCATTTAATGAGGCGCTTAAAATCTTGTTAGCATCAGCCTTACCTTGAGCTTCAATAATTTGCTTTTCTGCTTCTTTTTTTGCTGTAACAAGTCTAAATTCGTATTCTAAAGACTCTTGCTCTTGCTTTAATTTACGTTCGATAGCTGTTTTAATTGTAGGTGGCAGTGTTACATCTCTAACTAAAACTGAATTTAATTGTATGTATTGAGGACTTAATATTTTTTTTGTCTCCTCGAAAATTTCTGTTTGTATAGCATCTCTTTTTGTAGAGTATAGTTGTTCTGGAGTGTATCGACCAACTACGCTTCTTGTAGCTGATCTGATAGCAGGTATAATTACATCGTCTTCATAAGCTTCACCTCTAGTTTGGTGAAGTAATGCAACTGTTGCTGTAGTCGCTTGGTATAGAACGGAAGCATCCAACTTAATTTCTAATCCGTTTGATGATAATACAGACATTTTTTCTTCAAACAACTCTTGTTGTCTGACATTATATTTAAAAACCTTGTTCCAGGGCATCACTAAGTTAAACCCCTCACCTAAAGGAGGTTTTTCTGTTTCTACCCCACCAATCCATTTGTATAATACACCACGCTCACCTGAACCAATAGTAATAGCTGATTTAGACACTAGTATGATAGCAGCAAATATGATAGCTAAAGTTAATAGAACTCCTTTTGGAAATTTAAATTCGAGTTGATTGTTTGCCATTTTTTTATATTTTTAATTTTATGCTAATTTACAACTTAATGTTCTTTTTTATAGCTTTTATATAAAATCATCTCATTTTTTTATAGAATTATAGAATATTTCGTAAAAATAGATATTTTAGACTTTGCCAATATATTTTCTTACAAACCATTCACATGATAATAAGATCAGAATAAGGAACATCATCCATTTCTTATTAATAAGATTACTTGAAATATTTTTAGACTCCTGTTCAATTAAAAACCTATTGTCATTTAATAAGTTGTCAACTAGTAAATCATAATTATTTTCAAAAAATATTGCTCCTTTAGTTTTTTTTGCTAAATACTCTAATTTGGTAGTATTAGCATTTGTAAATTGTTCCTCTACTAAAAAATCATTAACTGAAAAATTTCCTTTTTTTGATATATTTTGGCCATTAACACTAACAGTATACTCATATTTTCCAGAATCTAGAGAATTTAAATCCAATTGATAAGAAGAGTCAGATAATGAGAAAGGAAGAATTTTCTTTTCATCTGTATCTTTATTAATAATTGTAAATAATAGTGAAGCTCTATTATCAAACTGATAGTTTTCATCTACATAAAAAGCACTAATTAATATCTTTGAATTAATGTTATAAGAAGAATTTATATCTAAGTCTAATCGATTTCTAATCATTTTATTTGAAGCATATTGAATAATGTTTCCTATAAATTCATCAAAGTATTGAAATGAATTATCTTTTAGAAAACTACTTGACCTCCATTTCCATAGACCTTCGCCAAATAAAAATACTTTTTTATGATTACTTTCATTCGTAGTAATTAATAATGGCATTTGGGAAGAATACCCATTAATATTTTGATATAACAATGTTTGATATGGCACCGATATTGATAGTTCTCCAAAATAATCTAATAACGGTGGGAAATTTTCAAAACCTATGTTTTTTTGAGAAAAGTTTAAAAATTTATTGTTTAATGTCGCTGAAAAATTTTCGAACTTGTTTATGTTATTTTTGCTAATTCCTAAAGATTTATTATTTATAAATGACCAATCTGTTTTAGTACCTGTTATCATCATAAAAGATGATTTATTGGTATTTAATTGTTTTAAGATAAAATTAAACTTATTATTTGGCTGATATAATATAACTAATTGATAATCATTAATTTGTAATTCCAAATTAGTTGTGAGTTCTATATTAACTTTTTTTTGTTTATCACTCTCTATAGCTTTTTTCAAAGCACCTAAATCTGGATGATTGAAAGAACTTACAATTAGAATTTTAGATTGTTTATTAATAACCTCAACTGAAAATTTCTTTGTATTATTTACTGTATTTTTTTCATTGTCTAAGTATTGTATTTTAGATGTATAAAAATTGAGACCTTCTTGGGTCGACTTTATAAATGTTTTAAGTATTGTAGAAGTACTTTTTTCATTGAAATCAATTAATTTATTAAAAATTGATTTTCCTTTATTATATATAGAGTAACGAAGTCTTACGGGTTGAATACCTTCATATTGTATAATTGTTTCCACTGGAAATTTATTATTAATAAAACTATATCTATTTACATTTATTTGTGAAATTTTTACATCACGATATCTACTGGTGTCCCCTATAACTATTGGAAATACAGGTTCTTTAATAGAGGTATATTGATAATCATTCCCTAAAGTTTGATTACCATCTGAAAGTAATACTATGGGATTAATTATGGTTTTTTGGAGATTTGAAATTCCTTCTAATGGAATAGAAATGTCTGTTTGAGTTTCGTCAAAATTAAGGGTATCATTCAACTGGAATGTATTTCCAAAAGAATAATAATCAATATTAAATTTTTTATTTAATCCCTTATTGTTTTTAAAGCTGTCTAAAATATTAATTATTAAACTATCTCTTTTAAAAAATTTAATTGATGAGGAATTATCTACAAGTACAGAAAGCTTTGTCTTTTGGGGAAATAATACCTTCTCAGGTATCGTCGGATTTATTAGCAATAATATAATTAAAAATATAGCGAGGGAACGAATTATTGCTAAAAGTAAGTTTATTTGAGTGGGTTGTTTTACCTTATAATAGTACAAGTAATAACCAAAAAAACTACTAAAAAGTAAACCCAGAAGAATCCATATGATCAAATACTTATCCAAAAAAATAAATTTATGTGAAAGATATAAAAAAACCTAGACAGCTTATGTGTCTAGGTTTTTTTTTATAAATACTTTATTGTGTTTATGTCAACATCCCTCCGTCCACAGATAAGGTTTGACCAGTAACATAACTACTCATATCAGAAGCTAAAAACACACACGCATTCGCAATGTCTTCTGGTGTACCACCTCTTTTTAAAGGAATTGCATCTCTCCAACTTTGTACTGTAGCTTCATCTAATTTTCCTGTCATTTCAGTTTCAATAAATCCGGGAGCAATTACGTTACTCCTTATATTTCTTGAGCCTAATTCTAAGGCAACAGATTTAGAAAAACCTAGTATTCCTGATTTAGAGGCTGCATAATTAGATTGTCCAGCATTTCCTTTTAATCCAACCACAGAACTCATATTAATAATAGATCCTGAACGTTGTTTCATCATTGGTCTAATGACTGCTTTTGTCATATTAAATACCGATTTAAGATTTACTTCAATTACTTTATCGAAATCGTCCTCAGAAATTCTCATTAATAAATTATCTTTTGTAATTCCTGCATTGTTAACCAATACATCAATATTTCCAAATTCTTTAAGTATTTCTTTTGCTAATTCTTGAGCTGTGTCAAATTCAGCTGCATTTGACTGATATCCTTTTGCTTTAATACCTAAAGTATTTAATTCTGATTCTAATGCATTGGCGGCATCAACAGAAGAACTATAAGTAAAAGCTACATTAGCTCCTTGTTTGGCAAATTCAAAAGCAATTCCACGCCCTATTCCTCTTGTGGCACCAGTAATAATTGCTGTTTTGTTTTCTAATAATTTCATAAAAGTTTATTTTCAAATATAGTTCTTTTTTTAACAAAAAATCCCCGTACTAAATACGAGAATTTTTATAATTATATTTTAATTTTAGTACCTATTTTAAAACGCTGGCAATCATTTCACCAATTTTTGCAGGTGATTCTACGACATGAATACCGTTTTCCGCTAAAATTTTCATTTTAGCTTGAGCAGTATCATCATCACCACCCACAATGGCACCGGCATGCCCCATTGTTCTTCCTGCAGGGGCAGTCTGACCAGCAATAAAACCTATTACAGGTTTTCTATTACCATCAGCTTTAATCCATTGAGCAGCTTCAGCTTCTAACTGACCCCCTATTTCACCAATCATAACAATGGCCTCAGTTTCATCATCATTCATTAATAACTCCACAGCTTGCTGCGTAGTTGTTCCAATAATAGGATCACCACCAATTCCAATAGCAGTAGTAATTCCATATCCTTGTTTAACAACTTGATCGGCTGCCTCATAAGTTAGTGTTCCTGATTTAGAAACTATACCTACTTTTCCTTTTTTAAAAATAAATCCTGGCATTATACCAACTTTAGCTTCTCCAGGTGTTATAACTCCCGGGCAATTTGGTCCTACCAAAGTACACTCTTTATTTTGTAAGTATGCTTTTACTTTTACCATATCTGCAGTAGGAATTCCTTCAGTAATACAAATGATTACTTTAATTCCAGCGTCAGCAGATTCCATAATTGCATCTGCAGCAAAGGCTGGAGGAACAAAAATAATAGAAGTATCGGCTTGCACTTTGTCAACAGATTCTTTTACTGTATTAAAAACAGGCTTTCCCAAATGCTCTCGACCACCTTTACCTGGCGTAACTCCACCAACAACATTTGTTCCATAATCAATCATTTGACCAGCGTGAAATGTTCCTTCACCTCCTGTAAAACCTTGGACTATAATTTTTGAATCGTTATTTACTAAAACACTCATGTTATATTTTTATCTGATAATTTATACAAAAATACTTTATTGTTTGAAGCAAAAAAAGGAAAATTAACCTTTCTTTTCTTCTCTCATTAATCGTTTTAAAAATGCCAATTCTTTTAGTTTTGATCTAGACTCTGAAATAGGGGTTCCAAAATAAGTTTTTGAGCCCGGTACAGACTTTGTAACTCCAGTTTGACCAAGAATAACAGCTCCTTTACCAATAGTAATTCCACTATTAGTACCTACTTGTCCCCATAGGGTTACTTCATCTTCAATAATTACACAACCAGCTATACCTGTTTGTGAAGCTATTAAGCACTTTTTTCCAATCTTAGTGTCATGCCCAACATGAACTTGATTATCTATTTTAGTTCCCTCTTCAATTGTTGTATCTCCTGTGACCCCTTTATCAATCGTACAGGAAGCCCCAATATGAACGTTGTCTTTTAAAATTACTCTACCTCCCGAAATTAATTGATCAAAACCTTTGGGTCTTTTCTTGTAATAAAATGCATCAGCACCCAAAACAGTATTTGCATGAATCACTACATTATCACCTATTATGGCGTTGTCATATATGGTAACATTTGGATGAATCAAACAATTTTTTCCAATTGTTACATTGTTTCCAATAAAGACATTGGGCTGAACAATAGTCCCATCTCCTATAAGAGCCGAAGACGCTATACTTTCTTTAGAATTAATGAAAGGGTTGTAATGCTTTGTGATTGTATTGAAATCACGAAATGGATCATCAGAAATCAATAATGATTTTCCCTTTGGGCATTCAACTTCTTTATTAATTAAAATAGTAGTTGCAGCAGATTCTAATGCTTTTTGATAATACTTTGGATGATCAACAAAAACGATATCACCAGGTTCCACAACATGGATTTCGTTAATGCCTGAAATTTTAAAATCTTGGTCCCCCACAAATTTTGCATCAATTAAAGTTGCTATTTTTTGTAAGGTTTGTAAAGTTTTAAATTTCATTCAGGAAGGTTTAGCCTTTAATTCTTTCTTGGTAAGTTCCTTTTGTAGTTTCAACTTTAATTTTATCCCCTTCATTAATAAAAAGAGGAACATTTACTGTAGCTCCAGATTCTACTTTTGCAGGTTTTGTTGCATTCGTAGCTGTGTTACCTTTAATTCCAGGTTCTGTATGAACTACTTCTAAAATAACACTGGCTGGCATATCCACAGATAGTGGCATGTCATCCTCAGAATTAATAATGATAGTAACTGTTTCACCTTCTTTCATTAAATCTGGAGAGTCTAAAGTGTTTTTTTGTAATTCAATCTGACTATAATCTTGATTATTCATAAAATGATAAGTTTCACCTTCACTATATAAATATTGAAACTTATGAGTTTCTACACGAACATCTTCAATTTTTCTTCCAGCTGGGAATGTGTTATCAATAACTTTTCCATTGGTAACACTTTTTAATTTCGTTCTAACAAAGGCTGGACCTTTTCCTGGTTTCACATGTAAAAACTCTATTATTTTATAAATATCGTTATTATACTTAATACATAGTCCATTTCTAATATCTGATGTTGTAGCCATAGTAATCTAATACTTGTTTATTATTTAAATAATTATTGTAGGAACTAATTATCCTCCCCAATATCCTTTCATAATACCTCTTTGTGAATTACGAATGAATAGTAATATTTCATCCCTTTCTGAAGTAGCTTCCATTTCAGCTTCAATTTTTCCAACAGCTTGGGAAGTATTGTAATTTTTTTGATATAATATCCTATAAATATTCTGTATTTCACTAATCTTTTCGGTTGAAAAACCTCTTCGTCTTAAACCTATAGAATTAATTCCAACATAAGATAGTGGTTCTTTAGCTGCTTTTGTGTAAGGGGGCACATCTTTTCTAACTAGAGATCCACCAGAGACCATCGCATGATCTCCAATATGAATGAACTGATGAATAGCTGCGAGACCACCAACAATTGCATAATCTCCAATAGTAACATGACCCGCTAGGGCTACTCCATTAACAACAATAGCATTATCACCAATAACACAATCATGTGCGATATGTACTGTTGCCATGATTAATACATTTTTTCCTATTCTAGTTTCACCTGAGGCAACAGTTCCTCTATTAATTGTTACACATTCTCTAACCGTTGTATTATCATCAATAATGGTGAGAGAATCTTCTCCTTCAAACTTTAAATCTTGAGGAATAGCAGATATCACTGCTCCAGGGAAAATTCTACAATTTTTCCCTATTCTTGCACCTTCCATTATAGTCACATTTGAACCTATCCATGTACCTGAGCCTATTTGGACATTAGCATGTATTGTAGTAAAAGGCTCTATAACTACATTTCTAGCAATTTTAGCTTGAGGATGAACGTAGGCTAAAGGTTGATTCATGATTCTGGTCTTTTTGAAATTTGTGCCATTAACTCAGCTTCAACAACTAGTCTATTGTTAGCATATCCGTAAGCTTGCATATGACATATACCTCTTCTTATGGGGGTAATTAATTCTGCTTTGAATAATAAAGTATCACCAGGTAATACTTTCTGTTTGAACTTAACTTTGTCAATTTTCATAAAGTAAGTCAAATAATTTTCTGGATCAGGAACAGTACTTAAAACTAAAATACCTCCACATTGAGCCATAGCCTCAACCTGTAATACTCCTGGCATTACTGGTGCTCCAGGAAAATGTCCAATAAAAAAATCTTCATTCATGGTAACATTTTTCATTCCTATTACATGTTTATCTGACAATTCGATAATTCTGTCTACATATAAGAACGGAGGTCTATGAGGTAAGATTTCCATAATTTGGTGAATATCCATCAATGGGGGAACATTCAAATCAATTTGAGGAATATTATTTCTTTTTTCTAGTTTAATAATCTTTGCTAATTTTTTTGCAAATTGAGTATTAACAAGGTGACCCGGTTTATTAGCAATAACCTTACCTCTTATACGCGTACCTGTTAAAGCTAAATCTCCAATAACATCTAAAAGTTTATGTCTAGCTGCTTCATTTGCCCAATGTAAATTTAAATTATCTAAGATTCCATTTGATTTTACCTTAATATCCTCTTTTTTAAATGCTTTTTTTAATTTATGCATCGTTGTCTCAGATAGTTCCTTGTCAACATATACAATGGCATTATTAAGATCTCCCCCTTTAATAAGGTCGTTTTCTAATAACATCTCAATTTCATGAAGAAAACTAAAAGTTCTTGCATCGGCTATTTCATCCTTAAAATTTGATATTTTATCTAGTGTGGCATTCTGTGTACCAAGAATTTTTGTGCCAAAATCTACCATAGTAGTAACTTGATATTCATCAGAAGGCATTAAAATTATTTCACTACCAGTTATTTCATCTTTGTATGAAATAATTTCTTTTACTATGTATTCTTCAATTTCGGCATCTAAAATTTTAATTCCTGCCTTCTCTAAAGCTTTTACAAAAAACTTTGATGAACCGTCCATAATAGGTGGTTCAGATGCATTAATTTCAATCAATAAATTATCAATATCAAGGCCAACTGCTGCAGCTAATACATGCTCTGAAGTTTGAATTGAAACACCATTCTTTTCTAAATTGGTACCTCTTTGGGTATTAACAACATATTCTGCCCTAGCCTCTATTGTTGGACTTCCTGTTAAATCTACTCTTTTGAAAGCAAAACCATGATTTATAGGAGCAGGTTTAAAGGTCATTTTAACCTCATTACCTGTATGTAATCCAACACCTGATAAACTTACTTCATTTTGTATTGTTTTCTGTTTTTTACTCATCATTTAAATTTTGAGTATTAATTTCTTTTTCCAAATTATTAATTCTACCAATAGTTTTGGGTAAGTTTTTAAAGTATACATATGATTTATTAAAATCAGAGTAACCAAACGCTGGTGATCCTTGAACTATCTCATGATCTTTTAAGTTTTTTGAAATTCCAGACTGAGCTTGAATTTTTAAGAAATTTCCAAGAGTAAGGTGTCCAGCAATACCTACTTGACCTCCAATCATACATCCCTCTCCTAATTTGGTAGAACCTGCAACTCCAGATTGAGCTGCAATAACAGTGTTTTTACCAATTTCAACATTGTGAGCAATTTGAACTTGATTGTCTAATTTAACACCATCTCTTAAAATTGTAGACCCAAGAGTAGCTCTATCTACTGTAGTACTTGAGCCAATATCAACATTGTTTTCTATAATAACATTTCCAGTCTGAGGAATTTTAACAAACTCACCATCTTCATTGGGTGTAAAACCAAAGCCGTCTGATCCTATAATACATCCTGAATGAAATGTGCAATCATTTCCAATTTCTGTTTCAGAATAAATTTTCACTCCTGAAAAAATTAAACAATTATTTCCAATAGATACATTGTCTCCAATATATACATTGGGATAAATTTTTACATTTTCACCAATTACAACATTTTCACCGATATAACTAAATGCACCAATATATTCATCATTACCAATAGTAGCTGTTTTTGATATATGGTAAGGCTCTTCTCTTCCTTGTTTGTTATTTTTTACTTGATTATAAAATTCTAATAATTTAGAAAACGCTTTATATGCATCTTTGACTCTAATCAAAGTAGTATCAACTTCCTTGTCTAATTTAAAAGTATTATTAACAATAGTTATTGAGGCTTCAGTGGTATATAAATAAGAATTATATTTTGGATTGGATAAAAATGTAAGAGATCCGTTTGTACCTTCTTCTATTTTTGAGAGTCTGGAAACTTCGGCTTTAGAATCACCTTCAATTTCACCTTCTAAGATTTGAGCTATTTGTTCGGCTGTGAATTTCATCTTTTGCAAAAGTATAAAAAATTGTAAGATTAGGCTAATTCCATTTGATTTGGATAGCAAATAAAGAACTTTCTAACGGGTTTTGAAAGCGCCTGAAGGTTTAATTGGTCAGATGCTAACACAATGTCTTCTAGATCGCCTTTTTTATTTAAAATCTTAATAGGCTGAAGTTTGTTATATGCTTGATTAGATATATCACCTATAAATACAAAATATGAAGCTTCCTTTTTTGTTAAATTTGATGAACTCATTAGTTTACTCATGTGAGTTGAAAAATCAACTTCTGAAACCTCTTGATCATGAATTTCTATTTTTAAAAGATCTCTATTTACTATCATAGTAGATAAATTAGAAATTATTTTATCAGAATGATTTGTCCATTCTTTTATAGCTGATAACAAATCATAATCATCTAATTTAGAGAACAGGTCTAAAACTTTTACATCAAAATTTTCTTTATTGGTTTTATTATATAAGAAAAAACGTAAAGATGAACTACTAAATAACTCTATATTATTTTCAGCTAATTCTTTTGCTCTCATTAATACTTTTACAAGCATATGTTCAGCCACTAAACTTGTTTTGTGAAGATATACTTGCCAGTACATCAATCTTCGCGCGATTAAAAATTTTTCTACAGAATATATCCCTTTTTTTTCAATGACTAATTCATCATTAACAACGTTCATCATAGCAATTAATCTATCTGAACTTATATTACCCTCAGCAACACCAGTATAAAAACTATCTCTTTTTAAATAATCTAATCTATCAATGTCTAACTGACTAGAAATTAATTGTTGTAAAAAAAGACGATGATATTTTCCCGTAAAAATTTTAATTGCCAAATCTAATTGACCTTTAAATTCTTTATTAAGTTCCTCCATGTATTTCAACGAAACTTCTTCATGGGTAATTCCTGTTACTATACTGTGCTCTAAGGCATGAGAAAAAGCACCATGACCAATATCGTGAAGTAAAATAGCAATACACAATGCATTTTCTTCATCTTTTGAAATTTTAATTCCCTTAACAGTTAAAACAGTTATTGCTTTTTGCATTAAATGTAGACAACCTAAAGCGTGATGAAAACGAGTATGATTAGCTCCTGGGTATACTAAGTTAGAGAGCCCCATCTGAGATACTCTTCTCAAACGTTGAAAACTTGCATGTTCAATAATATCAAAAATTAAACTATTTGGGATTCTTATAAAACCATAAATAGGATCATTTAATATTTTTAACTTGTTCGTTGATAGGTTATTCAAATCTTCTATTTTGTTTTATGATTACAAACTAAAGACTAAATTTACGCTTTACAAAGTATAATCTATATTTATTAGGAATATTTTATCATTTTCTGAGTATCCAAATCATAACAAATAAATACATTTAACGTTTAAAAGTAAACAATAGCTTAATTATGAATAGCATTCAAATTTTATGGGTTGATGATGAAATAGATTTATTAAAACCCCATATTTTATTTTTAGAACAAAAAGGATATCATCTCACCTCTTGTACAAATGGAACTGACGCAATTGATTTAGTCAAGAAATCTAATTTTGATATTATTTTTTTAGATGAAAATATGCCTGGTATTAATGGTTTAGAAACATTATCAGAAATTAAACAATTACAATCTAATTTACCAGTAGTAATGATTACCAAAAGTGAGGAAGAATATATTATGGAGGAGGCTATTGGTTCTAAAATTGCTGATTACCTCATAAAACCCGTTAACCCTAATCAAATTTTGTTGAGTTTAAAAAAGAATCTTGATCACTCTAGGTTGGTTTCTGAAAAAACTTCCTCTAATTATCAACAAGAATTTCGAAATATATCGATGGATTTAATGTCTGTAAATACTCATGAAGATTGGACTGAGTTATACAAGAAGTTAGTGCATTGGGAACTTGAATTAGAAAACATTAATGATTCTAGTATGCTAGAAATTCTAGAAAGTCAAAAATCTGAAGCCAATAATTTGTTTTATAAATTTATTAAAAAAAATTATCAGGAGTATTTAACGTCAACTAATCAACCTACGTTTTCACACACAATGTTCAAAAATTATGTTGTGCCTAACCTGTCTGGTGATCAAGGTGTTTTATGTATTGTAATTGATAATTTAAGGTACGATCAATATCGAATGCTAGAACCCTTAATAAATAATTATTATAAGAAAGAAGAAGAATACTCATATTACAGTATTTTACCTACTGCTACACAATATGCAAGAAATTCTATTTTCTCTGGTTTAATGCCCTCTGAAATGGAAAAGAAGTATCCAGACTTGTGGAAAAATGACACCGATGAAGGTGGTAAAAATATGTTTGAAAATGAATTTTTAAGTGAACAAATTAAAAAATTAAATCTTTCAATTAAACACGAGTATTACAAAATCACCTCTTTAAAAGATGGAAAAGAATTGGCCACCAATTATAATGGAACTAAACAAAATGATCTTACTGTATTAGTATATAACTTTGTAGATATGTTATCACATGCTAAGACTGAAATGGAAGTTATCAAAGAACTCGCAGGAGATGATAAGGCTTACAGGTCTTTAACTGTTAGTTGGTTTAAAAATTCACCTTTGTTTGAAATAATTAAAAAAGCTCAGCAACTAGAACAGAAGTTAATTATAACAACAGATCATGGAACTATTAACTGTAAAAATCCAACTAAGATTATTGGTGATAGGAACATAAGTTCAAATTTAAGATATAAAACAGGTAAAAGTATTTCGTATTCAGAAAAGGATGTTTTTGCTGTAAAAAACCCAAAAGATGTTTTTTTACCATGCATTAGTTTTAATAGTCCATTTATTTTTGCAAAAGAAGACTTATTTTTCGCTTATCCAAATAATTACAATCATTTTGTAAATTATTATAAAAACACGTATCAACATGGAGGAGTTTCTTTAGAGGAAATGATAATTCCTTGTGCTGTATATAGTCCTAAATAATTTTTCATAGTCTATGAATAAAAACTACTCATTATTAAATTTAAATCAAATTGCAAAAGATATTGTTAAAAATTCTAAGCATAAAATACTATTGTTTCATGGAGAGATGGGGGTTGGTAAAACCACATTAATAAAGGAAATCTGTAAAGAATTAGGAACTGATGATATCACAAGTTCTCCAACTTTTTCAATAGTGAATGAGTATAAAACGTCTAATAATGATCCTATTTACCATTTTGATTTTTATCGGGTTAATAATGAAGAAGAAGCTTATAATATTGGTGTTGAGGATTATTTTTATACAGGTGCTTGGTGTCTTATTGAATGGCCATCAATAATTAAAAATTTACTACCTTTAATAGCCAGTAACATCTATTTAACTAAGTTAGATGATGAGCAACGAAATATTCAACTAAAATAAATTATGAGTGCATTCTCTCCATTTAGTAAAGAGGAATTAATTCCTCAGACAGAAATGTTAGAAATAAAAAAGCAAAAGGGAGAATTATATATAGGAATCCCAAAAGAAACACTTTTTGAAGAGAGAAGAATTTGCTTAACACCAGACGCAGTTTCTGCGCTAACCAATCATGGTCATAGTATTGTAATTGAAGTTGGAGCTGGAGAAGGCTCTAATTATTCTGATAGTGAATATTCGGAAGCAGGTGCAAAAATATCATACGATACCAAAGAAGTTTTTTCTTGTAATATTGTTTTGAAAGTAGCTCCACCAACCCTAGAGGAGATTGCTATGATATCCCCTCAAAGTATTTTAATTTCAGCACTTCAGATCAAAACTCAAACAAAGAACTATTTTGAGGCGCTTTCAAAAAAAAGGATAACAGCTGTAGCTTTTGATTATATTAAAGACGAACATGGTGTTTATCCTATTGTTAAATCCTTAAGTGAAATTGCTGGAACAGCTTCCATTATAATTGCTTCAGAGCTAATGAGTAATATAAATAAAGGTAATGGGCTTCTTCTTGGTAATATTGGTGGAGTTCCACCAACTGATGTTGTAATAATTGGTGCTGGAACAGTTGGAGAATTTGCAGCTAGATCAGCATTGGGTTTAGGTGCTAGAGTGAAAGTTTTTGACAACTCAATCACTAAACTAAGAAAATTACAACATTTTTTGAATACTCCTATCTACACTTCCACCATTCAACCAAAAACACTGGCTAAAGCTTTACGAAGATGTGATGTTGCTGTTGGTGCAATTAGAGGGAAAGAACGGACACCAGTAGTGGTATCAGAAACTACAATTCAAACTATGAAAAAAGGTGCAATCATTGTAGATGTAAGTATTGATCGAGGAGGATGTTTTGAAACATCAAAAATAACCTCTCATTCTAATCCTACTTTTGAAAAACACGGAGTTATTCATTATTGTGTGCCTAATATACCCTCTAGATATGCTAGAACAGCATCTTTTGCCATCAGTAATATGTTTACCCCTTACCTACTAAACATTGCTGAGGAAGGAGGTTTTGAAAATGCAGCTAGATTTGATAATACTATTAGAAATGGTATTTATTTTTATCATGGTGTATTAACTAATAAAACCGTTTCCGAATGGTTCGACTTACCATTTAGAGATATCAATTTGATATTTATGTAATCTTAATACCTAAATATTAGTAGATGAAAAAATCACTATAAATAGTGATTGTAAATTCCTATTTACATGATTAATTTTACTAATTAAACGGAATATTATAAATGTTTAGAAAAATATTTTTACTTATTACAATATGTAATATTTACATCTGTAATTCTCAAGGAATTATTGTAGATGATGCTGTTTTTTCTTCTGAATTATTAGTTGATTTATTACTCAATAACTCTTGTGCAACGAATTCAAATATTAGCGTCTCTTCAAATCAGTCCGTTGCCTATTTCAATAGTAATAACTCTTCTTTTCCAATTGATGAAGGCATAATTATTAGAAGCGGTATTGCAAGCAATTCACAAGGTAGCTATACAGGAAATAATCTTAGTAGTCAAATAAATACTAATAGTGATATAGATTTAGAGGAAATTAGTAATCAAACTGGGCAATCAGTAAATATTACAGATACTGCTTATCTTGAATTTGATTTTATTCCCTATTCTACTAACTTTACTTTTGATTTTTTATTTGCGTCTAATGAATATGGGCAATGGCAATGTGGTTTTAGTGATGTCTTTGCATTCATTTTAACAGATTTAACAACTGGTATAAAAACTAATTTAGGGGTTATACCTAATATTAATTCACCCATATCGGTAAAAAACATTAGAGATAATCAATATAATTTATCTTGCAACTCTGTAAATAAGAATCTATTTAGTACTTATAATGTAAACAACCCTTCCAACTCCTCTTTAAATATGAAAGGACATACTGTTGTATTGTCTGCATCATCAGAAGTAATACCAACAAACCAATACAGAATTAAATTAGTTATCGGAGATTATAATGATACCGACTTTGATTCTGCAGTATTTATAAAAGCTGGTAGCTTTAACACTCTCTTAGATTTAGGTGAAAATGAAGAATTATGTTCTGGAGATGAAATAATTATTGATTCTAATTTCACGGATACGAATGATTTTATTTTTGAATGGAAAAAAGATGGCGTTTTAATTGAAAACGAAACAAATTCATATTATGCTGCAACTGAAGTTGGAACATACGATTTAATTATCACGAATTTAATTAATGGATGTGTTTTAACAGGTCAAAAAATAATAACCCAATTACAAGTAAATAACCCTGAAAATTTATTTGAATGCGAAAGTGAGACAACACCAAAGTTCAATTTATTATTTAATAATCATAGCGTGTTGGGTTTGAATCCTGAAACATACGATATTCTATATTACAATTCGTTAGAAAATCTAAATAACAATAACCCTATCGATCCGTCATTACTATCCTCATATCCATCCTTGGGTGATGAAATAATTTATATGAATTACATTAATATTGAGAATGGTAATTCATGCTCTTCCATTTTAGATTTTGAATTAAAAATAACGAATTTAAATCCAGGTATAGCTGAAGATTTTTCAGTTTGTGAATCTGAAACAACTGTAAATATTGTTACTCAAGTATCTGATCAAATATTAAATAATTTAAACCCCTCTGATTATTCTTTAAGCTTTTTTCTGACAGAAATTGACGCTATGAATAATGTAAATCAAATTGAAAATCCTTTAAATTTTACTTTACCCTCAGCTACATCTGACTTAACAATTTGGGTGAGATTTATTGAATCTATTAATCCTAATTGTTTTGAAACACTTTCGTTTCAAATCCTCATCTATTCTTCACCTAAAGTAGATATTTTGGAAGATGTATATGAATGTGATAATTATATATTACCAGAACTCACAGATGGAAGATATTTTACCGAACCAGGAGGTAATGGTACTGTATTATTTGCGGGTGACATCATAACTGAAAACACCACCATATATATTTATAACTCAAATACTGAAGGATGTTTTAACGAAAGTAGCTTTAATGTTTATTTAGCTACTGAATTTTCAACAGAAACAGAACACTGTGGAAGTTTTATTGTTCCATCCTATCCAAATGGAACGTTTTACACATCCATGAATGGACCCAATGGATCAGGAACTATAATACCTAGTGGCACAATAATAACAGAGAGTCAAACCATTTACTTCTACGTTTCTATTGAGAATTTATTTTGTTTGGATACTCCATATGAAATTACGATACATCCATTACCAATAGTTGAGGAAAGAGAAAATGTAATTACTTGTAATAATTACACCTTACCATCTTCCGCTAGTGGGGAACAATATTTTACAGAACCAAATGGAAATGGAACTGAACTTTTTCCTGGAGATGAAATTTCATCTAGCTCAACAATTTATTTATGGAATAAAAACACAATTACAAATTGTGTTAATGAAAGCTCATATGATATTTCAATTATCGACTTGGATGCATTTCAAGATATTGATCATTGTGGAGAATACATTTTACCTAGCTTAGAATTTGGTAATTATTTTACTGCGTCAGGTGGTAATGGTGAAATTTTAGAGGAGGGTGCCAGTATTAATACTTCCCAAACTATTTATTTCTATTCCGAAGAAATAACAACTTTACCTAACTGTACAGATTCTATTTCCTTTGAAGTAAATATTAATCCAATTCCAGCTGTTGATGAATTAAATGATGGTATTTATTGTGAAAATAATTTGCCAATTTTAGAACCTCTTTTAAATGGAAGATATTATACTGAATCAGGAGGTAATGGAAATCAATTATTTGCAGGGGATATCATCTATAACACACAAACGATATATATATACAACAGTAATTCTTTTTGTGATAATGAGTCTAGTTTTACTTTAGAAATTAGAGCAATAGCTCCAATAGATAATTTTACAGATATCTTTAGTTGTAACAATTATATACTTCCAGAATTAAATAATGGAAATTATTATACAGAAGCAAATGGACAAGGGTTACAGTTAAATCCTGGAGATATTATAGAAAATACACAAACAATATACATATATAATTCTTTTAATAATCTTGATGGGTGTAGTAATGAAAATTTATTTGAAGTGAATATATTAGATGTTACCGTAGATGATGCTGTGGATATAATAACATGCACAGATTATGAACTTCCCGTATTAACTAATGGAGAATACTTTACTGAACCTTTTGGCCAAGGCTCACGATTGTTACCAGGTAATCTTATTACTTCAACACAAACTGTCTATATTTATAAAAAAGTTGGAGAAAGATTTACTTGTTTTGATGAAAAGTCTTTTACCGTATCCATATCTGACAAACCAAACTTAGATAGGTTTGAAAATATTGAAGGATGTGGAAGTGTTGATTTACCAATAGTAGATATTCCAGGAGCTATAATTGAATATTATAGACGGCCTAATCGAGTTGACTTAATAGATCCATCGGAATATACAATTACAGCACCAGGTTCTAGAATTATTTATGTTTATGGGTATCCTTCTGGAGATCCTTCTCTACAAAGTATGCAAGGTTGCTACAGTGAATCTTTATTTCAAGTAACAGTAAATGATCTATTGGATTTAGAAATTAATGGTGGTACTTTATGTATAGATTCAGAAACAGGAGATGTAATAAATTCTGTTCTCTTAGAATCTGGATTAAATTCCAATGATTATAGTATTAATTGGTATTTAAATAATAATCTTGTTGGAACAGGTACAAATTTTTTGGCCGAAGAAGCTGGAGAATATTTGGTTGAAACAACTAAATTAACAGATGAGATAGGGACCGATTGCAATTACAAAACAGCTAAAGTTATTGTTGATGTTTCTCGTGCTAGTTTTGAATTAAATATTTTAACTGAAGATTTTTCAGAATCTAACACGGTAGAAGTTAACATTATAGATCAAGGAACCGGAACCTATGAATTCTCTCTAGATAATCTTTCTTTTCAATCATATTCTAGATTTTATAATATTAATCCCGGGAATCATTTCATTACAATAAGAGATATTACTGGTTCTTGTGTATATAAAACTATAGATTTTTTCATTTTAAGTTACCCTAAATTTTTCACTCCAAATAATGATGGTATAAACGAAACATGGAATATCACTGATTTACAAAATGATTTAGATTCCAATATAATGATCTATGATAGATATGGTAAAAATATTGCAACTATTAAGCCTTATGAAGATGGTTGGGATGGATATAATAATAATGGTGATAAAGTACCCTCTTCAGATTATTGGTTTGTTGTAAAATATACCAAAAACAATGTTTTAAAAGAATTTAGAGCAAACTTTAGTTTATTAAGAAAATAAATTAGCTGTAAGATTTTAAATATACTAATTTTGAAACATGAATTTATTCAAACGTTTTATGTACTATTTGATAGGTGTTTCTTTTGGAAGTATAATTGTTTATTTTATTTGGAAAGGAAAAGACGTCTCTTTTGATTATGGAATGGATGCTAGAACTTTGAAGACAATTAGAACTAAAAAGCTTCATTATTCTGAAAATGCTAAATTAGCTATGAAAGATATTGCAATTGACTCTTCAGCCATTCTTTCAATTCTAAAAAATGGTGATGTAGATTTTGGGAAAAGCAATCAACATAAAAAACCGTGTCCTGAATATTTAATTAGCGGAACACATTTCGAAAAAGAATTTGAACTTTGGATTAAACGTTGTGATTCTATTGCTACGATTGAAAAAATCACTGTGAATAAATAACTGTTTTAGTAATGATAAATATTTAGTTCTGTCTAACAGTCTTTTAAAAAATGTTCTTTTATTTTATCAACATTTTTTATTGTCCTTTGAATCCACTGCGCATAAAGGTTTTTCTTTTCTTCGGGTGTTAAGCCCCAATCAACTGCACTAGTTCTTAATTTATAGGTAAGATTTTCAAGAATTATAGCTGCAGCAACTGAGATGTTTAAACTTTCAGTAAACCCCACCATTGGAATTTTTAAAATTCCGTCTGATTTATTAATGACATCATCAGACACCCCAGTCTTTTCAACTCCAAAAACAAAAGCTGATTTCTTAGAAATATCAAAATCGTTTAAAAAATCTGAATTATGATGAGGAGATGTCGCAATGATTTGATAGCCTTTGCTTTTTAGGGAATTTAAACAGGCTGCTGTGTTATTAGTATCCTTTTTATAATTATGAAATGACAACCATTTTTGAGAACCCTTAGTAATATTTTTCGAAACATTACTTACATACTTATTTTCAATCATATGTAGATCTTGTATCCCAAAGATCTCACAAGATCTAATTACAGCACTTGCATTATGTTGCTGATAAATATCTTCTAATACAACAGTAAAATGTCTTGTTCTATTTTCTAAAACCGTTCTAAAAAGTTTTTTTCTTTTATCTGTAACAAAACCTTCTAAATAAGTAAGTAACTTTATATCTATATTTGACATGATAAAACAAACATACTAAAATTAAAATTTCTTGTCTTTGAAAAAAATGGTGATATTAACTGGTGCCGGAATGAGTGCTGAAAGTGGCTTAAAAACATTCAGGGATTCTAATGGTTTGTGGGAAGGACACAATATAATGGAAGTTGCTACTCCTGAAGCATTTGAAAGAGATCCTGGACTTGTTTTAGAGTTCTATAATCAACGAAGAAGACAATTGCTTAATGTTTATCCTAATAAGGGTCATCTTAACCTAAAAGAGCTTGAAAAGTATTTTAAAATTCATATTATCACCCAAAATGTAGATGATTTACATGAGAGGGCTGGAAGTTCTAAAATATTACATTTACATGGTGAATTAAGGAAAGTAAGAAGTACTAAGAATGAAAAACAAGTTTACGAGTGGTCTAAAGATTTAAACTTAGGAGATGTTGATGAAAATGGAAATCAACTACGCCCTCATATTGTTTGGTTTGGTGAACATGTTCCTGAAATGGAAAAAGCCATAGAACTTACAAAGCAAGCAGATATATTAATTATTATAGGAACCTCTATGCAAGTCTATCCAGCAGCAAGTTTAATTGATCATATTCCATCAAATACACCGATATACTTTATAGATCCTAATCCTTCTTTATCAAACAAAACTAATATAACAAATATAAAAAGTAACGCTCAAGAAGGAACTATGCAGTTAATTAAGATGTTAGTTGGTTAAAGTATTCATATAGTTCTCCTCTTGAAATCTGACTCCCCTTCTCAATTAAATTAAAAATTTCTGTATTTTTTTGTTTTGAATAAACTTTACTTCCTTTTAAGTAATCTATCACTTGATCTTTTGGGTTTTCTAATAGCCACTTGTAACCTTCTTCAGAAAGTAAATCTATGTCCTTATTAATTGTAATCACAATTCTATATATAGCTTCTCTTTCACATTTAAAAAGATTTACTGACTGCTGAGAAAAGTGTTCTAAATACTCTACTTTGTTTAAAACATCTTCCCAGACCAAATCACTAAAAAGATTTAGCTCTTCTTCTACCAGTTCAGTGTTTTGAGATTTCATTTTATTCCATTCGTCAACATCTATCTTTTGGGTTGCTAAAAACTGAGCAAATTCTTTATGTAATGACTTAAATTGTTCTTTGGTAAGTTTTTTATATTTCATCTTTATATTAAACTTTTTAAATATAAAACATCAATCTATTTATAATAAATAAAAAAAACCCAAACATAGCTTGAGTTTTTTTTTATTTAATGAACAAAAATAAGAATTGTTTATTTTTCTGCTACTACTTCAAAAGTAATATCAGCTACCACTTCTCTGTGTAATCGAACAGAAGCTTCATATTTACCTAATCTTTTAACAGAACCTCCAACGACTTTGATAAACTTTTTATCAATATCGGTTCCAGATTTAGCAATAGCTTCAGCTAAATTAATATTGTTCACTGAGCCAAATAATTTATCTCCAGATCCAACTTTAGAAGCAATCTTAATTTCTAATCCTTTAATTGTTTCAGCAATTACATTTGCGTCTTCAATTAATTTAGCTTCTTTATAAGCTCTTTGTTTTACATTTTCAGCTAATACTTTCTTTGCAGAAGAAGTTGCTAAAGCAGCATATCCGTGAGGAATTAAATAATTTCTACCATAACCATTCTTAACAGTTACAACATCATCTTTAAATCCTAAATTTTCTACGTCTTGTTTTAAAATCAGTTCCATAATTCTAGGTCTTTATTATTTCAACATATCTCCAACGTATGGCATTAATGCCAAATGACGAGCTCTTTTAATAGCTTGTGCAACTTTACGTTGATATTTTAGTGATGTTCCTGTTAAACGTCTTGGTAATATCTTACCTTGTTCGTTTACTAAATACATTAAGAAATTTGCATCTTTATAATCGATGTATTTCATTCCGTTTTTCTTAAAACGACAGTATTTAGCTTCCTTTTTTGTTTCAATGTCTAGCGGAGTTAGATATCTTACCTCACCCTGCTTGTTTCCTTTAGCTTGTTGTTCTATAGTCGATGCCATGTCTTATTTTTTTGAAGATTTAACACGTTCTCTTCTTTTTTCAGCCCAAGCTTCAGCATGCTTATCTAACCTTACGGTTAAGTAACGCATAACGCTGTCATCTCTTCTGAATTCTAATTCAAACGATGTAATTGCTTCACCGGCTACTTTATAATCAAGTAAATGGTAAAACCCACTTTTTTTCTTTTGAATTGGATACGCTAATTTTTTTAAGCCCCAATCCTCTTTGGAAATCATTTCGGCACCTCTAGAAACCAAATAGTCCTCAAACTTTTGTACTGTCTCCTTTATCTGAGTATCAGATAAAACGGGATTCAAAATGAAAACAGTTTCGTAATGATTCATAATAGTTATTTGTTATTTAATTTAAGGCTGCAAATATAGTGACTTTTTTTATTAATACAACACATCTTTTTATTATAAATAGAGGTTGTTTTGTATGAATACGTTGAAAGTAAATGAAGCCTATTTTATAAAAAGATTAAAAAGCTTCCTCAATTTCTTTATATACTACTTTACCATTTACAATATTTAAACCCTTAGATAAAGATAAATCATTTTCGCATGCTTTTTCCCAACCATTATTTGCTATATTGATGATATAAGACAATGTAACGTTAGTTAATGCTATTGTTGACGTGTAAGGAACAGCTCCTGGCATGTTAGCTACACAATAGTGAACAACATCATCAACGATGTAAGTTGGATTTTCATGAGTAGTTGGCTTTGTTGTCTCTATACACCCGCCTTGATCCACTGCTACATCAACTAAAACAGTACCTGGTCTCATTTCTTTCAACATTGCTCTTGTAATTAATTTTGGAGCTTTTGCACCTTTTAAAAGAACTCCACCAATAATTAAATCATGGTCTTTTATTTTTTTCCTTATACTATATTCACTAGAAAAGTCTGTAACGACATGACTAGGTAATACATCATTAACATAACGAAGTCTTTTCATATTAACGTCCATTACGGTTACATGAGCTCCTAAGCCAGCTGCCATTTTAGCAGCTTGAACACCAACAACACCAGCTCCAAGAATTAATACTTTTCCAGGAGATACTCCGGGTACTCCACCTAATAATATCCCCCTACCTTTTACTGGTTTCTCCAAATACTTAGCACCTTGTTGAATGGCCATTCTACCTGCTACTTCAGACATAGGTGTTAATAGTGGCAAAGTACCATCGTCATCTTCAACGGTTTCATAGGCAATACACACAGCTTTACTTTTAATCATTGCTTTTGTGAGGGGCTTACTAGATGCAAAGTGAAAATAAGTAAATACTATTTGATTTGGTTTAATTAAATGATATTCTATTTCTATGGGTTCTTTAACTTTTACAATCATTTCAGAAATGGCATAGATTTCTTCAATTGTATCTAATATAATTGCTCCAACTTCTATATAATCACTATCAAAAAAACCACTCCCAAATCCGGCTTGAGTTTGAATATAAACAATATGATTTCTTTTTGTTAGTTCAAATACACCAGCCGGTGTCATGCCAACTCTACTTTCATTATTTTTAATTTCTTTTGGAATTCCAATAATCATAAGGGTAGTTTTAATTTATGAATCAAAAATATAATTTATTCAATTAAAATAAAAGAAAAAAATTAATAGGCATCAACATCTATAATAAAACGTATGGGCCTAAAATCTGCAACTGCTTGAAAGGTGTTTTTAATTTTATGAAGCTCTAACTTTGTTTTTCTTAAAGACTGCTCAGGAGGAACCTTAATCATAACGTTTTTAATGTACTGATTTCTTATTCTAGACACATGAGGCTCTGATGGGCCTAACACATGTTCTCTAAAAACATTTTGCAATGCCTTTGACAACCAATTAATACCAGCATTTACTTTCTGATAATCTTTATGTTTTAAGGTTATTTTTACTAAACGAAAATATGGCGGATAATGATACTGCCATCGATCTTGCAATTGTTCTTTAAACATTGCTACATAATCTGTCGAAGAAACCTGTTGTAATATTTGATGATACGGATTGTAGGTTTGTATGATTACTTTTCCTTGTTTTTTCGAACGCCCTGCCCTACCCGAAACCTGAACCATTAGTTGAAATGCACGTTCATGAGCTCTAAAGTCTGGGAAGTTTAGCATCATATCTGCATTTAAAATTCCTACTAAAGAAACATTATCAAAATCTAATCCTTTAGACAGCATTTGGGTTCCTACCAAAATATCAATTTCCTTTGCCTCAAAAGCTCCAATAATTTTTTGATAGCCATATTTTCCACGAGTAGTGTCTAAATCCATTCTTCCAATTGAATAATTAGGGAATAATTCTTTCAATTCTAATTCAATTTGTTCTGTTCCAAATCCTTTGGTATCTAAAGTATTACTTCCACATGCACCACAACTATTTGGCATTGCTCTTTGATAATTACAATAATGACATTTTAACTCGTGTTTGTACTTATGAAAGGTTAAGCTAACATCACAATTTGGGCACTGAGGTGATACGCCACAAGTCTTGCATTCTACTACTGGTGAAAACCCTCGACGATTTTGAAATAATATAACTTGTTTTTTTAGGTCTAACTCTTCTTGGATTTGTTTTAATAGTGTATCTGAAAAATGACCACTCATTTCTCTTTTACGATGTTTTTCTTTAATGTCAACCAATTGAATATTTGGTAATTGAACCTCACCAAAACGACGTTTTAATTCAACAAAACCATATTTTTTCTCAGTAGCATTAAAATAAGATTCTAAAGAAGGAGTTGCAGAGCCCAATACAATTTTTCCCTGATGGAGACGAGACAATACAATAGCTGCATCTCGTGCATTGTATCTAGGTGAAGGCTCAAACTGCT
>CBFHOD010000003.1:0-72367 GCA_965657365.1 Flavobacteriaceae bacterium
TCTTTTGGGTTTAATACGATTTCTGAACATACAATGGTTAGATCTCCATCATTAACTTCTAATATTAACCCAGGCAAACCTCCATAATCTCTTGGCCCATTACTAATTGGAACCTCTAGAGTATACCAGGCAACTAGGGTTCTTTTTTTTAGTACTTTTTCTTCTTTAACATCACCATCAATCATATTTATTTCAATAGATTCTTCTTCTTTCTCAAATACAGCTTTGTAACAGGTATAATTTCCTATATTCTTTGTTTCTCCTGTTAATTTCCAATCATAGGTTACAAGGTTGTCTTTTATCAAAAAGACTTTCCCCATCAATTCTGTTTTATTAGCCATTCTTTTTTCTAAAATATTCTTATATAATATATCTGATCCGCTATCGCCCCCTATCATCATTATCATTGAACCACCATTAACTGATGGCCCTTTAGGAGCATCTAATTCTTGTTCTTCTTTGTACATAGACTCTGATTTGGTGAAATCTAGTGTAAACGTCTTTTGAAACATTTTTCTCATTTGAGCCTCCAATTGTTCTTGAATCCCTGGAGTTGAAGCCATGGTAGTACTGTCTAACTTAATTGATGACTTTCTGTGTGTTCTGTAGATAGCTCTTCCTGAAAAGTCTTGAGCAAACATGGCTCCTGTAATGAACAAAGCCAACATAAAAGTTTTAATTTTCATAAGTTTATAAATTTAGAGTTTACATTTATAATTGGGTATAAACTTACAATATAGTTAGGTTTGGTTTCTAAAATTTAAGTATCTTTATACTCCCTATTTTTAATATTTTTTGAAACTAACCCTATGCATGTAGCAATTGCCGGAAATATTGGCGCCGGAAAAACCACCCTAACTAAATTATTAGCAAGACACTACAGTTGGAAACCACACTACGAGTCTGTTGAGGAAAATCCATACTTAGATGACTTTTATGGAGAAATGGAACGCTGGTCTTTTAACCTGCAGGTCTATTTTCTAAACAGTCGTTTTGGTCAAATTTTAGAATTAAGGAAAAGTGGCAAAAATATTATTCAAGACAGAACCATTTATGAGGATGCTCATATTTTTGCTCCTAATCTACATGCCATGGGACTCATGACAAACCGAGATTATAACAACTACAGCTCTCTCTTTGAATTGATGGAAAAATTGGTTACTCCTCCAGACTTAATGATTTATTTAAGAGCAGATATTTCTACATTAGTCGGCCAAATTCATAAAAGGGGAAGAGAATATGAAAACTCAATAAGTATTGATTATTTAAGTAGATTAAATGAACGCTATGAAGCTTGGATTACCACTTACCAAAAAGGGAAACTTTTAATTATTGATGTAGATAATCTAGATTTTGTTGAAAAACAAGAGGATTTAGGATACATCATTGATAGAATTGATTCTCAGATTAACGGATTATTTTAATTTTTATAAAATAATTTGTAACATTTTTATTACCCATTGCGTATAATAAGTATACCACCGAAGAATATAATATAATCCTAGAAAAGAGATGAGACAACTTAAGATTACAAAGCAAGTAACCAATAGGGAGACGGCTTCACTTGATAAATATCTACAAGAAATAGGAAAAGTAGATTTAATTACTGCTGATGAAGAGGTTGAATTAGCACAACGTATTAAAGCTGGTGACCAAACTGCACTAGAGAAATTAACAAAAGCAAATTTACGATTTGTAGTTTCCGTCGCAAAACAATATCAAAATCAAGGATTAACTTTACCTGATTTAATTAATGAAGGTAATTTAGGACTTATCAAGGCAGCAAAACGTTTTGATGAAACTAGAGGTTTTAAATTCATCTCTTATGCTGTATGGTGGATTCGTCAGTCTATATTACAAGCGCTTGCTGAACAATCTCGTATCGTTCGCTTGCCATTAAACAAAATTGGATCTATTAATAAGATTAATAAAATGTTTGCTTTCTTAGAACAAGAAAATGAACGTCCTCCTAGTGCTGAAGAAATTGCTAAAAAGTTGGATATGACCGTAAATGACGTAAAAGAATCTATGAAGAATTCTGGTCGTCATGTATCGATGGATGCTCCTTTAATAGAGGGAGAAGACTCTAACTTATATGATGTTTTAAATTCTGGAGAATCACCAAATCCAGATAAAACGTTATTACACGAATCTTTACGTATTGAAATCAATAGAGCTCTAGAAACGCTAACGCCTCGAGAAGCAGACGTAGTAAAGTTATATTTTGGATTGGGAGAACATCAACCCATGACTTTAGAAGAAATTGGTGAAACATTTGACTTAACCCGTGAGCGTGTTCGTCAAATCAAAGAAAAAGCCATTCGAAGATTAAAACATACCTCAAGAAGTAAAATTTTAATGACTTACCTTGGTTAAAATTATTGTCAATAAAACATTAAAAACTCCTGAAATTTCTTCGGGAGTTTTCTTTTTAATATCCTTATTTTTACTTCACAATATAAAATATCCTATATCATGAGCAAACTAATAGCACCTTCAATATTAGCAGCAGACTTCGCAAATCTTCAAAGAGATATAGAAATGGTGAATGCAAGTGAAGCAGATTGGTTTCACATCGATATTATGGATGGTGTATTTGTTCCTAACATTTCATTTGGCATGCCTGTATTAAAAGCAATAACCAAACATGCTACGAAAACAATTGATGTGCATTTGATGATTGTAAACCCTGACCAATACATTCAAACTTTTGCTGATCTAGGAGCTACAATATTAACTGTTCATTACGAAGCTTGCACACACTTACATAGAACTGTTCAAGCTATTAAAGCTTCCGGAATGAAGGCTGGGGTAGCTCTAAACCCGCATACACCTGTTGCAGTTTTAGAGGATATTATTGCAGATTTAGATTTAGTATGTATTATGAGTGTAAACCCTGGTTTTGGAGGACAATCGTTTATAGAAAACACTTACAAAAAAGTATCTCAATTAAAGCATTTAATTGAATTTTCTGAATCTAATTGTCAGATAGAAATAGATGGAGGAGTTACCAACAAAAACGCCAATGAACTTATAGAGGCTGGTGCGGATGTTTTGGTGGCGGGTAGTTATGTTTTTAAAAGTGAAAATCCAACTGAAACCATAGCTAATCTTAAAAATCAAATTGCATAAGCTTGTACTCAGTTGTTGATATAGAGACCACTGGAAATGGGTACAAAGGTCAGAAAATCACAGAAATATCAATCTTCATTTTTGATGGTGAAAAAATAATTGATGAGTTTACTTCCTTGGTAAATCCGGAACAAAAAATTCCATATTTTATTACTAACCTTACAGGCATTACAGAGGCCATGGTAAGAACTGCTCCTAAATTTTATGAGATTGCAAAAAAAGTAGCAGAAATAACTAAAGACACTGTTTTTGTAGCCCATAATGTAAACTTCGATTATAATATTATTAGAGATGAATTTAAGAGTTTAGGGTTCGACTTTAAACGAAAAAAATTATGTACGGTAAGACTTTCACGTAAAATTATTCCTGGATTAGCTTCGTATAGTTTAGGAAATATATGTTCTACTGAAGGTATAGAAATTGCAGCCAGACACAGAGCAAAAGGAGATGCTGAAGCAACTGTAGAACT
Organism: Flavobacteriaceae bacterium; assembly: GCA_965657365.1. Classification (GTDB taxonomy): domain Bacteria; phylum Bacteroidota; class Bacteroidia; order Flavobacteriales; family Flavobacteriaceae; genus Polaribacter. The sequence continues at coordinate 3,602 of CBFHOD010000003.1, forward strand.
CTTTAAGAGATTGATTGAAAGAGATCATAAATTTACCATCAATAGTTTTTTAAATGCCAAATCTAGGGAGGCTACCCTACCACCATTATTAGATAAACAGGTGGTAGATAACTTACCTGAAAAACACGGTGTTTATTATTTTAAAAATGAACAAAAGGAAGTTATTTATGTTGGAAAAGCAAATAATATAAAACAACGAGTTATTAGTCATTTTTATGATAAGAAGAAAAAAGAAAGAACAATGTGTCTTGAAACTGCTGACATTTCATACACTGAAACTGGTAGTGAACTCATTGCTCTTCTTCATGAATCTGCAGAAATAAAACACTTATATCCAAAATTTAATAGAGCACAACGAAAAGCAGGTGAAGCTGTTGGATTATTTTCCTATGAAGATCAAAAAGGGATACTACATTTAGCCTTTAACAGATTAAAATTAACACCCAATCCAATTATGAAATTCTATTCCATGGCAGCCTGTAGAAGTACATTAGAAAAAATATGTGAAGCATTTGAACTCTGTCCAAAGTATTGTCATTTACAAACCAATGTAAATGCATGTTTTCATTTTCAATTGCAACAATGTAGAGGTATATGTTCTGAAAAAGAAACCATAGAAAGCTATAATAAACGGGTCAATCAAGCAATAAAATCGTTAGGGCTACAAACCGAAAACTTGGTCATTAAAGAAAATGGCAGAAACGATAAAGAGATTGGATTTGTTATAATTCTTAAAGGAATTTACCAAGGTTTTGGGTATGCAGACAAGAAACTAAAATTAAAAAAACCAAAAGATTATTTACTTCATGTAAACCCTCAAAAAGACAATAGAGATGTGCAACGAATCTTGAAGTCTTATCTGTCAAAAAATGAGGTTTAACTAAAAAATGCATTTTTTCATAGACTAACAAATAATTAAAAATAGTTTCATAATGCAATTAATAATTATTATATTTGAAATTATTAACAATTATTAAAATCTATTCAATGAAGAAAATTATTTTTATGTTGTCATTTATTATGACAATAACAGCAATGAATGCACAAATTATTCAATCTAGACTATTAACAGTAGACCAAGACAACATGGAAAAATTTATGGAAGGAGTTGCTGAAAAAACAAAATTGTACAACAGTAAAAAAGGTCAAGCTAGATACTTAACTTTTCAAATCTTAACAGGAAAAAATGCACAAAATTTTATTCGAATGCAGGTATCAGACTCTATTCAAGAATTAGACAATGTTGATACAGAGGGAAATAAATGGTGGTGGAAAAAAGTAGGTTCATTACACAAATCTACTGGTAACTATATGTGGTCTATGAATGAAGACATGTCTTACTATAATGAAAACACAGAAAGGGTTAACCATCGAAGAATTATTTACTACAACTATAAAGACTCTGGAGAACAAGATTTTTGGAGGTTTAGAGAACGTGTAAAAAAAGCAATGGTAGCGGCAAATTATGAACAAAACATGAATGTTTTGTATTGTAATTCTGGTTGTGACGGAAATATGGTTCAAGTTAGATTTCACCACGAAAACTTTACCGGACAAAGTAATGATTATGGTAAACCACTTAGAGATATGATTGCTAAATATGATGAGCTTTTTGGAAAAGATGCGTATGAGCAAGATTCTAAAAAAGTTGACGAAAGCCTTATGCCTAATGGAAGAATGATCAGACATCAAGTACTAATGCCTGAACTTAGTTCTCCAGCAAATATGAACTAGAATTATAATATACTTATAAATTCATCTACCCTCTATTTTCAAGTAAAAAAAACCTCCATAATGGAGGTTTTTTTTTAAACAATTATCTAAATTAAATACTACTTATTATTTAATAACTACTTTTTTGTTAATCGTACCGGTATCATTTTTAACTTGAACGATGTAAACACCGTTGCTGAGAACAGGAAGGTTAATATCGTTTGAACCTCTTCCTTCAAAGGAAGTATTGAGTACTTGCTTTCCAAGAATATTAAATATTTGAACGTTTGCAGTACCACTATAAATTCCTTCAATACGTAAATTGTCTCTTGTGGTAGTAAATATACTTACTGGGTTGTTATCTAATACATTACCCGTACTAAGACTAGCTGATGTTGTATGCAAATAGAAACGGCCAGTACTATTTATATCAGTTGAAAGAGTAGCTGAAAAGTTTGAAGTTGCGTCTAATCGTGTAAATGTATTTTCTAACTTATCCTCTAAAAATACATTAATATTGGCAGGAAAATTATTTAGCTCCGCAGAAATGGTAATTTCAGCATTAGCAAACGCATCTACTCCAATAGGTACAACCATACTTTCATAATTGGTGTTGGGTAATGCTTGTGTTTGATAGTTAACTCCTTCATTATTCTCTAAAAGCTGAGTATAGATGGCAAGAGAATTAGGGTTACCACTTCCAAATATTTGACCTTCATAGCCATAATCAAAACCTAGGGTTACATTATCTAAATAATAGACATCACAGTGTCTATTGTATGAAGAGCCATTATTTATGATTAATTTAATGCTTGTTAAAGGTGTAGTTCTCTCAAAAGTATCTGCATTTCCGATTTCGATTTGATGATATTGATTGGCTTCTGGAAAGTTGATAGTTCCTGATGCACTTGATCTCACAAAGAAACCTTGCCCGGGAGCAATCGGAAAGTTTGCATTACCAGAATCGGATATATTACTCACTCTATCCTCATAAGCCCCAGATAATGAGTTCCATGTCCAAATGGTTGCGAGAATATTAGAAGAATTAGAAGTCAAAAATTCAGAATTCTTAATATAGGCTGGGTAAGGATTTCCAACTAAGTTCCAGTTATATCCAAGGTATTGATCAGTACCATCAGGTTCAGAATTCGAATCATAAACCAATGTAAAATTTACACCACCATTTTGAGTTTCTAAATCTCCAGCGATTTCTCCGGTAAAAGGGATTTCTCCGGCACCAGTCCCTGTTGTTCTTTTTACAGAATATCCAACACCAGAACTAAATGAAAGATTTGACTCCCCTATAGTCATATAATCCCAAGTATTAGAGGAAGTTGTATATGGCCCTATGGCGTTAAGATTATTTGTAATGCTCTGAGCTATTCCATTGGCTGAAACATAACTGTTATCATAACTTTGGCCAGATACGGGAGGAGAAACGAGAAAATAACTATCTGTAAGTAAATTTCTATTGTAGGTAATGTTTCCGGTTTTAGACCCATTTACAATTATTGAAGCTCCACTCTTGAGAACAACATCTGCTGTGGCTTCACTTTCGAAATCTCCAGACACGTCTATGTTTGAGCCTTCTAAAACAGTTAAAGATGTGTTATTTTTTACCTTAAGATTTGTTTGGGCTGCTATACTAGAGTAAAAGGCTATAAGGAATATTACTAGTAATTTATTCATTTTTCTTTATTTAGGGGATATCATTTGTACAAAAATAGTTTATTTTTTGATTAAGACAAAACTTAAGACCCAAAAAATTTTAGGTTTAGAGGACCTTAGCAACCCTAGTAATACAAAAGAATTGCTATTTAATGAAGGTTTACAAATTAAAAAAATATGTTTAGACCATTAAAATCAATAATCGTATATTTAACTATGAAATCATTTTTGTTATTTTTAAATCTACTTTTATTATTATCTCTTCAAGCACAAGATCAACAATTAGAATTCAGATACGTTAAAACAGATGAGAAAAAATCAATTGTTGGCATAAAATCCGTAATGAATTCATCCGCATTTGTTTTAAATAAAAAAACTGCCAAAGAAAACTACGAAATGGTTTATGAAATCATCTCAAAAAAACACGAGTATCCAGAAGATGTGATCCTTTCAGAAACTCCCTCTGAAGAAATTATTATTCAAGAGTATGCTAAGGGCTTATATGAAACAAAATCTATGGGGGTTACCAATAGTTTTGACATCCGGTACAATATGACTTTTCTAATTGATGATGGAAGTATAGAGTGTATTGTTGGAGAAATGCAATTGGGCAATACAGCTGCAATGAATCGAAATATGGAAACCGAATGGAATACACTAGAGGGGTTATATTTACATCGTAAAAATGGAAAGCCAAAAAAAACAATGAAAGGGATTACAGATACTAAGATTGAGAATTATTTCAATTCTATATTAACATTATTAAGAGAAAAAAAATAATCAAAAAAAACTTACAATACCAAGTTTACCCTTATTTACTTCCTAAACCCATTTGAATATATTTGACCATTCCATTTTATGAAATGTTCATTAAAATCCTTTTTGAAAATTTAAATTATTTATTACTCCTTTCTATTAAAAAAGTTGTTCTTCCAAAGAAAGACATTGATTATTAGAAAGATTCCTATACAAATACATATAAATGCTTGTTCTACTGGTCTTAAAAAAATTTCAGAAGACCCATAAGAAACTACTCCATAACCTAAAGAAAAAAGAGATACTACAAATAAAGTCCAAGATGATTTATCACTCATAACCCAAATATAATGATAAAAGATTTATAAGCTTAATTAGAAATTAATGGGTCCTTACAGATATTAAATGTGACTCAAGCTTTTGAAAATTTGAACTATAAAAATAGTTTGTATAAGACCTTTGTTAATGAATTAGTTTCAATTTTTTTGATTTTTTTATTTTTAAGGTATTGAGCAATCTCTTTGGTTAATAACCAAATAAATACTCTAACGAAAGACACAACGATGAATATTCCACAAAATACAATAAAAGAGCTTTCTTGTATTTGTTCAATTTCAAATAAATTTTTCATTATATAAGTTTTTTGATTTTTTTAAATATATATTCAAATTTCTAAAAAAATATTACGCTTGTCAATCCCTCTAAATAATGAAATATTTAACTCCCTATTTTAAGTTGCTTTTGAAAGTATTGAAGCTGAGATGATAATAAAAATTAAGTTAAATACTCTTTTTGAATGGAGGTAATTATGTAAACTCAAAAAATTATCTCCAATAATAAAAAATTATTCTTGGGAATAAAAAGTGACCCAAACCTAAAGTAATCCAGACCATTTTGTACATTGTAGTAAAATATGTTATCTATTTTGAGTTATGTATAAGTTTCTAAAAAAATACTGGTTATTAATCGCAATATTAACAATTATCTCTTACCTAATTAACGCCAATGGATATATAAAGGGATACGAAGAAATAGGCTCTGTTATAAGTATAATTCTGTCTATACTATTTTTTATTAATTATTTTAGATACAAGAAAGGTTTGTAAATAATTATCGGACTTATTTTTATATTTTCAAAATTGGATTGTCCCAGATGTAATAGAAGAGAGTTCAATTTTGAAATTGAAGGTTCGTGGAACTAAACCATAGGCATATCCTCCTCCTTTAGTTCAGCTATTTCTAAACCACTTCTTAAATAGGTTAGATGTTTGTTTATAAAGTAATATTTTTTTATAATGTATTAATTTGTCTATATTGATAGCTTATTAACCCTAAATCAATTAAAATGAAATATTTACTATTAATCCTTTCAGCAATTCTTTTGGTATGTTGTAATAAACCTATTAATCCTAAAGTTCATATTTACGATCAGTCTATTGAGACAATAATTGACAACTCTTCAGAGATAGAAGTTTTGGCAGATTCAATTGCATTACCGGAGGGACCGGTATGGGATGAATACTCAAAATCACTCCTATTTGTTGATATAATTAATAATAAAGTATTAAAGTGGAATGAAAAAAACGGAGTGATGGACTACATTATGCCTTCTGGCAATACTGGATATGCTCCAAACTTAGGTAAAGGTCTACTAGGAGCAAATGGACTTTCTTTAAATAGTGAAGGGGATTTAATTTTGTGTCAACACGGCGATAGAAGAATAGCTATGACAAAAAACATTAATTCAAATTCACCAATTTTTTCAACAGTAGTTGATAATTACCAAGGTAAGAGATTAAATAGCCCAAATGATTTGACAATTTCTACTGACGGGTCTATATATTTTACCGATCCTCCATTTGCCTTTTTTGATTTAAATACTTTTAGCTTTGTTGAGACAGATATGAAAGAGTTGGATTTTAATGGAGTATTCAAATTCATTCCCGAAAGTGATGAGTTAATCCTGATTTCAAAAGATATAGAAGCTCCAAATGGACTGGCTCTATCTCCAGACGAAAGATTTCTTTACGTTAATAAAATGGGAAATCCATTCTCACCAACTCCACCAAAAATTATTAGAATTGACCTTAATAATATGAAAAGTGAAACCTTTTTTGATGGAAGTGAATTGTTGAAAAATTTTGAAGGAAATTATGATGGAATGAAGGTACATTCAAGTGGTAATATATTCACATCCGGTCCAGGTGGTTTATTGGTTATTTCTCCAAAGGGTAAATTACTTGCCAGAATAGATTTTGGACACATAACAAATTGTGCATTTGATAAAGATGAAGATTACCTGTATGCGACTGGATTTGTTTCAAACCCAAAAGTATTTAGAATAAAGTTAAACGGTCAGGATAAAGAAGCAGTTGAATATCCTAATCAAGACAACGACTAAAATAAAAAAAGTCTAACCTAAAGAAAGTACTAGACAATCATAACAACCTTACTAAGCTAAATAAGATAATAGAACGTAATTCAGATAAAATTACTTAATAAGACTGTTTTATAGCAAATAGCTATTTTATTATCCAACATATTAAATTACCTTTAAAGTGATTAAGGGCAAACCTTTTTCATAGCATTTTTTTATAAGAGTCTATTTGGTTGTAACATCTAGACTTTTTCTTTACATTTGTAAAAATAAAATCCCCTAATTATGAAACACTTATTTACACTTTTAGCATTAACTATCGGATTCAGTATGTACGGACAATTAGGACCTGTAACTGAAAACGGTAATACAGGTCAACGACTACAAACTTCTTTCGCTTCACATTACGGAAATATAGGTTCTAATGCAGTAGATTTAAGTTATTCTAACTCTTCAAGCACTACAAGAGGTGCAACAGGAAGTTATTCTTTTGCAATGGGAATATACACAACAGCAAGTGGAAATGCTTCTACTGCAATGGGAAATGACACAGAAGCAAGTGGAAATGGTTCTATTGCAATTGGAGTAAGCACAAAAGCAAGTGGAAATAGTTCTACTGCAATTGGAGATAACACAACAGCAAGTGATTTTGGTTCTTTAGTAATTGGACAATTTAATCTTTCTGGTGCTACTGTTACAAATAGTGCAACTCAATTTAACACCGCAAATACTGCTTTTGTAATTGGAAATGGAGCAGATGGTTCAAGCCAGTCTGATGCATTTAGTGTGCTATTTAGTGGAGAGACTGTAATTGGTAGTGACTTAGAGGTAAAAGGGAATGTATTAATTTCTTCAGACGCTAGACTAAAAGCAAACATTGTATCTCTAGGGTCTACACTTGCCAAATTATTACTTATTGATGGAAAGCGTTACACAATGAAAAAAGACGGCAAACAAAATATTGGAGTATTGGCACAAGACATACAAAAGGTATTTCCAGAATTGGTAAGCACAGATGATAAAGAAATGTTAGCCGTAAACTATCAAGGTCTTGTACCTGTCCTTATAAATGCATTGAAAGAACAAGATGCAAAGATGAAAGAACAAGAAAAAAGATTGGAGCGATTAGAAGCAATTATTTCTAAGATTGAAAGGTAATATCAATATTATATTAACACAACCCTTACAGAAATGTAGGGGTTTTTTTATTGGTGTTTGTAGAGAAAGAAAATACTAATGAAGAGGTTAAAAAGTACTTGTATACATTCGTTACCGCACCTACAACCGCACCCGATTATAGTTTTTAGTGCATAAAAAAAGAGCTAAACTAATGCTTAACTCTTTGATTATCAATTAGTGACCCCGGTAGGAGTAGCTACGCTGATCCTTAGCGCTCCGCGCTGAAAATCAACAAAAGAAACTTCAGCATCACCCAAAATAAAAAAGCAAGCTATTCATTAAAAAATAAGCTTTACAGACTCATAGGAGTAGCTGCGCTGATCCTACAAAGCTCCGCTTTGAAAAAAGTACAACCCAAAAAACACTCAAGCAAGCTTGGTGTTTTTTGGGTTGTACTTTTTATTCGTGACCCCGGTAGGATTCAAACCTACAACCGCTGGAGCCGAAATCCAGTGCGCTATTCAGTTGCGCCACGAGGCCTAGTAGGTTATTTATGCTAAATTTTTTCTGACAATTCCAGAAATGGTTTTGCCATCAGCTTGCCCTGCCAATTGTTTTGAAACCACCCCCATCACTTTACCCATGTCTTTCATGCCTTCTGCTCCAATTTTAGCAATAGTTTCTAATACTACTTTCTCTATAGCATCTTCAGGTAATGCCTCGGGTAAAAACTTCTCAAGAATAGCAATTTCTGCCAATTCTGGATCTGCTAAGTCTTGCCTCCCCTGTTCCATAAAAATAGCAGCACTATCTTTACGTTGTTTTACTTGTTTTTGAATAATCTTCATCTCCTGTTCTTCTGTTAAATCATCTCCAGCACCAGTTTCTGTTTTTGCTAATAAGAAAGCAGATTTAACAGCTCGTAAAGCCTGTAAAGCTATTGTGTCTTTCAACTTCATAGCTGCTTTCATTTCTTCCATTATTTGTTTTTGCAAGCTCATATTTTATTATTTTACTGGGCCAAAGATACAATTCTATTGCTGTTTTTTAGATTTTCTTAGATATAAAATATGTTTGTTATAATCTATAATAGCCCTCCCTTTTTCTAAAATATCTGCTCCTATAATACCATGTACTTCTGAAGCTTTATGCTGAATTAATGCAGTATTGACATGAGTCAAGTCAAATAATACCAAATGAAAACTTTTTATTTTCCATTTGCCTATTTTTAAAGAATTGTGTTCAGATTGTTGTGTTTCCATGCCTATTGCTCCAGCTCCTGCTGCTTTGGTCTCACTTTCTTTGGCCTCTAACTTAAAAAACTCAATTTTATCAATTCCTACACAAGAATTTGAGGCACCAGTATCTAAAATAAAGGTTCCTTTGACGCCATTAATAGTTGCATCTAACTCTAAATGATTTGTGACGAGTCTTATTAGAGGAATTCTAACATAATTTTTTTTTTCTAATAGTTTCTTCAGACCACTCATTTAACTGTATTTTTACACCAAAAATAAGGCATTCATAAAGATATTGTATCATTTATTTACATATCCTTATTGGTATTAGCTTTAGGTAGATTTTAATGCTAATTTTATGATTACAGATACACATACACATTTATACTCTGAACAATTTGATGAAGACAGAGAATTAATGATACAAAGAGCTAAAGACGCAGGTGTGCATCGATTTTTTATTCCTGCAATAGATAGTAGCTATACTGAAAGAATGTTTTCTTTAGAAAAAAATTATCCAAGTGATGTATTTTTAATGATGGGCTTACACCCTACTTCAGTAAAAGAAAACGTTAAAAGTGAATTACAACATGTTAAAGATTGGATAGATAAAAAATCCTTTGTTGCTATAGGTGAAATAGGGATTGATTTATATTGGGACAAAACATACCTGAAAGAACAACAAGAGGCTTTTCAAACTCAAATTATTTGGGCTAAAGAGAAAAAACTACCTATTGTAATTCATTGCAGAGATGCTTTTGACGAAATTTTTGACATATTAGAACTAGAAAAAGGGCCTGATTTACATGGTATTTTTCATTGTTTTACAGGGACTTTAGAACAAGCTAAAAAAGCTATTTCATACAATATGAAGCTAGGAATTGGAGGGGTAGCTACTTTTAAAAATGGAAAAATAGATACCTTTCTGAATCAGATTCCTCTAAAACATATTGTGTTAGAAACAGATGCTCCATACCTATCCCCTTCTCCTCACAGAGGCAAGAGAAATGAAAGTAGCTATATTACTTATATAATTGAAAAATTGGCCACTATTTATAATGTCTCTATCAATGAAATTATAGAAAGAACAACTGAAAACTCCAAACATATTTTTGAAATTTAATCGCACGTTTTTAAATCTTCTATTAAAACGGTAATAATTATTTTAAACTAATTTTACAATTCCTACGTTTGTAGTATATGACAAAAAAAGCTTTGTTCTTATTGCTATTCTTTGTTGGCTATTTTGCCCATAGTCAAGATAGCTCATCAGACTTTAGATCCAAGAAGATTATGGTTTCTAAAGACACTATAAGCTTTGATACTATCCCTATAAACCCTCAATATTTCAAGGTGCTTTCTGCCCAACAAAAGATACTGTATCCATCAGAATATGAAATTTTATATAATGATGCAATTCTAATCATAGATTCAAAAAAATATCAAGAAATTACAATTGAATATTTTCGTTTTCCTTTATTTATTACTAAAACTTACAGCCCGTTTGATAAAAATTTTATTATTCCTAACACTAGCAATACAGGACAATTGTTTAGCCTCACAAGCAATAAGAAACCTTCTGAATTAAAATTATTTGATGGCTTGAAAACAAGTGGATATATTAATAGAGGAATAACCTCAGGGAATAATCAAAATACTGTAGCAAATTCCTCTATGGATATCAACATAGAAGGGAAACTCTCAGACAAAGTAGCAATTCGAGCAAATATCTTTGACACTAATATTCCCTTACAAGAAAATGGATATTCACAAAGTATTACAGATTTTGATCGAATTTTTATTGAACTATATAGCAAAGATTGGCGAGTAAAAGCAGGTGATGTTAGTTTAAATAATAAAAATAGCTTTTTTTTAGCTTTTGAAAAACAGGTGTCTGGTCTTGAGGTTGAAGCTTCAGTGAATAACGATACAAAAATTGCTGCCTCTGGCGCTATAGTAAGAGGACAATTTAGTTCTTATAATTTTATTGGAATTGAGGGAAATCAAGGTCCTTACAAAGTTTTTGGACCAAACAATGAGCCTAATTTTGTAATCATTTCTGGTAGTGAAAAAGTATTTGTTAACGGTTCTGAAATTATCAAAGGAATAAATGAAGATTACTTAATAGATTACAATATTGGTGAAATACGGTTTAATACCACATTCCCAATAACTAATGATATGCGTATTCGAGTAGAATTTCAATTCTCAAATAGGAATTACACCCGTTTCATAAGCTATGAAAAAGCTGAATACAAGACAGAAAAACTTGAAGTTTCGGGTTATTTTTATAATGAAAATGATGTAAAAAATCAACCTATACAAGTCAATTTATCAGCTGAACAAAAACAAATTTTAGCTAATGCAGGAAATAATCCTGATTTAATGATTGGCGAAAGTGCCTATCCTGATGCATATGATGTCAATAGAATTCTTTACAAAAAAGTACAGGTTGGAAATACTGAATATTTTGAATATTCAAATAATCAAAATGATGAATTATTTACTGTAACCTTCAGTAATGTGGGAAATAACGAAGGCGATTACTCATTAGGTGAGACCTATGCTAATGGAAATATATTTGTATACGTGGGTACTAACTTAGGAAGCTATAACCCTATTACTCAATTAATCGCACCTACTAAGTTACAAGTTGCTGTTCTAAATTCTTCCTACAACCCCAGTGAGAAGACCTCTATTTCAACTGAGGTGGCTTTTAGTAATAGTGATCAGAATTTGTTTTCAACACTAGATAATGACCAAAATAAAGGGATAGCTACCAAGCTTGCTTGGCAACAAATATTAGTAGACAAAAAATGGAAACTATTTAGTGATATAAATTATCTTTTTATTCATAGAAATTTTAATACAATTCAACGTTTTCAATCGGTAGAATTTAATAGAGATTGGAATCTAAATAATCCAACAGGAAATCAACAGCAAATTGGCATTGATATGAATTTGAAAAAAGATGAAGCTAATTTCTTAACCTACTCTTATCAACAACTTCGATTTTCAAATAACTTCAAGGGAAATAAACATATTATTGCCTCTAAAATGAATTTTAACAATACCTTCTTTTACAATAATAGTAGCTATTTGATAAATAATTCTGATGTGCAAGAAAACACATTCTTAAGAATTAAAACTGGGTTAGAGCAACGTTTTAAAAAGTTTTGGCTTGGTGGATATTTAAATCTTGAATCAAACAAAGGGATTGTAATACCAAGTCAAGATGCTGTCCTTAGCAGTCATCAATTTAAAGAATATGAAGGCTTTATAGGTGTAGGAGACACAACAATGGTTTATGCAAAAATTGGCTATAATTATAGAGACAATGACAGTATTCGAAGTAACTCCTTTACTCAAATTAACAATAGAAAAACATACTATTTAGATGCTAAACTTATTGAAACAAAACAAACTAATCTTTCATTATATGCAAATTATAGGGAAACAGAAAATACGTTTTCAGAAAACCAGAAAGCCTTAAATTCAAGGATTATATACAACCAACGCTTCTTTAAAAACTTCATCACTTTGGGAACTCGTTATGAAACCTCATCAGGAAATGTAGCGCAACAAGATTTTGTTTATGTTGAGGTAGAGCCAGGACAAGGTTATTATACATGGATTGATTATAACGATAATGGAATTCAAGAATTTGATGAATTTGAAATTGCTGAATTTCAAGATCAAGCAAATTTCCTACGAGTTCCATTACCAAATCTTCAGTTTTTAGCAACTCAAAGCGCTAAAATTAACCAATCTGTTACCATAAATGCTAGCCAATGGAGTACTCAAAAAGGGCTCAAAAAAGTACTTTCTCACTTCTACAATCAATTTTTTTTAAGCAGTAATAATGAACTAAAACGAACCCGAAATTCATTTAATTTAAATCCATTTAATCAGAACAAGGAGCAACAAATAAGTGTCAATTTTAATTTTAAAAATAGTCTATATTTTAATCGGGGTTTACAAAATTTTAGTACCACGTATACCTTTGCTAAAGCAGATAACAAACAACAGTATATTATTGGAAGCCAGGCTACAGAAACCAGCTACCAACAATTGGATTTTCAACATAAATTAGGCAAATTTTGGTTGGTTGATTTACAAGGAAAACTTTCCGAAAATAATTTAGAAACTGAAAATTTTAATACTCGAAATTATCAAATAAACAGCTATGCATTTCAACCCAAAATAAGTTATGTATTAAATAATGACAATCGGTTTTCAACATTTTATCATATAAAAGATAAAAAAAATAACCTAGCAGAATTTGAACTATTGAAACAGCAAAAGATAGGAATTGAATACTTTTATAGTAGAAAATCAACTACACAATTCAATGCTAACTTTACAACTTTTTTTAATGATTTTGACGGAAACCCTAACTCACCTGTGGGATATCAAATGTTAGAAGGTCTTCAAAAAGGAACAAATTATACTTGGGCATTTTTATGGAATAAAAAACTAAATTCTTACTTAAACTTAAGCCTGAATTATAAAGGAAGAAAAAGTTTGAATTCTAAAACTATTCATACAGGATCAATTAATTTAAAAGCCATTTTTTAATTAGGCATAATTGTTGATATTTGTAAAAATTAAAATTTAACTCATGAAAAAAATTGCTCTAGTAATACTTTGTATTTACTCAACCATTTCAAATGCCCAAGAGGATTTAATCCCTCAAGATACCAACAAGAAAAATGAAATCACCTTAAATGCATTAACACTTATTGCCTCAGGATGGATAGATGTTTCCTACGAATACTTAATTAATAAGGAAGCTTCTTTTGGGGTTGATCTACAATTTGGATTTGATGAAAATGATAATTTTGATTATTACAGGAATTTTTCAATTACACCCAATTATAGAGTTTATTTCTCTAACAAATACGCAAAAGGTTTTTTTATAGAAGGTTTTGGAATGCTGCATCGTTATAAAGACCTCTACTATGATTATGATGAATCTACTTACAATAATATTGAAAAAAATATAACTGAATTCTCATTAGGAGTTTCAGTTGGAGGTAAATGGGTCACAAAAAGTGGTTTTGTTACTGAAATATTTGGTGGAATTGGTAGAAATATATTGAATAACAAAAATGATGATGAATTTTATGACCCTATAAGAGTAGCTGGTAGGGTTGGGGTGTCAATTGGAAAGCGTTTTTAAAACCTAAAATGAATATTGCCTCAATTTTGGGAAAAATCATTAAATTCCCCTACAATTTAATTTTTAAAATTAATCACAATGAATAGAATTACGCTCATCTTATCACTTACTGTTTGTTTTTTAATAAGTTCTTGTTCAGAACAACCAAAAAATAAATCATTAGATAAATTTCAATTTGCAACACCCGAGGAATTAGGTATGATTTCTGACAGTCTTGTAAAAATAGAAAAAATGGTAATGGATTTTGTAGACGCTAAAAAGTATCCGGGTGCTGTTACTTTAGTGGCTAAAAATGGTAAAATTATCTATGAATCTGAAGTAGGCTGGTCAGACTCATTGAGAACAGAACCCTATAGAAAAGACCATTTGTTTAGAATGGCATCAATGACTAAACCTATTGTTTCTGTTGCTGCAATGCAATTAATTGAACAAGGAAAAATTAATTTGGATGACCCTGTTGGAAAATACATTACTTCTTTCAATGAAACTGAAATTTTAACTAATTTTAATCCTGCAGACAGTACTTATACTACTAAGCCTTCAGAATCGACTCCAACCATTCGACAACTGCTTACTCACACTGCTGGGGTTCCATATGGTTTTATGAATCCACCAGTAAATGGAGCTATTTATAATAAAAACGATATCCCAGACTTAAGTACAAATCTTAATATGGATATTAAAGATGTAGCCTCTAAATTGGGTGATTTACCATTAATGCATGAACCCGGGAAAAAATGGATGTATGGTTTAAATACAGATGTGTTAGGTCGTGTTGTTGAGGTAGCCTCTGGTGAAAGACTCGACGATTATATCCGAACTAATATTACAAACCCTTTAGGAATAGAAAAATTAGATTTTTATTTTGATGCTTCAGAAAAAAAGAATTTAACTAAGGTCTACATACCCATGAAGGACAGTACGAATATGCAAGTTAGTCAAATGGGCAAAATGTATATCGCAGATTATCCCACTGATGGTGCCAAAACATATTTGTCAGGAGGAAGTGGAATGACCGGTACTGCAAGAGATTATCTTTTATTCTGTCTAGCCATGTTAAATGACGGTGAATTAAACGGTGCCCAAATCTTGAAAAAAGAAACTGCAAAATCTATGCATCAAGACCAACTTGATTCTATCCCTTACCCTTGGGGTCCAATGACTTTTGGTTTCGGCTTTGATGTTGCAAAAAGTCATCCTAGAAGACCAATAGGGACATACAGTTGGGGAGGTGCTTTTAGCACTGTATTTTGGATTGATCCCATGAACGAATTAATTGTTATTCAATTAAGACAAGTATTATCCTCTCCATTTAATAATGATATTAATGCGAAACTAGAAAAGATCGTATACAGCGCAATAGCCGATAATAACTAGTTATACTAAATTTCTTATACCAAAAGAGCCTCATCTAGATGATGAGGCTCTTTTGATATATCTAATTATAAATCTATTGCATGGTTGTTAACCAATTTTTTGCATCAACTTCTTGATTTATAATCGCTTTTAATTCAGAAATATTAACGCGCTGTTGCTTCATGGTATCTCTGTGACGAATAGTCACCGTATTATTTTCTAGAGTCTCATGATCTACAGTTATACAAAAAGGTGTTCCAGCAGCATCTTGTCTTCTGTAGCGTTTACCAACAGCATCCTTCTCATCATAGAAAACATTAAAATCCCATTTTAAATCTTCTATAATTTGACGAGCCACTTCTGGTAATCCATCCTTTTTTAATAAAGGAAATACAGCAGCTTTAATAGGTGCTAAAACAGCCGGAAGTTTTAATACAGTTCTAGATGTATTGTTATCCAATTCTTCTTCAACCAATGCATTGGAAAATACCGCCAAAAACATTCTATCTAATCCAATAGAGGTTTCTACCACATATGGGGTATAGCTTGTATTATCTTCATGATCAAAATATTGTAATTTTTTTCCAGAAAATTCTTCATGAGCTTTTAGGTCAAAATCTGTTCTTGAGTGAATGCCTTCCAATTCTTTAAACCCAAATGGAAAATTAAACTCGATATCTGAGGCTGCATCTGCATAGTGAGCTAATTTATCATGATCATGAAATCGATAATTCTCATCACCCATTCCTAATGATTTATGCCATTTTAATCGGGTTTCTTTCCAATGCTCGTACCACTCTTTTTGAGTGCCTGGTTTTACAAAAAACTGCATTTCCATTTGTTCAAACTCACGCATTCTAAAAATAAATTGCCTTGCAACAATTTCATTTCTAAATGCTTTTCCAGTCTGAGCAATTCCAAACGGAATTTTCATTCTCCCTGTTTTTTGAACATTTAGAAAATTAACAAAAATTCCTTGAGCTGTTTCTGGACGTAAATATACTTTGATAGAACTCTCAGCTGATGCACCCAACTGAGTACCAAACATTAAGTTAAATTGTTTTACATCTGTCCAATTTTTTGAACCTGTTAAAGGATCTGCTATTCCTAGTTCTTCTATAAGTGTTTTGACATCTTTAAGATCTTCTTTCTCTAGAGAGGCACCCATTCTTGAGAGAATTGTTTTTATCTTTTCTTGATATCCAACAACTCTTCCATTAGTAGATAAAAACTCTTCTTTATTAAAAGCATCCCCAAAACGTTTTGAAGCCTTCGCTACTTCTTTATTAATTTTTCCTTCAATTTTCGCACAGTAATCTTCAATTAAAACATCTGCTCTGTATCTTTTTTTAGAATCTTTATTATCAATTAAAGGATCATTGAAAGCGTCTACATGACCCGAAGCTTTCCATGTGGTTGGGTGCATTAAAATAGAGGCGTCTAAACCCACTATATTTTGATGCATTTGCACCATAGACTTCCACCAATACTCTCTAATATTCTTTTTTAATTCTACTCCATTTTGAGCATAATCATATACTGCACTTAAACCATCATATATTTCACTAGATTGAAAAATATAACCGTATTCTTTTGCGTGTGATAATACCTTTTTAAACTGATCCTCTTTTTGTGCCATAATCTTTGCAAAGATAAGGTAATAAAGAAATTTTTCAAGAAAAATCAATGCTACTTTATGGATTTGATACTATAGAATTCTTGTTTTTTAGTATCTTCACTAAAAACGCTAAGAAAATGAAAGGATTACAAAATCTTTTTAATCTCTTCTATCCGGATGTTTGTGTATGTTGCGATCAATATTTATTAGACCAAGAAAAGATAGTTTGTATAGAATGTAGATTAGATTTACCCTTTATAAATACTAGTGATGTTAGAGCTAATCCATTAACACAAACGTTGGAGGGCAGAGTTTTTTTTGAAAAAGGAGCTTCTTTTTTATATTATCATCCAACTGGAAAAGTAAAAAAACTTAT
Source organism: Flavobacteriaceae bacterium (assembly GCA_965657365.1). GTDB lineage: Bacteria > Bacteroidota > Bacteroidia > Flavobacteriales > Flavobacteriaceae > Polaribacter. The sequence continues at coordinate 21,005 of CBFHOD010000003.1, forward strand.
ACATCAACTAAAATATAAAAATAATGAAAAAGTTGGGGTCTTTTTAGGAGATTGGTTTGGACAAAAATTATTGGAAACTAATGAGTTTAGAGATATAGATTATATCATCCCTGTTCCTCTTCACAAAGAAAAGCTAAGACAACGCGGTTACAATCAGTTAACTAAATTTGGAGAACGTTTAAGTTCTATTTTAAAGATTGAATATCTTGAAGGTGTTTTAATTAGAAATACTAAGGCAAAAACACAAACCTTTAAAAAGAGAGTAGAACGATTTAAAAGTCTTATGAATAATTTTAGTGTAACAAATCCAGTTACTCTTAAAGATAAACATGTACTTCTAATAGACGATGTAGTAACTACAGGTGCCACGCTTGAAGCATGCTGTATTGAATTATTAAAAGTAGAAAATTTAAAAATAAGCGTAATCACTATCGCTTTAACTGAATAAAAATTAACAATTTTCTGACATTTAATTCCAAAAAATATATTGTTTATTTGTAGTAAATTATTTGAGTTGAGAAAAATACAGCATTTATTTTTAATTTTCCTAGTGTTATCTTTTTCACAATGTGCAAAGAAAGGAAGGCCTGACGGAGGCCCTAAGGATGAAGATGCGCCTTTATTTGTGACTTCAAATCCTCCTTATGAAACTATTAACTTTGATAAAAAGGAAATTAACATATACTTCAATGAGTATATAAAATTAAAGGATCTCAGAAAACAACTTATTGTTTCACCACCATTAAATCCTGCAAACCCGTCAATAATAACCCCTCAAGGAAGTTCAAGTAAGTTTATCAATATTAAAATTTTAGATACCTTAAAGGGCAATTCAACGTATATTTTTGATTTTGGAAATAGTGTTCAAGACAATAATGAAGCAAATATTCTTGAACGTTTTAAATATGTATTTTCTACTGGATCCTACATAGATTCGCTAAACTTATCTGGGAATGTCAAAAATTCATTTAAATCTGAAAGTGTTGAAGATATAAAGCTCTTATTGTTTAGATTAGATAGTTCTTACACAGATTCTGCTGTTTATAATAGAAAGCCAGATTATGTAACTAGTTCTTTAGATTCCTCAAATTATGAATTTACAAATCTTAGAAAAGGAAACTATCTTTTAGTAGCTTTAAATGATGTTAGAAGTGATTATATTTTTAATCCTAAAACTGATGAAATAGGGTTTTTAAGAGACACTATTTCATTGCCTAGTGATAGTATTATTAGTGATGCAATTTCAATATTTAAAGAAGAGTTACCTTATATATTTAAACGTGGAAAAGAATTAAGAAAAGGGCAATTAACTTTTAGTTATGAAGGCAAGCCAAATGATCTTAAGATAGAAACACTATCAATGGTTCCTGATAACTTTCAAACCATTGTTTTTCCTGAAAAAGGGAAAGACACATTAAACTTATGGCATTCACTAATTGACAAAGATTCTTTGATTTTTAAAATAAGTAACAATGCTGTTTATGATACCGTAACAGTAAAATTGAGAAAAAAAGAACTAGATTCATTGGTAGTAACTGAATTATCTGGAGGGATTTTAAATTTAAATGACACTTTGTTTTTTGCTACAAATAATCCTATTATTAAGATCGATACTTCAAAAATCAATTTTAAATATTCAGATAGTATTAATTTTCCTTATAGGGCATTTATCTCTAAAAAAGAAAGTAAGGTTGGCTTCCTTTTTGAGAAAAAATTAAAAAAACCTTACAAAATTAATCTTTATCCAAAAGCATTAACTGATATCTTTAACACCAGCAATGATAGTATTAGTTCCCTATTTAGAACTCGAGGAACTGAAGATTATGGAGAAATATCATTATCTATTCAAAATCCTAAAAAAACACCTGTTATTATTCAGTTAACAGATATTAATGATGCTACGATTACTCAAGAGACTTCTTCTGAAGATAAAATAATATCATTTAATTTTTTAATTCCAAAAAAATATAAAATCAGAATTATCTATGACTCTAATAGTAATGGAAAATGGGATACTGGTAATTATCTAGGTAAAAGGCAACCTGAGCATGTAGAATATTTCTCTGAGATACAAGAGGTAAGGGCTAATTGGGTCTTAAATGAAATTATAAAAATAGATTAAGGTTTCATATTCTTAACTAAAAAGAGCCCTTTAGTGTTACACAAGTTTTTTTAATGACATAATAACTCCAAGATGAAGAGATTCATGGAAATTATTAAAAATAATAGCCTTCTCCATTGAATCAATTACAAAACCTGTACTTGTCTTGTATTCTGAATATTCTTTGAAAACCCTTGCATCAAAATCTTCTTCTAAAGTAGCTGGTAAACCCTGAAATAATTCTAAAACCTCATCGAATTCCTTTTTAGAAAACGTACCGGAGGGTGAAGTTCCTTTTTTGTAAGCGGTAATTAAGTCATCTGAAACCAAACAATCTTTTCCAGAAAGCTTATAATGTAATAATTGTTGGGTAACTACTAAATGAGCTATGTTCCAAGCAATATTATTGTTAAAACCGTCTGGAATAATATGCAGTTGATCTAAACTTAATCCTTTAATATAATGTAAAGCTATCGCTCTTGTTTTTCTTAAAATATCGAATTGTATCTTCATTTTTTTGATGTAATTTTATCAAAGATAATTTTTTATAAATGAAGAAAGTATATTTTTTACAAACTTGTGACACTTGCCGAAGAATTTTAAAAGAAGTAAGTTTAGAGGGTTTTGAAAAACAAGAAATTAAAAGTAACCCAATAACAGTCTCTCAACTAGAAGAAATGTATTTATTATCGAATAGCTATGAAGCTCTTTTCAATAAACGGGCTAAAAAATATAAAGAAATGGGACTAAAAAATGAATTAATTAATGAAAAAGAATACCGTCAATTTATTTTGGATGAATATACTTTTTTAAAACGCCCAGTCTTTATTCTTAGGGATGAAATATTTATTGGAAATAGTAAAAAAGAAATTGAGCGATTGAAAACAAAACTATTTGTCTTTCAGTAAGTCTTTTAATTCATCAGTTGCTTGCTCTAAATAAGTTTTTAATCTTAACATAGCGTTTTCTCTAATATCTTGCCAAAATAAATTTATATCCCCTGAATGATAATTCTTAATTAGAGACATAAAAAGACGCATTGAAAACTTTGGATTACTAGACCAGACCAATCCGTCGGTGATTTCAACTTTAAGTGCTTTTTCATATATTTTTTTGTTGGTATATAAAAATCCCTTGTGTTGTTCTAGAGAAGTCACTTTAGAGTTGTCCCAAGTAATTGGATTACTTGTAACGCCTCCATTATACCAATTTTTATCATTTTTTGGATAGTGACCTTTTTTAAATGTATTCCAAGAAACAAAGCCACCTATTTGACTTGGTTTGGTCATAGGTTTAATTGATTTAAATTGATTTGGTTGTATTCTCATTCCAGGAATATACGCAGCAACTAATTGTTTTTGTAATTCTTTTCCATCAAAAAAATCAGCCAGTAATCTTGAGGTGTGTGAGGATCCTTGACTATGACTTAATATAAAAATTGGTCTGCCTTTATTGTATTTTTTTAAATATACTTCAAAAGATTTTTTCACATCTTGATAAGCTAATTCTAGAGCTTCTTTCCCTCCTTTATTAAACATTTTATAAGACCGAATGTGTGCTTGTCTATAAAATGGTGTATACACTTTTCCTGAGATGGCAAGAGCTGAGGCTTGCATTAAAACTGCTTTTTCTAAAACTTTTTTATTTTGTATTGCATCATCAATAGGAACATTCCATCGAAGGTCTTCTTCGTCTAAATTTAAAGTTGGGTATACATAAAAAACATCTGCTTGAAGTGTATCCGGAGCTTTGGAGGCATAGTTTTGAAATTCTGCAGAATATTTTGATGGAAGGACTGCCCATGAGTCATTTAGGTTATAATTTGGTGGTTCAGGAGAATTTTCTAATTTAAACCTCTGAGTTTCATAAGTGGATTTACAACCTGTTAAAAAAACAAGCAACATCATAATTGAAAGTCTTAATTTCATCTTATTACTTTTTGTATTCTTCATAAGATTTTTCTTCGACTAAATCTGAGCCTGTGAATATATTAATTTCCTTTTTTACATCGGAACGATCATCATTCACATAATAAACTGAACGAGCTAAATCTATAAACGTTTGACCAAAATCATTAGCTCTTTCACATTCTCTTATATCATCTTCAATTTTCCACAACTTTTTATTCACCTCTAATAAATTTATGTGTAGATTTTTTAATTGATTACGGTCTTTACAAGTATCATAAATACATTCTACATCTGGAGTTAATGTATTATACTCATGTTGAATATTAATTATTTTATTCGAATCTTTTATTTTAGAAAGTTTAATTTCTAAAATCGTGTATTTGTCAATAATTTCTCCGTTAGAAACTTCTATTTTCATGTTGTAATACCCTGAATAGGGAGCTTTATATTAAAAAGAATTTGACTCGAAACTATAAACTTTCTAATGTCAATTTCAAAATTTATAAAAATTTACGTTCTACAATAGTCATAAAACGTTCTTCAATTTCTTCATTATCTGCCCAATTATAATCTGGTTTTACCATTTTATTAATGAACTTTTTTGCTTCTTTTTCAGTTTTGAATGAATTTAATTGGGAAACTACTCGGTTAAAATCTTCTTGGCTTCCATCAAATAAATTTTTCACAAATGCGATGCGATCATTTAAACCAATTTGAATATCATCTCGAATTTTATCATTCAATGATTTTTTAGGTGCATTTTCAAATAAATCAGCAACTACATCTGCAGCAATTGTATCTTTCAATTCATCCTCTAACGATAGTATTGTTACTTCTTCGCTAACTTCATCTATCTCTAATACCTCTTCATCAACTTTCTCTAAAATCTCCTCTGATTGTGAAAATAAATCATCACTTTCTTCAATCGAGTCAGGGATATGAGAGGTTTCCTCTATCGTTAATTCTATATCTTCACTTGGTGACTCTTCTTTAATTATCATAGAATCATCATCTTCAGAATCTGCCAATTGTTGTTCTTCGGGTTCTTCTTGATCTTCTGTTTTCGAAATAAAATCTTCTATAACGCTTTCAGTGGAGGAAGAAATAACATCTTCAATATTTTCAATTTCAGTCTCATTTTCTAATCTTTCATCAGCTTTTTTTATTAAATCTAAAAGTTCTTCTTTTGTGTGTTCAGGATTTGGCGTATTATTAAGATATTCCTCTACATAGGCTAACACAGCTAATTTCTCATAAACTTCATGCGCTTTTGTTTTCAAAGCAAAAACATCTTCTTTGTTTTTCATTTGTAAAATACTGTGAGCTAAACTAGTGAGGTCTGCTGCAAGTTTTTTGTGCATAAGTTGTAGTGTTTAATTATTTTTTAATCCCATTTTTTAATAAATTTGCCTAAATTCACAATGAATAAGCATCAATTATTCTGACGCCTTAAAACTACAAAATGTTTCTTGAAAATACAGTAAATCATACAGAACAATTTGGTTGGATTGAAGTAATTTGTGGATCTATGTTTTCTGGAAAAACTGAAGAACTCATCAGAAGACTTAAAAGAGCTCAATTTGCAAAACAACGAATCGAAATTTTTAAACCAATCGTAGATACGAGATATGATGATGAAATGGTTGTTTCTCATGATGAAAATGAAATTCGCTCAACTCCTGTTCCAGTGGCCTCCAATATTAGATTATTAGCTAATGATGTTGATGTTGTTGGTATTGATGAAGCTCAATTTTTTGACGATGAAATTGTGGCAGTTTGTAATGACTTAGCCAACCGAGGAATTCGTGTAATAGTCGCAGGGTTAGATATGGATTTTAAGGGTAATCCTTTCGGTCCTATGCCTGCCCTTATGGCTACAGCAGAATATGTTACTAAAGTTCATGCAGTTTGTACTAAAACCGGAAACTTAGCTAATTATAGTTTTAGAAAGACAATAAATGAAGATATCGTCTTTTTAGGTGAGACACAAGAATATGAACCCTTAAGTAGAGCGGCATACTACAAAGCACTTCTTTCTCAAAGAGAAGAAATTAAGAAAGAAAAAAATTCTAAGAATTAGTTCGGACTTATACTATGAATAATCATGTATCCATTTTAGAAATTAGTGGAAATGCACTTGAGCATAACCTTCAATACTTTAAAGATAAACTTCATCAAAAAACAAAAATACTAGCAGTAGTTAAAGCTTTTGGCTATGGAAGTGATGCCAATAAAGTAGCTTATTTTTTAAACGATAAGGTTGATTATTTTGCTGTTGCTTATGCGAATGAGGGAACTTCTTTACGAAATGCTAAAATAACAACTCCTATCTTAGTTTTACATCCTCAAATTCAAAACTTTGATGAAATTGTAAGCACTCAACTTGAACCTAGTATCTATAATCTGAAAACATTAAATTCATTTTTAGCACACGCAAAAGAAAGAGAACTTATAGCTTACCCCATTCATCTAAAATTTAATACTGGATTAAATAGACTCGGCTTCTCGAAATTTAATATTCCTGAAATTATGGATATCATAAGAAGCTCAAAACACGTAAAAATTAAATCCATTTTATCTCATCTAGCTGCAAGTGAAGACAGCAATGAACGCCAGTTTACTTTAAATCAACTCCATGAATTTAAAGAGATCATCAAACAAATTTATGATTATTTAGAGTATAGTCCTATGGCTCATACGTTAAATACATCTGGGGTTATAAATTATCCAGAAGCTCAATTTGATATGGTGAGAATTGGAATTGGACTGTATGGTTTTGGAAATAATAAAAAAGAAACCTCTCAATTAAAAAACTCACATATTTTGAAATCTATTATTTCTCAAATTCACATTGTAAAAAAAGGGGAAACTGTAGGCTACAATAGAGCTTTTTTAGCTAATAGAAATACTGAAGTAGCTACAATTCCGATAGGACATGCTGATGGTTTATCCAGAAAATTAGGAAATGGAAATGGATATGTGACAATTCATAATCAGAGCGCTCCAATTATTGGTAATGTTTGCATGGATATGATCATGGTTGATATTACTGGCATTGAATGCAACGAAGGAGATCATGTGTTTATTTTTAAAACCCAAGAAGATATTTTGAAGATTTCTTCAATATCAGAAACAATTTCTTATGAGACATTAACGCTAATATCTCAACGAATAAAAAGATCATTAATCTATTGATTTTATTAAAATAAATTTCATTACGAACTCATAAAACAACTCAGGAGACTCCGCATGTAACCAATGCCCTACATTCGGTATTGTATTTATGCAAGAATTTGGAAAATGTAATTTAATTGAAGTATGGTCATCCCTTAATATGTAGCCTGAATTACCTGCAGAAATAAATAAAACTTTTCCTTCAAACGAAGTATGAACAGGAAGTGCTTTTCCTACCTCATTATTATTATCTGTGAGAGATTTTAAATTAAATCTGTAGTCTAATATTCCTTTCTCTTTCCAATATACATTTTTTAATAAAAAAGAACGAACTCCAATATCAGGTATTATTTCAGCAATTTTTTCATCTACAAGTTTTCTGGTATTATGGATTTTAAAATCTACTGAATTTAGTGCTTTTAAAATATCATTATGGTGAGGTTGGTAATACTTTGGTGAAATATCTGCTATGATTAACTTATCAACAAGACTTGGGTATTTAACAGCAAATAGCATGGCTGTTTTCCCCCCCATAGAATGTCCCAATAATATAATTTTATCAAGCTTATAATAGTTTACATATGCAAATAAATCGTCTGCTAAATAATCATAATTAAATTCATCTTGATGAAAACTACGTCCATGATTTCGCTGATCAATTAAATGGATTTGAAAATTTTCAGCAAACTTTTTCCCTAAAGTCTTCCAGTTATCACTCATCCCAAAATACCCATGAAGAATAAGAATAGGAGTTCCTTTGCCACTAATTTTAGAATGTAATATTTGCATGTTACTGAAGTCTATGTAAATACATGTTTACAACGTTTTGTAGACCTAAATACAAACTCTCAGAAATTAAAGCATGTCCAATGGAAACCTCTGCAAGGTTGGGAATATTTTGTTTAAAAAACTCTATGTTGTCTAGACTTAAATCATGTCCTGCATTAATTCCTAAGCCTAATTCATGAGCTAAATTGGCTGCATCTGTATAGGATTTTATCGCTTTCTTATTTCCTTTTTCATAAGCACTAGCAAAATGTTCTGTATATAATTCAATTCTATCTGTACCAATTTTAGCTGCAGCTTCAATTAATTTTAGATCTGTATCAATAAATATAGAGGTTCTAATTCCAGCGTTTTTAAATTCACTTATTACCTCCATAAGGTAAGATTTATTGGTAATCGTATCCCAACCTGCATTTGAAGTAATTTGATTAATAGTATCTGGCACTAATGTTACTTGTGTTGGCTTAACTTCTAGAACTAAATCCATAAATTTAGGAATAGGATTTCCTTCAATATTATACTCTGTAACTACAATGGGCTTAAGGTCATGAGCATCTTGATAGCGAATATGTCTTTCATCTGGTCTTGGATGTATTGTGATCCCTTGAGCGCCAAATTCTTGAAGATCTGTAGCAACTTTTAATAGATTTGGAACATTTCCACCTCTTGAATTACGTAATGTTGCAATTTTATTAATATTTACACTTAACTTTGTCATAGGTTTCAAATAAAACACAAAAGTACGTCATTAAATGATTTTAAACTATCTTCGTATAGCGTGAATATGAAAGAATACATACTTGACGATTTAGAACTTTTAACTCCAGATAGTTTGGTGAAAAAAGCTCAACAAATCTTTGAAACACTCCCAATAACACATCTACCAATTGTTAAAAACGGAGAGTTACTGGGAAGTATCTCTGAGAGGGATATACAAACCATAGAAGAAAAGTCATCTAATATTTCAGCATACTCTCATCTGATTGATTTCTTTTTTACCGATGAAAGTATAACTTTATTGAAAACCATTAAATTATTTTCAGAAAACGAAACTAATATAATGCCTGTTTTAAATGACAAAAAAAAGTATGTTGGTTATTATGAATTACATGATGTCTTGGAGCTTTTTTGCTCAAATTCATCTTTGTTTAGTGATGGTATTATAATAGTCATTGAGAAAAATAAAAAAGATTTTTCTATAAGTGAAATAAGTCAAATTGTGGAAAGTAATAATGCAACTATACTTGGTGTATATATTTCCAATCAAACTTCTGACATTATACAAGCAACCGTTAAAATAAATTCACAGGATATTAATGAAGTCATTCAAACGTTTAGGAGATATAATTTCAACCTAATCTCAAAACATAAAGACGATTTTTATTTACAAGATCTAAAAGATAGATCTGATTATTTGCAAAAATACCTAGACATGTAATGATAAAAAAGGTAGCTATATTTGGTCAAACATATTCAGTCCATGCTGAGAAGGAAATTAAAATCCTATTATTAGCATTGGAGGAACATAATATCGTTGTTTTTTTTGAAGAGAATTTTTACATTGCTTTAAAAGACTTTTGTCATCTTACAAAAACATATTCAACCTTTAACAGTTTTCATGATTTAAACAGCTCCTTTGATGTGTTTTTTAGCCTCGGTGGTGACGGAACTTTTCTCAGGGCAATCACATATATTAGAGATTTAAACATTCCTATTTTAGGAATTAATACAGGCAGACTTGGATTTTTAGCAAATGTTCAAAAAAATGCGATCAAAGAATCTATTGATTTGTTAATTGCTGAAGAATATACAATTCAAGAGAGAACATTATTAAGTATCAAAACTAATCCTAAAGTTGAATCTTTAGATGAGCTTTCATTTGCTTTGAATGAAATTACTATTGCACGAGAAAACACAACATCAATGATTGGTGTTAAAACCTTTTTAAATAAAGAATATCTCACGAATTACTGGTCTGATGGTCTCATAATTGCTACACCTACAGGTTCTACAGGTTATTCACTTAGTTGTAATGGCCCCGTAATATCGCCAAACTCAAAAAACTTTATTATAACTCCAATAGCTCCTCACAATTTAAATGCAAGACCTATGGTAATTCCTGATGAAACCCTAATCGAATTAGAGGTAGACTCAAGAGAAAAAAGTTTTTTAATTTCATTAGATTCTAGAATCACATCAGTACCAAAAGATACTAAAATCTATATCGAGAAATCACCTTTCACAATCAAGAGTATGATTCCCTCCAACCATTCTTTTTTGACTACACTAAGAACTAAACTTTTGTGGGGAGAAGACACCAGAAATGGTTCTAACAATTAGTGGTATAAAACAATAAAAAACTAAAATTATTGTTATTCAAAAAGACTCATGTATTAAATTTATAAAGCAAATAGATTTTTTTATATTTGCACGCTATAATCTATGATGAAAACATATTTAATATTGTTATTATTTATTTGTATTTCAGGCAATTGTTTATCTCAAATAAATGAAGTTGGATTCTTTGTAGGTGGGGTTAATTATGTAGGTGATGTAGGGCGAACAAATTACATACAACCCAAAAATTTTGGATCTAGTATTATGTACAAATACAATTTAAACCCAAGAATAGCAATAAGAGGAACGTATAGCTCATTTTCTATTTCAGGAGATGACACCGATTCCGAAAATATAATAAGACAAGAAAGAGGGGTGAAATTCAAAAATCCAATACATGAATTTGCAATCGGAATAGAATATAATTTTTATGAATATGATTTATCATCAAGAGATAAAACAAGTACACCATACATTTTATTTCAGATTGCAGCAGTAGATTATAAAACACCAAGAATTCAAAATGTAGACAAAACTTTCAATTTCACAAGAAATACATCTCTTTCTATACCCTTAGGAATAGGATTTAAAACAAAATTAATTGAAAAAATAGCTTTTGCAGTGGAAACAACCGTCCGATATACATTTACTGATGAACTAGATTATTCGACGGATAGGTTCTCTCAATTAAATTTTGGGGGTACATCAAATGATTGGTATATGTTTTCTGGAGTTTCTTTGGTATATACTTTTGGAAGGCCAGCATGCTTTACTGATTAAGGATAAAATTTATGAATAAACGATTACTCATTAACTTAGATAATATTCCAAAACACGTTGCCGTAATTATGGACGGAAATGGACGATGGGCTAAAGGAAAGGGTATGAATCGTATTTTTGGTCATAAAAATGCACTAACAGCAGTGAGAGAGACTATTGAAGCTGCAGCAGAATTAGGAACACAAGCGATAACACTATATGCTTTCTCAACAGAAAATTGGAATAGACCACAAATTGAAGTAAATGCCTTAATGAGCTTACTCATAAGTTCACTCAATAAAGAATCTATTACCTTCAAAGAAAATGATGTAAGAGTAAATGCGATTGGCAACATAAAAAGCCTGCCAGATAGTGCTCAAAAAACATTAAAACAAGTAATTAAAGAGACTAAAAACAACAAAAAAATAGTTTTAACCTTAGCTTTAAGTTACGGAGCAAGAGAAGAAATTGTTAATACAATTAAAAACATATCTAAAAAAGTTGTTAATAACGAGCTAACCATCGAAGAAATAGACGAAAAAATTATAAATAACCATTTATATACGTTTAATTTGCCCGACGTTGATTTAATGATAAGAACCAGTGGTGAACAAAGAATAAGTAATTTCTTATTATGGCAATTAGCTTATGCTGAATTATATTTTACAAATATACTTTGGCCAGATTTTAGAAAAGAGCATTTTTATGATGCAATTATAGAATATCAGAATAGAGAACGAAGATTTGGAAAAACTAGCGAGCAAACTATACAAGCAGAATAGCATTAATTTTAGTGCTTTAATTTTTATTTTTTTACTTTCTGTAGTTAATTTTACAACTCAGGCACAAGTGGTAAAAGATTCTACAGGTGTTGTTAAAAAAGATAGTATAACAGTACAAAAGAATATTGTCTACAAAAAAGGTAAAGAATATATTTTAGGTGGGATTTCAGTTATTGGGCTTCAAAAATTTACAGAATCTACCGTAAAGGTATTTACTGGCCTTAAAATTGGTCAACCTTTAAAATTACCAGGAGACAAATTAACAAGTGCAATTAAAAAACTATATCAAAGTAAACAATTTAGTACCGTAGAAGTATATTTGATCAGAGTAGATGGTAATACTATTTATTTAGAGTTTGATGTAAAGGAACTTCCTCAGCTTAACCAAATAAGTATCGCAGGAATTAAAAAAAATAAATCAAAGGCTCTAAAAACTGAAGCTGAACTTAAAACAGGAGCCATGGTAACAGATAACTTACTTGTTACTACCAAGAACTACTTTAAAAAGAAATATACAGACAAAGGATTTCTAAAAACAAAAGTTAGTATAGACACTAAAAAGGATTCCACAGACACCAATGCTGTAAATATGAGTGTCTTTATAGACAAAGGATCTAAGATAAAAATAAAAAACATAAATTTTAGTGGTAACAAAGCTCTTTCAGAAGGAAAGTTAAGAGCTGCTATGGGTAATACAAAAAGAAAATTTGCAGGTAGATTCTGGAAAGGTTCTAAATATATTGATGAAAAATTTAAAGAAGATCTTGAAAGTATTCTAGATGCATATAGCAGACTTGGATATAGAGATTCTAGAATTTTATCTGACACAGTATCTTGGAACGAAGACAATACAATTAACATTGATATTACTCTTGAAGAAGGTAGACAATATATTTTTGGAGATATTTTATATGTTGGAAACAAAAGTTACACTGACCAACAATTAAATACAATTTTAAAGATTGAAAAAGGAGATGTTTATAATGGATCTGTACTTAAAGAAAGAATTACGGGTGATGGTAGTCCAAACTCTGAAGATATTCAAACATTATATCAAAATAGTGGATATCTGTTCTCTTCAGTAAATGCAGTTGAAACAAAAGTAGTTAATGATTCTATAACCGTTGAGATTAGAATTAGAGAAGATGAAAAAGCAACCATCAATAAAGTAAGTATTGTTGGTAATGACAAAACTAATGACTTTGTTATTTTTAGAGAATTAAGAGTAAAGCCAGGTTCATTATTTAGTAGAGACGCTATTATCCGTTCTATTCGTGAAATCGGTCAACTTGGTTTTTTTGACACCAATGTAACACCAGACGTAAGACCAAACTACCAAGATAAAACAGCTGATGTAGAATTTAGTGTTATAGAAAAGGGAGGGAGTCAAATAGAACTTCAAGGAGGTTATGGTGGAGGCTCTTTTATTGGAACATTAGGGTTATCTTTTAATAACTTCTCTATTCGAAATCTATTTAAGAAAGAGGCCTATAAACCCCTACCAATGGGTGATGGCCAATCACTGTCGTTAAGGTTACAAACCAGTAGAACGTTTAACACCTATAGTTTTTCTTTTACTGAGCCATGGTTTGGTGGTAAAAAGCCACAATCTTTATCTTTCTCAATATACTCATCCAAACAATTTCAATTGGATAGACAAACTTTTGATGTGAATAGAGACAGAAGTTTAGGAATAGCTGGTGCTTCAGTTGGTATCGCAAAGAGATTAACATGGCCAAGTGATTTCTTTACATTATCTCAAACATTAAGCTACCAAAGTTTTAGTTTAAATGATTATCAATTTAGAGTTGGTAGTGATATTTTAAGTGAAGGAGATTTAAATAATCTTGCTTACAATATTAGTTTGAGTCGAAATTCAGCAGGACCAAGTTTAATCTTTCCAACCTATGGATCAACTTTTAGTATTAGTGCTAAAGCCACAATCCCATACTCACTTTTTAATAATAAAGACTACCAAAGTTTGGCACCTGCAGAAAGGTTTAAATGGCTAGAATATTATAAATTATTATTTAAAGGAAAATGGTATAATAGTCTAGCTAAAAAGCTAGTTTTAATGGCAAATACAGAAATAGGATATTTAGGCTTTTATAATGACGAATTAGGAAGTACACCATTTGAGCGTTTCTTTGTTGGTGGAGATGGAATTGCTCAATTTCAATTAGATGGTAGGGAAAGTGTTGGATTAAGAGGTTATGAAAATAATAGATTGTCCTCGATAGAGGGTGGAACAATTTATAATAAATTTCAGTTAGAATTGAGATATTCTATCACAGATAAACCCTCTGCATCAATCTATACTATTGGATTTTTAGAAGCTGGAAACTCTTATGACAATTTTGACAGCTTTAATCCGTTTAATTTAAAAAGGTCTGCTGGAGTTGGTATTCGTATATTTATGCCAGCATTTGGTTTACTAGGGATAGATTTTGCACATGGATTTGATCCTTTACCAGGATCAAATATTAAATCTGGTTGGCAAACCCATTTTATTATAGGTCAACAATTTTAATTAAAAAATGAAACTTAATTTTTTGAACTTGAGGTTATTAGAACAAAGCAAAGTGTTATTTAGCATCGCTTTATGTTTATTTTTAACTAGTAGTATCTTTGTCAGTGCTCAAAAAGCGCAAAGAATAGCTTACATAGACATGGAGTATATTTTGGAAAACGTACCTGAATATATGGAGGCTCAGAATATCCTAGATTCAAAAGTGACTAAATGGCGAGGTAAATTAGATGAATTAACTAGATACATAGAAAAAATAAAAACTGATTTAGCTAATGAGCGAGCTATTTTAACTAATGATCTTATTCTTGATAAAGAGGATGAAATTACACTAAAACAAGAGGAATTAAGAAGGCTAGAGTCATTATATTTTGGACCTAATGGAGATATGTTTTTGTTAAGAAAACAATTAGTGCAACCCATCCAAGATCAGGTATTCAATTCTATAGATGGTATTGTTAAAAAAAAGAAATATGATTTTGTTTTTGACAAATCTAGTGATTTAGTAATGTTATATTCCAATAAAAAATACGATATTAGCGAACTTATTTTGAATGAAATTGTTAGGGAGAGAAAAATAAAAATCAATGAAGAAAAAAGAAAACAAAAATCTGTTTTAAGTAAAGAGAGAACAGAAAAACAAAAAAAGTTTTTAAAAGACAGGGAAGCTTTAAGAAAAAAGAAAGACGAGGAAAGAAAAGCTAGACAAAAGAAAAGTGAAGAAATAAGAAAGAAAAGAATTGCTGATATTGAAGAGAAAAAAAGAATTTTAAGAGAAAAAAAAGAAGCGATTAAAAAGAAAAATAACTTAGAACAAGATAATAATTAAATTAAACAAAATGAGAAAATTGAAGAGTTTACTATTAGTAGCAATTTTAACTTTAGGTATGAGTGGTGTTGTAAATGCTCAAAAAGTTGGGCATATAGTTTACGAAAGAGTAATTGCAAATATGCCTGAGACAAGAGCTCTACAAGTAGAATTAGCTAAGATTACCAAAACGTACAAGGATGATATCGATGGTATGAAGAAAAAACTAGATGATAAAATTAAAAAATATACAGCTGAACAAGCTCAACAAACTGAAGTTACCAATAAACAAAGAGCTCAAGAAGTTCAAGTAGACAATTCTAGAGTTCAACAAGCTGAACAAGCTGCATATCAAGATATTCAGGAAAAACAAAACAATAAATTAGTTCCAATCATTGGAAAAGCAAGAAAAGCCATAGATGAAGTGGCTAAAGCAAAACAAATATTATATGTATTTGATGCATCTGCAGGTAGAGGATTACTGGTAGCTGATGGTGAAGACTTATACGAGGCTGTAAAGGCAAAATTAGGGCTTTTACCTGACCAAAAACAACCAACCGCACCTGGTCAAAATTAAAAAAAAATTATACAATTTTAAAAATCCTACTTTACAAGTAGGATTTTTTTATTTTTACTATCATGAACACTTCAATAAGTAATCCAATCGGTTTTTTTGATTCAGGTATTGGAGGTACTTCTATTTGGCAAGAGGTAACTAATTTATTACCAAAAGAAAATACAATTTATTTAGCAGACAGTAAAAATGCTCCTTATGGTCAAAAGTCGAAGGATAAGATCCTTGAGTATTGTATAAAAAATACCGAATTTCTTTTAAATAAAAATGCTAAAATTATTGTTGTTGCCTGTAATACTGCAACTACAAATGCAATTGATTATCTAAGAGAAAATTATGATATTCCTTTTATAGGCATAGAACCCGCTATCAAAAAAGCTGGATTAGTTACAAAAAGTAATACGATTGGAGTCTTAGCTACAAAAGGCACCATAAATAGTAAACTTTTTGAAAAGACTTCTACAAATATTAATCAGTCGGTTAAAATAGTTGAACAAGTTGGATATGGCTTAGTGGAACTTATTGAAAACGGAGAAATTCAATCTTTAAAAATGGAAAAGCTCATCTTTAATTGTTTAAATCCGATGCTTAAAGAAAATATAGATGCTCTAGTTTTAGGATGTACTCATTATGCATACTTAATTCCTCAGATAAAAAAAATTATTGGAAATCATATACAAATAATTGATACTGGACTCGCTGTAGCAAAACAAACTAAAAGGATTTTAAGTTCATTTGAACTATTGAATACCAATATTGATAATAGAGTTTATAATCATTTTTACATCAATAAAGATCCTAAAACACTAGTAGAAATTCTAAAAAATTATGAGTTCGCAAAGGTTTTAGAAAAAAAATTCTAGAAGGATGAATTAATATTAGGACATGCTGAAGCTCTTGGTTTTCTTGTAAATAAATTTACCCCAACAGACACCTGATGAAACCCAGAATTAGTAAGAACGATATCATTCAATTGATTAGTATAGGTATATGAGAACATCCATTTATTATAATTAACTCCTATGATGGGTGTAATATACTTCAAATCTTCAATAGGGTTTACATCAAAACTTTTTCTGTAAGACAATGCTGCCCATAATTGAGCTTTATTGAAATCTTTGTATGCCTTTATATTAAAATCAGCTATTCTCTCGCCTGTTGATTCTCTTAGTTGAACCATTATTGAGGGCTCTAATTGAATTGTTTTACTTTGGCCAAAATAGTATCCTAATGATATGACATAATTCCTAATATCTAAGGGTTCTAGATTGTTATTAAGATTGTTTTTTGCTGACAACAAAAGATTTTTTACCGTGAAATATGAAGAAAAACCAGATTTGTGGTAAGCAACACTAAAATCAGCATTATAGTATGCTGAACTTTGAATAATTTGTGCTACCGTCGGGTCTCCAAAAAATTGTGTTTGATCTACCTGATTTTGAACAGCAGTAAGAGAGAGTCCAAAAGAAATTTGATTAAAAAATGAACTCCTATTTATATCTAAATGATATGCAAAAGTACCTTGAATACCTTTTTGAGAATGAAAACCATTACTATCATTAAAGAGAATAAAACCAAAAGCCGCTTTATCGGTAAAACGATTGTGAAAACTTAACGTTTGAAGTGTTGGAGCGTCTTTAACACCAGCCCATTGTTGTCTTGCTGTAAAACGTAATTTTCCAGTATTTCCAATCCCAGCTGCAGAGGGATGAACTAAGTATACGTTATCAGATAAATAATCTGAGTAAATGGGAAGAGTTTCTTGAGCATTTCCATCTAAAAAAAAGAAAGTAGATGCAAATAATAAAATAATACTTTTAAATAGCTTCATAAATTTCACTGAAATTGTGAATTGTAAATATATTATTTTTATATGAAATGATGGGAAAGTATGAATAAATTTAACAATAACATATGAAAAATACTAATCTCATACTTGATTTGAAAGATGGATATAATTTAACACAAAAGATTGACATATGTTTGTTCCTCTAGCTAGCGAGTTCCTCCTCTAAAGCTTCCAATGACTTTCCTTTAGTTTCAGGTACTACTTTTATCATAAAGAAAAACCCAATTAAAGCGATTATACCAAAAATAAAGAAGGTAAGTGAATTTCCTAAAGTAGATAATTCCCAAGGAAAAACTAACTGAACTAAAGAGCTTATTAATGAGTTTACAAAGGCAATTACACCAATCGCTAATCCTCTGTATTTTAAAGGGTAAAGCTCTGATAATAAAACCCACATTACCGGACCTAATGAAAACGCGAAACAGGCAATAAACCCTAAAATACCCATCAATATTAAAGTAGCATTGATTGAAGTTGCAACTTCTAATATTGCTCCATCATTTTTACTATATATCCTATTCCCAAGGGCTTGCTTTAAATCATTTTTAAAGGCTATATCACTTTCATATACTTTATCTACCAACGGAAGCAATTGTTGAGACTCAGTGAATTCTAATTGGTTTATGTTTTCTGTAGTTAATTTGTAAGTTGCTTGATTAAAACCATAAGCACATAATAATAAGCTAATCGCTATTCCAGCTGTACCAAATAATAACAGCGGCCTTCTTCCCATTCTATCAATTAGATATATGGCAATAAAGGTAAAAATTACTGAAATAGAACTCAATAAAACTCCTGATGAAAAAGCAGCATCGGTTCCTATACCAGTTTGTTCGAATATAGAGGTTGCATAAAAATACACTGCATTTATTCCAGTGATTTGTTGAAGAACACCAACTACTAAGCCAACACCTAGAATAAAACGAAGAGAAGGTTTTAATAAATCTAATAACTTTAAAGGTTCTTTGTTGCTTTCAGCCTTTATATTACTTTCAATTACAGCATTCTCTATTTCTCCCCGTTCATTTCCATGAATTCTAATTAAAACTTTTTTTGCATCATCAAAATTTCCTGTGAGATATAACCATCGAGGGCTTTTAGGTACAAAAAATAAAAAAATAAAATAAATTACTGCCGGTATAAATTCCACGCCTAACATCCATCTCCATACATTTTCATCTGTTAAAAATGTACTGTCTGAAGTATTATACTTGTTGAAAAAATAATTACTAAGAAATGCTGCAAAAAAACCAAAAACAATGTTTAATTGTTGAAGAGAAACAAGCTTCCCTCTATTCTCTGCAGTTGAAATTTCTGCAATATACATCGGTGCCAAAACTAAAGCTGCACCAAAAGCTATTCCACCTATAATTCTGGCAATATATAGCATTTCATAAGAAACAGCTATAGATGATAAAATAGCTGAAATTGCATATAAGAAAGCAACAAAAATTAACATCTTTTTTCTTCCAAAAAGATCACTTAGTCGTCCAGAAAACAACATGGCAAACATCGCTGCAAATGAAGGAGCGCTAACTACCCATCCAGATTCAATTTCATTTAAATTAAATTCAGGACCTGCAAATGACATCACTCCAGAAATAATCCCCGCGTCGAATCCAAATAAAAAACCTCCCAATGCTACTATAAAACTTATAAAAATAGTGTATGTCTTGTTGCTCATTTATTTTGATTTTTTTAAAAAAGTAAATTTAATAAATTATAGTTTGCATAGCATGTGGTCTAATATTTAAAAAGGTTTCACTAGAACCAACAATGAGCTTATAGCCAATAGTATTATCAGTTTTATTCATCACTACTGTTATAATCCTTCCATCTTTATTTTTAAAAGACGTACTTTCTAAAGTTGATCTGCTAGAGGTTGTGCTTACCCGTAATGCACCGGGTTTTATAAATTTAGAAAAATGACCAATGTAATAATACGAAGGTGTAAAAGTTAATTTTCCTGTTTTTGTGTCTGCATGTATAGGAGCAAAACAAAAATTTTGTACATGGTTCGGTCCTCCTCTTTCATCTAATAAAATATTCCAGTCTGTCCATCCAACAACACCACTATTAAAATCATTAATCATAGAATTTCCGTAACGTTCAGCATTGGGCCAAAAGTGCATTCTTTCCGTATCAAAACCCTCTTGACATCCTTCTGTAAATAACATATTTTTTGAAGGAAAAGATTCATTTATATTTTTAAGATTATCATATTTAGGTAATCCTCCTGTCCAAGTTTCATACCAGTGAAAACCGATACCCCACGCATATTTAGAAGCATCTGGATCTTCAAATATGGTATTGGCTCTCTCAGAAATCAGATCTCGATTATGATCCCAGACTACAATTTTCTTATCACCTAATCCAGCTTTTTCTAAGGTTGGTCCTAGATAATTTTTTAGAAAATCTCTTTCCTCATCTGCGGTATAGATACAAGACTCCCATCTTTGAACAGCCATCGGTTCGTTTTGGATTGTTAAACCCCAAACAGGAATTCCCTCTTTTTCATAAGCTTTGATAAATTTCACATAATAATCTGCCCAAGCCTGTCTGTACTCTGGAAGTAATTTTCCACCATACAACATATTATTATTACTTTTCATAAAAGCAGGTGGACTCCATGGACTTGCATAAAATACCAAATCAGATTTAATTAAATCTATCGCTCTTTTTATAAAGGGAATTCTTTTTATCTTATCTTTTTTTATTGAAAATGTTGTTAAATTAGCATCTCCTTCCTCTATGTATGTGTAACTTCCTAAACCAAAATCACTGCTATGAATACTTGTTCTTATAATATTATACCCAATTCCATCTTTACCATATAAAGAGTTTAATAATTTATTTTGTTGTGTTTTATTAAGTGCAGAAAAAACCTCAGAAGAAGCATCTGTAATAGCACCTCCAATTCCTAAGTATTCTTGAAAAGTTTTATTAGGGTTTACAAAAACAGCGATTTCAGTCTCGAGAGGTTGTACCTTGTTTTTAAAAGTTTGTTCGCTGATTTTTGTTAATCTCAAGTCTGTATCTTTTGCAGTTGCAAAAACTTGAAGAGTTTTGTCATTATAATCTTTTTCATTTGAATTAAAAGAATTTGGTGGTAATATAGATTCACCAACTTTTGAGTTTGTACACGCTATTATGAGCAATAAAAGATATACTAATTTAAAATTCTTAAGTTTCATATATGATTTTTTATTGTAATCTATATTCGTGTTTTACCCAATCAACTTCCATAACCCATTCACCTTCCATTGGTGAATCTGTAATTTTAGCATAATTTAAAATCGCAAACATTGGCTCAGAATATCTATCACCTTCTCCAATATTTCGATATATTTCTCTTTGATCAATACGGTAGACAAGATCAGACCCTTCCCATTCAACAGAATATTCATGGTAATCATTAAGACTTGCATCAAATCCTTTACGTAAACTCCACCAATCTCCTTTATCACAATTCTCTAAACTCTTGATAGCACCTGTAGTGAAGTGGTTTTTATGATGATCTCCATGATGTTCGAAAATATCTATCTCACCAGAACCTGCTAGAGGCCAACAAATGTTTTCATCAGGTTCTTGCACAGGAGGTTCATTATTTTGGGCACCTAAAATCCACCATGCTGGAAACATGCTTGGCTCTCCATTACTACCAAGTCGTAATCTAGCAGTCCATTTTCCTTTAACAAATTCTTTCCTATTCTTGGATGCAATTCTTCCGGAAACATATTGAGTTTCAGGATGTTGTTTCCCATATTTATCAAAATTATCACAGGCCCTTTTTTCATCAATTCTAACAACTTTTAGTTTTAATGAGCCATTACTTACCTCTCTTGTACCAAACTCATTGTCTGGAACATAGCAATGGGTTTCATTATTAACCCAGATACGTTGATCTTGCCAATTAGCTGAATTAAAATTATCAAAATTATCAAGAAAATCTACCTTCCAAACATTTGTAGACATCATTTGTTTGGACCCTTCCCGATTCTTATTTTTAAATGCAGTTGAAAGGATAATTATTGATAGAAAACCTAATAAAAAAAGTAGGGTTGGTTTTTTCATAATTTGTTTTTTTGATGTAGGATTAGTTTTTAAATACTTAAAAATTTATATTTAGACTTTAGACTTGACTAATTTGGATATTGATCTAAGTGCCTTTGATTTTAAATGTATTTCAATTTAGTTTTTAATTAATTTCTTTTGATATTGAAATTCATCTGTAATAATAGTTAAAAAATAAATACCCGGTTTTAGATTTGATATATCATATTCGTTTGACGAATTTGGACCTAACTTATTAACCAATCGCCCATTAACATCAATTATTTTTAAAACTTTTACCTCTTGATAATCACTAAACTGAATCTTAAAAATTTGATTTACAGGATTAGGGTAAATTGAGGTAACAGCATTAATTTGACTATCAGTACTCAGAGAGCCTAGAAACTCAAATTCAAACCAATTAATGTTAAAACCAGGCTCTAAGACTTTCATTTTTAGAGAATAAACCCCTGAATTTAAATTTGTTTCTGTTGTCGTTGTTTGCCAAGATTGCCAACCGCCAGTAACCGGAAGATCTACAGTAGAAATACTTGCTGTTGAGTTGTTATTTAATAATAAAAACTGAACTTTACCAGTATCATAAGCAGCAGCTGTTCTAAGATTTAAATTATAATTACCACTGTTAGGTATATAAACTAAGTAATCTGCATAGTCTCCAACATCAGTATAACCTATATTAAGACCACCTCCAGTATCTGAGGTATTTTCGGTTTGCAACCCAAATTGATTGTAGAAATCTTCAGCTTGAATTTTACCAGGAATTAAAAATCTAGCTTGAAGATTATTATCAACTAATAAATTCTCAAAAGAATCGAGAGTATTGTTATAAACTGAAGTAATAATAGTACCATTATAACTTACTTCTATTTGATCCTGATAAAATAAATATTCTGATAAATTTAAAGTAATTTGCCTGCTATTCACAGCGTTAATTTCAGCAGATTCTATTGTTCTTAGATTATTATTAACCTCTACTTGAAATAAATCATTAGATAATGATTGATTTGTAATAGGGTGATTTAAAACAATATTTAAGGATTGCTCATCGTCGTTTGTAGTGGCACTTAAGACGTCAAATGGAGGGGTTTGATCTGTAGAATTTGTGAATTCAATACTACTCATATTAAACTCAGTATTTCCATCCACTTTAACTTTTAAAACATGTGTTCCAGCATCTATATATGAATTATTTACAGAATGATAGACAAAATTGGTCCAACCTCCTGTATTTCCTATAGAAATAGTACCTGCGATATCAACATCATCAATATAAAATTTAATTTTTGCCCCATTTTGCGGTGTAGCATATCTAAGTTTTAGATTATAAAAACCCGTTTCAGAAATATTTAAAGTGTATTTCATCCATTCATTATTGTTAGTGTACCCTACATGATAACCATTACTATTTGAAGTATCGGAATTTGTTTGAATATCTACGCCATCATTTCTGTATGTCCATCCAGAATTCCAGGGTTGAAAATCTTCACCTGTAGATAATGTATAATTTGCATAATCTACATCATAATAGGCAATACCATTAGATCCAAGATCATAGTCAGATAGATAAACTACCCCTGGTATTGAATGATTTGCATAAGGAATATGAGTTTCATCTTGAGGTTGTCTGAGAACCGCATCAATGACATCTTTATAAAAAACATTATTTTCTATAAGTAAATCGGTGGTTAGTTGACTTAATCCTTGAATAGCATTTGCTACTGAAGGTTGTGGACCTTCATTTTTCCAATAATTTATAATGGATTCATAATTGGAATTGGAATTTATTGAATAAGGACATACAATAGTTGAAATTCTTTTCCAAGGCCACCAGGCCCATCCTATATTATTATCCTCAACTAAATTAATTGCTTCTGTAAACCATACATTAGAATTTTCACCAGATTCTCCTAACCACAGAGGAATATTATGTTGATCTCTGATGTCTAAAACCCACTGAATGGATGCTGTATCATTATAGGTCCAATATTTGTGAGGACTGTAGACCATATTAGAATCCCATGGAGGTGTTAAACCACTAAAATCATTGGCAAAACCATTTCCTTCAATAAAAATAATATGATCAGAATCTACAGCTCTTATTTCATTAGTAACTCTTATATAAAAATTTCGTAGAACATTAGTTCCAAGAGGCCAATTAACTTCATTTAGTAAATCATATCCCCCAATCCATTCTTTGTCTTTATATCTGTCTGCAAGTTTTCCCCACAAAGCGACTGTTTTGTCTTGATTAAGTGAGCTTTCCCACAAAGAGGGTTTAGAATCATCATAATCACTAATTGCAGCATCCATACCTTGTCCACCAGGTGCAGCATGTAAATCTAAGATGAGGTATAATTGGTTAGCTTCGCACCAAGTCAAGAGTTCATCTACCATATTAAAACCTGTATCTAACCATGTATTTTCTCCTTCTACAGGTTCTTCCTCTATTGGTAACGTGAACAAATTATAATGCATTGGTAATCGAATACTGTTGTAACCGTGATTTGCTATACTATTAACATCTTGTTCAGTGATGAAATTTTGACGCCAATTGTTGTAGAAAATTTCGGTTTCATCTTCACCAATTAAAAGAGTTAATTTCTCTATGAATTCGTGTTGTGTGTCTGCCGCACCAGAAGAATTCATCATATACCCTTCTTGAAGCATCCAACCTCCAAGGCCAACTCCCCTGAGGAGAACTTCATCACCATTTGAATTAATAATATTTTTACCCAAAGTTCTCAGTCCCTGAGAATGTGATAAAATTGAAAATAAAATAAAAAGAAAAACAAGGTGTTTTTTTATTAAATTCATTTGTTTCTTAGTTATTATAAATTATCTAAACCATAAAGAGTAATCTCAGATCCAACAGTTATTATTGTACTTCCATAATTTGAAGTAATGGAAAATTTTAAATACCTGAATTGCTCTGAAGTATTATCTAAGCTAAAGTCATGTCCGTCTATTGCTTCCTGAAAAGCAGATGCAGGAATATTACCTGCACTATCTCTTGGATCTCCTATATCAAACTGTCCTAATAAATCCCATGATTGAGCATCATTACTAGCATATAAATTAAAAGACTTTATATTTTCTTCTTGATAATGATAGGTAACACCGCCACCCTGATACCAATAAGCTCTTTGCCATACTTTGAATCTTTTAATTTTTACATTTTTGTTAAAGTCTATAACAATATCTAATGGGAAATTTAAACTTCCACCGTTATTGTCTCTGGTGGCAATAAAATAACTATTGTCAGAATCTGTTTCTACAGTATCCACAATATCATCCCAAAAGTTAACAGTTCTACCCTCGTAAGCATTTCCATTTATGGATTGAGAAGCTATCAAAGTCCAAGTATTTTTTTCGATTTTCTCTTCAAATAGCGGAGTATAATTTCCAACAACCTGAAGGTCAGTTTGATTACCATCAAAGTCCTCAACCTTGGTTGAAAAAGTCATTTCTACGGCCTCTAAACCTCTTATAAAAAGACTTTCCTCTGCATTATTCGAAGAAAGAATTCTAATCGTTTCATCATTTCCGTTTAAAATATGAACGTATACAAAAACTGTTTTTGAAGCAATGTTTTCCCAAGTAATTTTAACACCTCCTAAATCTGGTGATATTTCAATACTTTGTTGTACCAAGAAGATGAATGATTCTAAAGGTGTAAATTCTATTTCAACGGCCTCAGAAATATTTTCATTTTCATCAACAACATACAATATAACTTTAATTGGACTTGTCTGATTTAGGCCATTAACTTCTAAAGAAGTATTGTACTTACTGGCAACTCTAAATACATCCTCTCCTTGAGAATTTGTATATTCAGCTCTTACATAAGAGACATCACTATCTGATGGTAAAGTATAAGAAATAATACCACCACCATTTGTTGGAACAACAGAAACATTTGTTATTATTCCCGGAGGTGTACTATCAACATCTTCATTTTTAGAACATGAAAGAATTGAACCTATCAAAACAATGAATAAAATTATTTTTTTTATTTGATTTTTCATAATAATGTGCTTTTTTACCAACCTGGATTTTGAATTAAATTGGGATTTCTAGAGAGTTCTTCAAAGCTTATTGGCTGTAAATAATCTCTTGGACTATTGAAAGAACGTTGGCTGACCTCCATAATTTGATAATAATTACTCTCAGATTCTTCATCTACAGACCATCCTTGAATTGGTGTAGAAAAATACTGTTCTGCAAGCTTCCATCTTCTAATATCATAATATCGATGGCCTTCAAATGCCAATTCAATCATTCTTTCTTGACGGATAATCTCTCTTAAACCTCCTTTAGTTGTATGTTTGTTTGGAGTTGCAGCATAAGCTGTATTAGTCCAAGCGTCTTGAACTGAGGGAATACCTGCTCTATCTCTAATGATGTTTAAAGCCTCATATACTTCAGTTGAAGGGCCACTAAATTCATTTAGTGCTTCAGCATAATTTAAATACAATTCACTCAATCGAATCATAGGCCATGGATAGGTTATTGACTTATTATAAGCATCTCCCTCAGAATCTTGGTGAACTAATTTTTTTAATGCATATCCGGTTACCAAATAATCAGATGTATTCGCAATTCTACCATGAATTTCTCCTTTTCGCATTTTTAAATTCCAAATACTTCCCCAGGTTCTATTCACCCCACGATCAAAACCAATTGATGCATAAAAACGAGGTTCTCTGTTTAAATTTATCTTGGCTGTTCTTTGTGCAAATTGAGCATAAAATCTTTGATTAAAGGCAATCGTTGTTGGCTCAAATCTATTTGTAAATTCAAAGGATAAATCTTCATTAATAGGAAGACCATTTTTAGTATAATAAGTTTCAGCCATTCGAATACTTGGAGCTAACCATTGCCATGCAGCTTCTACAGACGAAGATGCAGGATTTTTCATCATTGCTGGTGATTGTATTTGCCAATATTGACCGTTTGAAACCGGACTAGAATTTCCCCATATTAATTCTGAATTCCATGGGTCTGTAATTACATATCTACTATTGTACTGATCTCTTATTAATTGGTACTGAAAATTATTAGTATCAAAACTAGGAGGAGTATCCATAAAATAATACATGGATGTACCTTGGGCTAAGGCTGCTTCAAATGCTTCTTTGGCAGCAATAGCAGCCAATTCCCACTTAGACTCATCATAACTTTGATTGAAAAAATTTTGACCATCCGCATTTACAAATCCTGCATAAAATTCACTATTCCCATTAAATAGTGGGCTTGCACTAAATAATAACACTTTTGACTTAATAGATTTTGCAATCACTTGATCAATTCTTCCCAAGTCATTATTTCCAATAACTCTCTCGGGTAAATCGATGATTGCATTATCGATAGTTTCAATAATATAAGTGAAACATTCATCAACTGATTTTCTATCTAGTCTTACTTCTTCATCTGAGGCACTAATTGGCAAATTAACATCTACTATGGGAATTGGTCCGTAATTACTGACTAGTAAAAAATGATAGTAGGCCTTTAAAAAACTTACTTCAGCCTTCCATTGATTTTTTTCCTCTTGAGTCATATCTACCACTAAATCAATATTATCAATAAGAGTATTACAACTCCGAATTCCTTCCCACAATGACCCTTGACCTCTTCCATTAGCATAAAAGCCAGACCAATACCCCATTAATGGTGAAGAAATACTTTGCTGACCTTTCATCATCTTAATTGAATTCGGTTCTTTAGAGATAGGAACAGCTACTTCGTCACTAGCTAATACATAACTAGCATAAGTTCCATCACTTTGAGGTAAATAACTATAACTATTAGCTAAAGCATTATAAGCAGTTTCTTTTCTGTTAAAGAGTAAACTTAATTCTTGTGTCCCATCTGGAACAATATCTAAATAATCTTCACAACTTGTAAAAAGAAAAATACTACTTAATATAATTGCGATGTGTTTGTTTTTAAGTTTCATGTGTTTCTTTTTAAAATTTTACTTGAGCACCAATGTTTAAAACTCTTTGAAGTGGATAGCCTAGACCATTACCTGCTAATTCAGGATCCCATAAATCAAACTTTGAAAAATGAAATAAATTTAATCCTGTTAAATATAACCTGATGTTCGCAGTAGAAAAAAGACTTCCCCAGTTTTTAGGAATTGTGTAACCAATCTCAAGACTTTTTAAGCGTAGAAAGTCTCCATCTCTTAGCCACCACGTTGATGTTTTTTGATTATTTTGTATTTCATAAGTAGATAACCTTGGCCAAAAAGCATTTGGATTTGGATTATCCTCAGACCAGTGATTGTTCGCAATAATACTTAATGCATTACGCTCATTCACAAATGGTGAAATATCGTTAGGATTGATAAAAAAAGATGATCGTGCGGAACCTTGCATAAATATCGAAAAATCAAGATTTTTATAAACTGCAGATACACCAAAACCATAGACAATTTCAGGGACTGTTGGTTTACCAATTGGTACTTGATCATTTTCATTTACAACACCATCATTATTTATGTCTGTATATTTTATGTCTCCAGGCAGATAGGAGTTTGTTGAAGAAAACCCATTAAATTGCTCAGGTGAATTATCGATATCTTCTTGATCAATAAATAATCGTTCAGCGACATACCCCCATTGTTGATTTACAGGATAACCAATTCTACTTAAATTTTGATTTTGAAATTCTGGTTCTCCATTAACTAAAATCTTGTTAGTCGCATAAGTAAAGTTTCCTCTACCAGTAATATAAAAATCTCCACTAAAAGCATGATTGTAGTCTATAGATAAATCAACTCCTTGTGCTTTAACTTCTCCTATATTACTACTAATAATAGCTGTTAAACCTGATGTTTCAGGAATATACTCTCTTTCCATATAAATATTTCTACGATGTTCAGTGAAATAATCTGCTTGAATATTTATTTTTTTAAAAAGACCTAATTCTAATCCAATATTAGATTTTGTAGCAACTTCCCAGGTCACATTTTCATTAGCATATCGATTAATTATGTATCCATTATAATAATTATTAAAATTAGTCCCAAAAGAATATCCAGTACCACCGTTGTTAAGATTTACCTCGGATAAATAAAAGAATCGATCACTAGGTCCAGAAATGCCATCATTTCCAACCAAACCATAGGTGTATTTAAGTTTTAATAAATTGACTGATGGTATATTTTCTTTGAAAAAAGCTTCATTAGACATAATCCAGCCAAAACCAACAGACGGGAAAAAACCAAAACGATTTTTTTCAGCAAATTTTTCCGAACCATTGTATCCAAAATTAAACTCACTAAAATATCGTGTATCATAACTATATGAAGCTCTTCCAGAGATACCCATATTTCTTGAAGGTAATGTAGAAAATGCAGTATTTCCAGAAATTGTATTTAATGATTCTTGGAAATAAGAGACTAATAAACCACTAAAATCATGTTTTTCATTAAGTGATTTATTATACTCTAACACTGCTTCATAATAAAAATTACTATTTCCATAGTTATTAACTGTTGGATTATTTAAAAACTCTGTTCCTTCTTGGATTTGATATAGAGAATTTATGATTCCTTCCGAAGTTTCAACTTCAGATATCCCATAATAAAATGGAGTAAAACTTCTTTCGTTTTGGTTTTCTGTATAAGTTCTCACAGAAGCTAATGCTCGGAGTTTTAAACCATCTGTTATAAAACCAAGATCTTGGTTGATCTGAAATTGAGCTAGAGTAGTATTTGAAAATCGATCTTTAAAACCTCTAACACTCTCTGCATATGGATTTGCAAATCCGCCATTTCCTTTATTTCCAAAAAGAGTATGATTAAAATCAGCTGATGCTTCATCTGCTTCAAAAACTTTTGGGAAATTTGCAGGGTTCGCCTGAGCTACTTGCCTAAAGATATCTGAAGCGCTAACTATTGGTCCATTATAACGTTCAAATAATGAATAAAACTTAGCAGCAACTTTAGTGGTTTTGGTTAAATTGATATTAATATTAGCTCTCAAGTTCGAACGATTTATATCAATGTTATTATTGAAATTATTGAGAGGATCTATTTTCAACAATCCCTTTTCATTTGAATTAGAAACCGATAAATAATATTGAGCTACTTCTCCTCCACCATTAATATTAACATTCACTCTTTTATTTAGCGCAACATCGTTAAATAATTCACTATACCAATCTACATCTGGGTACAAATTGGGGTTTAAACCATTCAGAGTACCATCAATTTTAGGTTTTGAATACAATAAGATTGCTGATTGATCTCTCATTCGTTGAGCCCTATTATAAAGTTCCATGTAATCTACAGCTCCTAAAAAGCTATTTATTTTGGAAGGGCTAGAAAATGCACTTTCAAAACGAACTGATACTTTAGCTTTTCCTTTCTTTCCTTCTTTTGTAGTAACTAATACCACACCATTTGCACCTCTAGCACCATATAAAGATGTTGCAGTTGCATCCTTCATAATTGAAAAAGTTGCAATATTATCGGGTTCTATTCTAGCCAAATCTGAAGTAGTAATTTGTAACCCATCTAATAAAATTAAAGGGCTATTATTAAATCCAAATGTTGTAACTCCCCTAATGAAAAAGGCAGCATTGTCTTGACCTGGTTCACCAGATCTTTGATATGATATCAATCCAGAGATTTTACCTGCTAACGTATTTGTAATATTTGAAGTTGGTTGTTTTAATTCTGAAGCTTTAATCGTTGTTATTGAACCAATAACACTATTCTTCTTTTGTTTTGAAAAAGCGACAATTCTAATTTCATCCAATTCATCTGCACTCTCTTTTAAAATTATATTAATTTTTTTTTGATCTAATACTTTAATTTTTTGAGTTTCAAAACCTAAATAAGAAAATATTAAAACAGCATTAGGTGTATTGATATTAATAACATAATTACCATCAAAATCTGTTTCTGCACCTTTGGAGGTTCCTTCTACAATTATTGAAACACCGGGAAGAGCATCACCTTTGTCATCTACTACTTCTCCTGAAACTATTACAGTTTGAGAAAACAAAATACTCGGAATAAACAAAAATAGAAATGGAACTATTTTTAAAAATAATACGTTTAATTTATTCATACTATGTGTTTAAAAGTAAAATAGCATAGCAGGAAAATTCTTCCTGCTATGAACTTTTTATTTATGTTATAAATATTATTGTTTTATTAATTTCTTAAACTGACCATTAACTTGTAAAAAGTACAAACCAGGTTTTAAGTTTCTTATAGACAATTCATTTGAATGTATTGTTTTTTTGAATATTTGTTTAGAATTGATATCAAAAATACGAATATCTTTTTTCCCATCTAAATTTGGAAAATATAGGATATCTTTTGTTGGGTTTGGAAAAAATTCAAAACTTGGTTTATCAAAATTACTTACTGAAGCAGTACCCTGTAATTGAGGCCCCATAATGTCATCTATATAAAATGTGGTGTTTGGAGTATCTCCTCTTCCTAGAAAAATAAATATATGATCAAACTCAACACCGTCTGCAAGTTCAGAAGTATTTAAATATACTGTTTGCCATTGATTCTCAAATATAATCTCTTCATCTGTTTCATATTGAGCATTAATTTCACTATCATCTCTAGCATCAGCAACTTTAAATCTAATTCCGGTTGTAACTGGAGAATATACTCTAAAAGAAAATATATCATCCTGAGCAGCATCATATGGAGCATTTAATTGAAGGTGAATTCTTTCCCAACCACCCCATGAATTACCTTTTTCCCATTTCTTAACCATATTGGATCCTCCTGCTGGATCAGTAACCGTTGTGAAAGGAGCGGCTGGGTCACCCATAGATTCTATAATCGTTGATAAAGATGTACCATCAAAATCATCATAAGTAACAAAATTAATAGCGGTTGAAGTAGTTGTAAATGTTGCTGAAACTCCTGATACAAGTTCTTCATTTTCAGCATACTCAACAGTATTCTCTTTAATTCCATACCAATAAGTTGTATTCGGAGAAAGCAAAACGTCTGGTCTTATCGTTATTGCTGAGTTATTTGTGCTTAAAGAAGCTGTCATAGCAACTAAAGTCCCTGTAGCATTGTTTTCTCTTAATTCTACAACAGTTGAAGCATCTGCAATAGTAGAATTATCTATATTTCTGAATTGAAAATTAGATGAAATTACGGGTTTAGTTGTCTGTGATACATCCGTTGCATTATCCTCTGGACTCATTGTATTTTGAACAGCTGGTGCAACGTTACTTTTAAGATAATCATCGAAGTAATAAGTATCACCAATTGAAGAACCACCATTACCATCTTTATCAAAATAAATTTGAGCTCTATCGTAATTAGTAGCAGTAACAGCACCATAATTAAAAATCAATTCTACCCAAGTATTAATTTCTATTACTTCTATTGTTTGTTCTTCGCCCTGACCATAATCAGGATAGTTTTGTAATCTAATTGATACACCTACGGGCTTATTTACCCATACTTTAACTTTTATAAATGGTGTTTCCGCAAAATCAAGCGGCAATAATGGAGTAATACCATTTACTAAAGAGTTTTCTAAACCTGCACTTCCTCCATTGTATGTATATTCGCCAACATTATCTGAGACATTGATTCCAGACACATCAGGATTTTCAATTACTGCAAAACCAACTCCACCCCAAGACTCGAATCCAACATTTGTGTTTGTTGTGTCAAAATCAAAAAGCATCTCATTAATATCTCCTGTAACTGCAGCTTTTGTTGTAAAGCTAGCATAAACCCCCATTACTGTAGTATCATCTGAATATTCAATAGAGCCATCTATGATACCATACCAATAAGTTGTAGAATTATCTAAATCGGTAGATGGGTTAATTGTAATTTTATTTTTATCTTGATTTATGCTTGCAGAAAAAGGAACATCAGCACCATTTTCATCACCTATTTTAACAGCAACATTAGAACTTAAATCTGTTATTTCTGAATCATCTAAATTTCTGAAAAAATCGTTAGTAGTAATTTCTAAATTTGTAGATATTGTGGTGTCAATCTCACCATCAGCTGGTGAAAATTGTTGCGCTGGAACGGTATATAATTCAGGACCTAAAATATCATCAAAGAAGTATATATCCCCCTGTGAAGTATTGGGACCACCAATTTTAATGACAATATTATTCATAAAAATATTTGAAAAACTACTAAAATCAAATGTTAGCTCAACCCATTGATTAATATCGGCTGGTCCAACAGAAGCAGTTACTTCAATAAAATTTCCCCAATCTGGTGAATTTTCTAAGTGAAAAACTACATCTATCTCTTCAGTTGAAAAAACTTTCATTTTAAAAATAGAATTTGACTCTAAATTAAAAGGAGATGTAAAAACAGAAGTTGGATCAATCACCCCGATACCAATATCATTGTTGTCACCAGCAGTAAACTGACCCACAAAAGCAGAGGGGTTTTCAGAATTAGAAACGGGGTTTGAAATCTTTGCAAAAGTTGAAGATGTATTCCAACTATTAAAAACAACGTTAGCATTATAGGTGTCAAAATCTATATGAGTAACCTCTTGAGCATTAATACTAAAAGAGATAATTGATAGAATAAAGAGTAATTTTAGTTTCATTTTAAAATACTTTTAAATTAATGTTTTTGAAATTGAACCTCAACAAACAAATTTTTTTAAAAAATATGTTTGTGGATTTAAAACAAAAGTACTTTTAAAACAAACAAATAACAATTATAAACCTTTACAAAAACTAAAAAATAAAAAAAAATGCCTCTACAAAAACTTTGTTAAAAAGTATATATCCTTAATAATCAATAAGTTAAAAATATTTAAAAACTTTGTACATAATTTGACAAGTTCACTTCTTTAGATAAATTAAATTTTTTCCTTAATCGATATCTACTTTGTTCTATACTTGTTATAGCAACATTCATAAGTGAAGCAATTTCTTTAGAAGATAGATTTAATTTGAGATAAGCACTAAGTTTTATTTCATTTGAAGATAAATCAGGATGTTTTTCACGTAAGTTATCAAAGAACTGAGAGTGAGAGTTTCTAAAGTGAAGTTCAAAAGCCAACCAATCTTCTTTATCGTCAATGTGATTGTCAATTTTTCTGATTACTTTTTTTAAAGAATAGTGCAAAGAACTATTTACTATTTCTCCATCTATGTTTTTTATATCCCTAATTAGACCTATGAGAAGCTCTTTCTTTTTAATATTATTTAGCGTAGAAGATGCTAGTGCAGAATCTTTCTTTTTAATCTCTAAATTAAGATTTTTCTCCTTTAATAATAATAGCTCTTTATCAGTGGCTAATTTTTCTAGCTCAAACTTTTCTTTTTGTCGTTCTCTTTTTTGTTTTTCTAGTTGTTTTAATTTAAATACATATGTGTTATTTTTTGTTTTTAGGAAAGCTCTGTAACTAATAAATATTATAAAAAAAAGTAAGAAGTAAATTATTTTAGCAATTCTAGAAATGTACCACGGATAAGAAATATAAAAAGGAATTTTAATACTCTCCGTTACTTGATTAACTTCAATTTTTGCTCTTATTTCTAAAATATAATTACCAGAGGAAAGTGAAGGAAATTTGATTTCGGATTGATTGACCCAATTAGACCATTGATCTTCTAACCCATTTAATTTAAATTGAAATTGTCTAGAGTTACTAAGTGGAGATTTTGGTAGCGCAACTCTAATTTTTAAAAAATTATTACTGTAGGGAACATTTACATCATTTCTTAAATTTATAGGAGCATTTATAGTATCTACAGAACTGATAAATTGTATTGATTTTATTAACGGTGTTACTTGTAGCTTTTTGTTTAAAGCTTCATTAATATCATGAAAAATCATACCATTATCAATACCCAATGCGTAAATTGAGTTATTAATTTTTTTTATATTATTAAAATCCTTTAGATGACGATCCCAAATGGTAAAAAATGGTTCCTGAGATTTAATAAAATCATTTCCGTTTCTCAACACATAACCAATAAAGTTTGGAGTAGAATACCAGAAAATATTTTCATCTTGAAAGATATAATTCAGATTATTTAGGCCTTTAAATATTTCTGAAGGATATTTAGCTTTTATAAATTCATTAGCTATGGCGTCATAAAAGAAGAA
Source organism: Flavobacteriaceae bacterium (assembly GCA_965657365.1). Classification (GTDB taxonomy): domain Bacteria; phylum Bacteroidota; class Bacteroidia; order Flavobacteriales; family Flavobacteriaceae; genus Polaribacter. The sequence continues at coordinate 55,788 of CBFHOD010000003.1, forward strand.
GCCTTTTGGATTGTAAAACACTAGGTTACCATCAATTTTACATAAATATGCATAGGTATCTATATTTTTATTTTCAATTCCATAAAACTCTACATCTTTCAATTCCATAGCATTATCAGACAATTTAAGTCTATAATAACCTTTTGATGGGTGTGCAACCCATAATTGATCATGTTGGTCAAATTCTAAAAATCTAGAAGATTCTCCAAAATTTTCAAATTTTTTAATAAAACTCCATTGATTATTTATTTTTTTAAAAACAGCAACTCCTGAATAAAACCCAACATACAGAAGACTTTCTATTTTAGGGTGTTTGATAAAAGTCCATGCACCTCCCTCTACATGAAGAGTTTTTAAAGAATTATTACGAACAATAGAAAGCCCTTTATCACTTCCAACTATTAATTGCCCATCTATTTCATCGATCTTCCAAATTTGCTCTGCACTGTTATTAATAAGTTTTGGTTCTGAAAAAACACTTTTAATATCCTTTACAAATAAACCTTGATAGGTACCTAAGTATAACGATGATCCTTTTAAAAAACTTGAGTAAACCGTGCCAAAACCACTTTTACTATCTATAAGATATTTGGTATTACTATTTAATTCTAAGTAACTAATTCCAGATTCGGTACCCAGCCATATATTATGATTATGGTCTACGAAAATTTTACGAATTGCATTATTTGAAATTCCATTATCTATATTAAAATGTGCTAATTTTAAGCCATCAGCAGAAATAATATAAAATCCATTTCTCAAAGTTCCAACAATGAATACATCGTTAAAATATTTTTCGACATCTGTAACGATAGATTTTTCAATTTCTTCATTAATTTTCCATATTTTCTTTTTTAATAAACCATTTTCTAAAACCCAAAAACCTTTGTTTTTTGAAGCAATTAATAAACGTTTATTTGTAGATTCAAATACTTCAATGATATCAAGAGATAAGGTATCTGTGCCTTCAACTTTTATTTTTTTATTGTTTATGATTTCAAACAAACCAATAGAAACATCTTGAACAAAAACTCTGTTATTAGAGGAGAAAAGTTTGCTAAATCCTTTGGTTGCAGAAATAGTATTTAACTCTTTATTTTTCGGATTGTAGATATATATCTGTTGAAACGATTGAAAATAAATATTTCCATTTGATGATACTATATTTAAAAATACAGGAAGCAATGGTGCTTTTTTAGTTGGATATTTAAAATATAAACTTGAATATTCAAGAATTCCTTTATCATTTTTTGACCAAAACCCAAAACCACCAATCCCAGCGGTATAAATATGAGTATCATCTTCATAATGAACCGCCCTTAAATCTGATTGATCTTTTGTTGAATAATTTTGCCAAGAAAAACCATCATATTGCATCAAAAATCCAGGATTTGCAAAATAGATTTCACCATTTTTATCCTGAGATATATCAAAAATTTTAAACCCTGTTTTTATTTCCTTTTTTGAAAAGTTTTTCACAAAGGGACTTCCCAACTCATTAATTGTTTGGCCGGTAATGAAATCGTTACCTGTAAAAAATAAAATTAAAGCAAGGAAATTCCTTTTCATTAGTAGTAAAAAAGGTGTTTTTGATATTAATTTGAGCATATAAGAATGTAAGCTTAAAAATTTAAAATTAATAAACTTAATATTTACTTAGGGATAAAAATAATATTAATTTTCTAAACTACTTTTTTAATTTGCCTTTTTAAATCTTTCATAAAGCGGTGAAAATCTACAGTAATTCTGTGTCTATTTGTATTGATTTGCTTCATGTGAGGATGACTAACTTCTCGATCGCATAAATTTTTAATATTTGAAGGTCGTTTCCATATTTTTTTTAAAGCTAGACTCAGTAATTTACTTTGTTGTTCAGCTCCAGGCCAAATACATCCCAAAGGCTGAAACATCCCAATAAAAAAAAGATTATCGTATTTCGGATGAAACATTTTTAGATAAAGTGGCACAGGGCCTTCTCTGTAATTTAAAAAACTTTCGTCAAAAAAAGGATGTGCTAATGCAAAACCTGTGCAGGCAATTATGACATCGAATTCCTCGTTGGTATTGTCTTTAAAAAACACTTTTTTTCCGTCAAATCGATCAATTTCTACCTTAGGTGTTATTTTACCATGTCTAATTTTATACAATAACTCACTATTAATTGTTGGATGAGTAGCACCAAATTTGTGATCTGGTTTTGGCAAACCATATATCTTATTTGATCCGTTATTGATATTGGCAATTAAACCCGCTACAAGATTTCTAAGAAAAATGGGTAAAAAACTCATCTTTGTAGCAAAAACATCGGTTGGTTTTCCCATTAAAAATTTAGGAATAATTCGATAGCCTCTTCTCCAACTTAGGGCTGTTTTAGTAGAAACACGACTAGACTCTACAGCTACATCACAAGCAGAATTTCCACCACCAATAACTAAGACTTTTTGGCCAGCAAAGGGGGCTGCTTTTTTATAGTGATGTGAATGTAAAAAAATACCTGAAAACTTACCTGGGTAGTTCGGGTATTTAGGCTCCCAATGATGGCCATTACAAACAACCAAGTCTGTGAAGGTTTCTACCTGCTTATTTTTGTCTTTAAGCGTAGTTACTTTCCAAAGACCATTATCTTGCCTTTCACAGCTTCTAACAAGTGTATTGAACTCAATGTGTTGGTAAAGATTAAAGTATTTGGCATAGGACTGAAAATAGTTTCTAAGTTCTTCATGTGAAGGATAATCTGAAACCTCAGAACCAAAAGGAAAATCTTCATACTGAGATAATGTTTTTGAACTTATGATATGAGTTGTCTCAAAAACGCTAGAATGACTTTCGTTTTCATTATAAATCCAATTACCGCCTACATCACTATTGTAATCATAGGCTACTACTGATATTCCTGCCTCAATTAAGTTTTTAATAGCTGGAAGTCCAGAGGGACCAGTTCCTATAATACAAACATGTTTAGTCAAAATAACTTATGATTTAATTTAATTTAAATATAAGTAATAAGATTTTATTTTAAACTAAAAATTAAGTCATTAATTAGTCAATAAAAAACACCTTAAGGAGACATAATATTGATGAAAATAAAAAGCATCCAATAATTATTTTTCCACTTTGAGTAATTAAAATTTTATGTTTTTTATTTAATTTATTGAATAACAATAAACAGGTTGAAGAAGTAAAAACAGTTAAATTGATGAAAAAAAGTGTTTGTTCTCTTACAATAATCGCCAAAGAACAGATTGAAAATGTAATTATAGCATTTAAGAATAAGAGCTTAATTTCACTTATAAAAAGTTTTGTCAGTAAAAAATTTATTAGTAGCATGAAAGCCAAAATTAAACCAATAAATGAGAGATCAATTATACTTTCAGTCTTAAAGTTGAGTAATTGAACTATAATATAAGAGATTATTAAATAAACTAACAAAGAAAATAAATGACTACTATTTTCAATTGTTATCTTTAAAATTGGAATTAAAATAATTAAAAAAAGCAACAGCAAGGGATTTACCTCTATTTTAAAAACATATAAAAAAACTAATGAAGGAACTAAAGAGCATAATATGAAAATATAATAGCCTAAACCATATAGATTATTTAATTTTTTAGAATTTTTATGAAGTGATCCAGAGAGTAATGAAAAACTAATTTTACTTTGGATAAAATTACAGGAAATAAAAAATAAAATAATAGTAAGTAATGTTGCAGGAAATGCAAAAATTAATGTGGTAGTCATTTTTAGGGGGTATAAATTACTTTTACAAAAATAAACAATATAAAATCAATTTTAAAAAAATTTAAAAAAAAACAGCATAAAATTAAATTTATGCTGCTTAAGTAAATTTTGTAAAATAAGAAAGACTTTATACTTAGGGGGTAGGTCTTAATCTACCAAATATAAACATATGTTTATTAATAATAAGTTATTGTGCTTTTAAACTTATCTCAAAAACAAAATGAGATATTTTTTTTATTTATGAAAAAATAATTAACTTGTCATACACCAAAAAAAAACCTAATCCAATCAAATGTTTTTATTTGATTTATTTTTAATTCTAGTTTGGCTAATCGCATTGCTAATAATTTTTAGGCTTTTTTATAAATCCGGAAATCTTCATCTAATTTCTAATAAGATACTTTTAACCATATTAGGGATTTTTACAATTGGAATTATTAGACATATTTCAATGGACATACTCCAAAAAGTATATGAAATTAATTTTCCGGTTGGACTAATTTTTAATACTTCTATAGTTTGCTTCATTCCAATTTTATGTTATTTATACGTCAAAAAAACAATCTCTAATGATAATACCATCAATTCTACAGATACTATTCATTTTGTTGTATTTATTATTTTTTATATTCTTTTTGAATTGCCGTTCAAACCTGATACCTCTGATTTTTTAAATTTAAGTCAGGACGATATATATTGGTCTAATTATTTTAGAGCAAAAAATATACCAGATTGGTTACTAGTACTTAGAAATCTTTTGAATATTGTTTATTCTATATTAACCTATAAATTACTTCTTAATACTTTTAAAACTAGAACATCTTTGGAAGGGGATGGCGTAATAAAAAGGTATTTAAATAGAATTAGACACATAAAATCATCTTCAAAACAGATTGAGCTTGTTAAAATATGGCTATATAATTTCACACATTTTAAAACTATAATGTCACTTGTTACGTTTTACTTTAGCATAAAAATAATAATATCAGGTGCGGTTGTGTATAATGGTCAACATCTTGCATCAAGTTTTTTAGCAATACTTTCTATTGTTCTCCTCGTTTTTCTAAATAAAAATAAAACAATTCTTTACAATTTACCCTCTTTCATGAATGAAGACAGTCTCAAGAGAGAAAAAATTAAAGAGGAAATTAAAGTAGACGAGATTTATAAATTTGTAATAAATCAGATTGAAGAACACGAATTATACTTAAGTGATCATTTAAAGTTAAATTGGCTCGCGGAAGAATTAGAAATTAAAGCAGATTATATATCAGTAACTTTAAAAGAAAATAATTTTGACAATTTTAAAATGTTTATAAATTATTTAAAAGTAAAAAAGGCTAAGGAATTAATAAAGGGTGGCTATTTAAGAAAATACAATATTGAAGCTTTAGCTGCTGCTTCTGGGTTTAAAGCAACTAATACATTTTACAGAATTTTTAAGAATGAAACTGGTCTCACACCAAAAATGTTTTTAGAAAATCTGAGTTAGCCGATATCAAACAAATTTATTGAGAGACTATCTTTATTAAGATTAAAAGCCAAAGAAAAAACTTTGGCTTTTCTTAATCTAGGGGATTGAATTAATGTAAATTAATTTAACATTATCAAATCAATCAAAGGGTAAAAATTTCATACCAAAGATAAAATGTTATTTAATATAAGTTTTATTTTAAAAGCGAATAAAAAGCCTTTAAAATTTTAAATAGTTCTCATTTAAGAATAAATAGATTCTCTTTTTAGCTAAAAGATTGTTTTTAGGTCTTTTAAGTGTATTTTTGAGTAGTTAAAATTATTTTGTTTATGTTTTATTAAATAAAATTCAACACAAAATTGATTTTAATTAAACCCTAAAAAATGATAAAATTAAAATTATCTCTTCTATTTGCTTTTGTATTTCTTAATGCAACAGCTCAAAACTCTGAGTCTCAAATTTTAGATACTCTAAATAATTCTCTACATAATATTTATAAAAAAATTTATAAAGTAAGTCCTGAAGAATTTTCTATAGCAACTCATCAATTCTTAAATAAATTAAACTCCATTGAAAAGAGTTATATACAGGCACAAAAGAAAAAAAACCTAAAGAGAAAAGATTTCGATTTTAAACTTGAAGAAATATATGAACTGAAAGCAAAAACTTACCTTGAAATGATGCATCATGCATCTGGTGTTAGAGATAATACAGACTCAATTGATTACTACAGAAATGAAATATTATCAATCACTAATGATCAAACACTTAAAGCAAGGTCTCATGGTTATTCAGCCTTCATCTATTATAAAGCTGATGAATACTCAAAATCTATAGAACATTACAACAAAGCTCTCCAAATTTTAGAATTCCCAGAAAGTAAAAATAATAGACCCTTTCAAATTAGCGTTTTAGTAAATTTAAATGCATCTCTTTTAGCATTAGAAATTATTGATCTCGCAGAAAAAAATTATGCCAAACTTGAGGAAACGATTCTGGATATGTCTTCTCATAAACGATATAAAAATTACATAGCACTATTAAAAATAGAAAAAGCTTATATTTTAATTACCAAAGAAGAGTTTGAAGAAAGCCTTACAGTCTTAAATTCAATTGATGAAGATAACCTAGATAAAAAAATGTTGAAGCAGAGGTATTATGATAATCTTCATCTAACTTATTTGAATTTAAAAAAATATACCTTAGGTGAATATTATTTCGATAAAGCGTATCCTAAAGATGAGTATAAAGACGATAATTATTATTATAATAAACTTAGATATGCTATTGGAAAGAATAATATTGAAAAAGCCGACCTATACTATAAAAACATTAAATCAAATTATGATAATTCTTTAAGTGGCAAAATTACAAGTGACTATTTTACATTAAAAAAAGAGCATGAGAAAGCTAATATTCATCTGAGAAGAGCACTTGTTTTAATGCAAATAGAAGAAACGAATAAGATGAATGATAGGAGAGCAGTTTTTGAATTTTACAATGACTTTAGTGAGCAGTTAGCTGAAATGAAAAGATTAAATGAGTTAAAAGACAAGCAAATAATTAAAAACAAATACACTTATATTAAAATTGGCATCATCATAATTTCAATAATTTTTATCATTTTAGTTTTTGCAGAATTGGCTGCCAGGAAGAAAAGATACATGTATCATCTTACTCAAAAATCTAAAAGAACAATTTTGGAAGCAAAAGGACAATTTCTTGAAAATATGTCTCATGAAATTAGAACTCCAATAACTTCAATATTAGGGTATTTAACCCTACTAAAACAAGAGCATTTAAATTTAGATAAGAGAATAAAATTCACAAATAATGCCATAGACAACACTAAGAAGATGATGACTTCTTTAGATAATTTTTTAAACTTAACTACTGTTGATAATAGTTCAGGGTTCGATAAAATTAAATCATCTATAACTTTATCAGATTTCAAAAAAGAAATAAGATCTACTTTTTTTGCGAATTTGGAAATAAAGAACATAAAATTATACTTTAAAACTAATGCAGAAAAAAGTCTAGTGATCAATTATGATGTAGAAAGTTTAATGATTATCGTTAATAATTTAATTTCAAACGCTATTAAATATTCAAATTCTAATACTTCTATATACCTTACATTAAATTTTACTAAATCTAAAATGCTTTTAATGGTAAAAGACGAAGGTTTTGGAATTGAAGAAGATGAAAAAGATAACGTATTTTCACGATTTTATCAAACTGAAAGCAACCCAACAAATAGTGGATTTGGTATAGGATTATCTTTAACTAATAATTTAATTAAGAAATTAAATGGGAAAATAGGCCTAGAGACAAAGCTAAACGTTGGTAGTGTTTTTAAAGTAGAACTTCCATTAACCATAACTGATTTTAATTTAAATACAACTCAAATTGATACACAATTTGAGTTAATCTGTTTGAATGATCATATAACATCTGAGATTGAAACAAATGAAAATTTACCAAAAGCATTAGTAGTTGATGATAATACAGAAATGATCATTTATTTAAAAGAAATTTTTTCTGATTTTCTTAATTGTACTTTTGCCTTTAATGGAGAGGAGGCCCTAAAATTGGTCAAAAATCAATCTTTTGAAATTATAATTTCAGATGTAAAAATGCCTATTATGAATGGAATAAAATTTAAAGAAGAGATCAATAAAGATGCCTCTTTAGAAGATATTCCATTTATTTTTATGACCTCTATATTTAAAGGTTCTTTAAAAGATATTGACTTACTAAATTTTGTAGATTATTTAGAGAAGCCTTTCAATACCGATGAAATTATATCAAGAATTCAATTCGCATTAGAAAAATCTTTTAATAGAAAAAAATTAGTTGCTACAAAAAATTCTGAATTTGAGTTTGAAAGCTCCTCCTCAGAACTCATAAAAAAAATTAAAAATTGTATTTTAGAGAATATAGCAAACCCAGACTTTAATGTTGCTGTACTTTGTGAAACGTGTGGATACGGTCAAAAAAAATTGAATGAAATCTTAAAAGCAAAGATTGGTTTGAGTATCGTAAATACAATATTAGAAATTAGACTCTTAAAAGCTTATGATTTAATTATTAAGAATAGATATGAAACTTTAAAAGAGGTTGTCTACGCAGTTGGTATGAATAGTAGACCTTATTTTAATAAAAAATTTGAAATGAGATATGGAATTAAACCTGGAGAACTAAGAAAAAAACACAAAAAATAAGATTGCAAATTTTATATAGATAATTACTAACAAAAAAACCTTTGATTAAATAAATAATCAAAGGTTTTAATACTTTATAAAAATAAGGTTTTATTGTTGTGCGCTCATAATAGCATTATAGGCTGTTGGATCAAAAGCATTGTAAGCTTCTACAACTTTGCCGTTTTCCCATTTAAACCAACCATAGCCTCTAAGTTCAAGAGTTTCACCGGTAGATTTAGCAACCCCACTCCAATCATACCAAACATTTGTAAAAATCTTACCATCATTATAATACATGGTTGCTGTATCTACATTATTATGAGAAATATTGTCAAAAAACTGATGTCCAGTTGCAAATCCAGTCATCATATCTTCAACATTCATTTTCGCATCATTTACAGCAAATATTGCATTTTCTGCAAAAATTTCTTCTGCATCTTTAAAATTATTATCAGTGTAAGCTTTCATAAATTTATGAACTCCCTGAGTATAAATATCATCCCCCTTGATATACCCAGACATTGGGTTGTTATCAGTTGATTGTTCTGTGTTTTGATTGCAAGCAACTATAAAAATTGATAAGCAAAGCAGTAATAAAAGTTTTTTCATAAGTATAAAATATTAGTTTCATTACTAATGTAATGAAAATCATTTAAATCTAAAATTCAGATTCAGGAATTAAAACATTAATCTGTTTAATTGACAACCATTTAATTCCTGAGGTAATGTTTTTTTTATCTGTAATGCTTATATAAACTCTTTTATTTCCTGAAGAATTTAGTGTTATAATGTTCTTATTAAGAACTATTTTTTTATTTTTTTCTTTATTTTTAATAGCGCTTAGTAAGCTTTTTTTAAAATTTATTAATTTCTTTTTGTTTCCAATTTTTATAGTCCTACAGTAATCAACTATTCTTATTTTAGAATCTACATAATAGATGTAATATTTTGAATCCATACCCACATCTAACCTAGCAGTAAGTTTACCTAGGGTTGATATCTTAGCAACTTCTCTAGCTTGAGAATTTACCATAAAAGGAATAAACAATAGTATAAATTTTAAATTATTCATCATTATGCAATACATTTTAATACGTTTGTTTTATCTTATATTGAAGTGAAAAAAAGAAAAAAACTAAGCTCTAATATGATTGAAGAGACTAATACAGTATAACCCTATTGCCCCCCACATCAATATTATAATCAGAGGCAGTTAAAGAGATCCCTGAATCTATAAAGTTTTTAATAGCAGGAAGGCAAACAAACCCAACTCTTATAATGCAAACATGTTTAGTCAAACTAATTCTTTATTAATGAAACAAATTTAAAGATAAATAATATGTTGATTATTTTTATAAAAAGGTTTAGATATTTCTAAATGGACATAAAGGTCTTTATCAAATAAAGTCCTGAAAAAATTAAGAAAAACCCAATGGCTAATTGACCACTATGGGTAGTTAAGACTTCATGTTTTTTATTTAATTTATTATAAAATAAAAAACAGACTGAAGGAATAAAAACACATAAATTGACAAAAAATAGAGCTTGGTCTTTAATGAAAAGCGCTAGAACACTGATGATAAAGGTAATTATAACATTAGCTATTAAAAACTTCACTTCACTTTTAAAAACTTTAATAAATATATAATTTAGTAATAAAATTAAAACCAAATTTAAACCAATGATATAAACATCAACTAAAGTTTCAGACTTAAAGTTGAGTAATTTAACAATTGTGAAAGAGATTAATAAATTAGTTAAAAAAGAAAAAAATAGATTACCATTTTCAATTATTTTTTTTAAACTTAGAACTAAAATTATTAAAACCCCAAACAGGAAAATGTTTGCTTCGGTTTTAAAATATATAATAAAGAGTAAGGGTAGAAATGAGCCTAAAACGAAAATATAAAAGCCCAAACCACGAAAGATATTTAATTTTTGTAAATTTTTGTGAATAACAATTTTGTTATTTATTTTATTTAAAACATTATAATTATAATTATAATTATATCTAAAATTATAATTATAGAAGCCACTATTTTTTGAGTTACTTAAAGATTTCCTTTTACGTCTAGTAATCTTTTTATATGTCTCATTATTTAAGTACTTGTTGTAAAAATATTTTAATATTTCATTTTCAGAATTTAGACCTTGATCAAATTTTTCTTCATTTACAAAAAATGAATAATTTTGATCATCACGAATTTTTATCGCAATTAAATTTTGATCAAAAAATCCATGCCTATATAATTTTTTTTCTTTCTCATTTTCAATAAGAAGAGTATTTTTACCCAAATATCTCCAAGAAGCTATGTCAACTAAACCATCTTCAGAAATTATAAGTTCTTTATTATTTCTGAAGATATATAGTTTTTTTTTAGAATTAATTTCATCAACTAAAACCCAATGATGACTGAGTATTAATGAAGTATTGTCAAATTTCTGTGAAAGGCTACTTATGCGAGGTATTAACAGGGAAAGGTTAGTTTCCATTTAATGAGGGGGTTATGGGTTTTACTTTTGTTTAAAACTACTATGTAAAAATTTAAGTTGCAGTAAATGCAAATAATAGCGTACAAAAGTTTATTATTGTGGGTAAAATACTTACAAAAATAATTACTTGCAATATAAAACCTACTTGATTTTATCTCAAAAAAAAAATAATATATGTTAAAATAAAATAATTAGTATTGGTTTAAAACTATAAATAAATTTATTTATTTTGGACTAAATTTTATTATTTCTATCAGAACTCTCCCTCCTATGTTTGATACATTTCCTCATTTTATTATAGATTTATCTTGGTTGTTAAGTCTCTTTTTATTTTTGAGACTTATTTTTGTTGCGGGAAATCTTCATTTTAATTCCAACAAAATATTACTTTTTATTTTAGTATCAATATTATTTATCTTTATTAAACATTTGATAGGTGATTATTTAAAACATTATTATGGATTAAATGTACCTATTGGATTATCTTTTAATACCCCCCTAGGATGCTCCCTTCCAATTTTTAGCTATTTGTATGTAAAAAAAATTCTCGCAACTGATGAAGATATTGAATATTCAGATTTTATTCACCTATTGGTATTTTTGATATTTTATTTAATATTTGAATTGATGCCATACACAGAAAAAAATATTAAAAATATAGATTTAAATAGTCAATCCGCATATTGGGAATTTTATTTAATGACCAAAATTATACCAGATTGGTTAATTTATTTTAAAAACATATTAAATATTACATATAGCATATTGTCTTATAGATTAATTATTAAAACTTTTGGATTGAAATCATCATCAAAAGATGAAAGTTTTTTGAAAAAATTATTGAATAAATTTACTCTAATAAAATCCAAATCAAAACAGGTTGAAAAAGCTAGGATTTGGGCATGTAATATTACAAACCTAAAATTTTTGTTGACATTAATTTCCCTTTATTTTGGCATAATTAAAATAATGTATGGTCAAATGGTTAGCTCCCAAGGCACAGCAACATTGATTGTATCAGTTCTTATATTAATTTTTGCTATTTATTTAAATAAAAATAAAACAATTCTCTTTGTCCTTCCATCATACACGAAATTAAATAGTCTTAAAAAAGAAAAAGTAAAAGAAGAAATCCAAATAAAAGAAATCTATGAATATATGTTAAATCAAATTGAAAATAAAAAATTATACTTAGATGAAAAATTTAGAATAAATTGGTTGTCAGAAGAGCTAGATATAAAAGTTGAATATATTAATGTAACATTAAATGAATATAATTTTAAAAATTTTTCAAAATTTTCAAATTATTTAAAAATAAATAAAGCTAAAGAATTAATTAAAAAAGGATACTTAAAAAAGTACAACATTGATGCTTTAGCCTCTGCTTCTGGATTTAGGGCAACAAATACATTTTATAGAATCTTCAAAAAAGAAATAGGACTCACTCCAAAAGAGTATTCAAAGAATCATAAGTAATAAATTTAAAAAAATTATATAATGAGATTTTTTCTGGATTAGTATTTTATTTACCCTTAAGTAAAAAGGAACAGATAATTATTTATTAATGAAAGAAAAATAAAGATAAAGAATATGTTTAGAAAATTCCTAATCTATAGAAAGGACTTTAGCAAGTAAGATCCTAATGCTACTAAGAAAAAAACTATAATGACTTTTCCACTTTGAGTAATTAAAATTTTGTGATTTTTATTTAATTTATTATGAAATAACAAAGATGATGAAGAGGTGAAAACCGATAAATTGATAAAGAATAGTGTTTGGTCTCCAATAATAATTGCCAAAACACAAACTAAAAAAGTAAGTATAGCGCATAATGATAATACCTTAAATTCAGTTGCAAAAGGTTTTCTTAATAAATAATTTACCAATAGCATAAAAACCAAAATAAAACCAATAATTGAAACATCAATGATATTTTCAATATGATAATTAAGTAATCTAATTGTTATGTAAGAGATTATTAAGTAAATTAAAAATGAAATTAAAAGATTTTTATTTTCAAATGTTTTTTTAAAAATTGGTAATAAAATAATTAAAAAACCTAACATTAAAATATTTACCTGAGTTTTAAAAAATACAAGAAAAAAAAGTGAAGGCAGAAAACAGCCTAATGCGAAGATGTAAAAACCAATGCCGTAGAGTCTGTGTATTCTTTTAGAATTTTTATGTAATGCTCCTGAAAGTAATGAGTTATTAATTTTTCTCTGAACTAGGCTATACGATATAATCAATAAAAAAACGGAAACTATAGTTACAGGAAATGCAAAAAGAAAAGTGGCATTCATTTTTAGGCATTATTAATGAATATTGTACATAAAATTGAAAAAAATCAGTTTTTTTAAATAAAATAAAACAGGGGTTAAAAAATACTATAGGGGGCATTTTATAAATTAAAGTTAAAACAAAAACTCATATAATCCTCTTAATTTACCTAGTTGTAATCTCAAAAATATAATGAGATATTTATTTGAATTCATAAAAGACAAGTGACAACTCATATTTAGTTGATGGAACTGATTTAGGAGTAACTTTTTTAGGGAATAACCAAATGCAATTACCTTTTGACGATGACATTCTTCAAACTTGGGTTAAAAATTAATCATTAACGCTTACTATTAAGAATACAATTAAATTAATTCTATAATTCTCATAAATTCTAAATTAGAATGTATGAGAAAAAAACTAAGCTCTAATATGATTGAAGAGACTAATACAGTATAACCCTATTGCCCCCCACATCACATATATAAAGTGAGAGGAAGAAATCCAGACATATCCTAAAATTAAATTTGAAACTAGTAAAATACCCAGTACAATTAAAAATCGCTGTCTAACTATAAAAATCGCTAAAAATTTACTGGATGTAAAAGAAAGAAGTATACATCCTATACCTAAAACATAAAGTCCAAGAAAGCGATAAATTTGAGTCAAATATTCCCCTAACGTTTCATTACCCTCAACCAGAAAAAGATCAGTAAATGTCATTTTTAACCTTTCTTCATTGGCAACTTGATCCAACATCCACGGTTCAGAACTAATTAACCACCTAACTCCAGACAAGCAAAGTATACTACATATGATTACTAAAGGGTATTTAATATAGTTAAGTGTTGTTTTTTGCATTACAAGTATTTTGTGTTAAGTTTTAAATTTACAAAAATTAATTTTTATTATGAATGTACTTTTTAAATGAAATAAATACGTTTTAATAAAAAAACTATTAATTCATTTAGTATATTTAACAGTAGTTTTACACAAAGTTAGAATTTTAAAAAAAATTATGAAAAAAATTTTATATCTATTTATATTAATATCTTCAACACTATATTCTCAAGATTTGTCTAAATTTCACAACAGTGGAAACACAAGTATGTCAAAAAAATGGGTGACTTCCAGTTGGGAATCTGGAACTATTGTTTTGTCTAATGGTTCTGAAATTAATGGAGAAGTAAAAGGAGTTTATGGAGGAGACCAATCTAAAATTGTGAGCTTTAAATTTCGTAAGAAAAAAGGAGAGGACACAAAAAAATATAAAGCAGCGGATTGTTTATTAGTTTCTGTTAAAAACGTAATTACTTTATCCTTACCAAAAAATTTAAAAAAGAAGTCTGGGAAAAAAAGTTTTTATGTAGCCCTATATTTTGGAAAGCACCTAACGGTTTTTGAAAATCCAAAAGCTAGTACTGCTAACGGTCAAAGTACATCACTTTTAGGAAGAAGTGTAGGTAAAACAACTTCTTTTAGTCAGGGTGGTGGAAGAATGCTAAGTTATTTAGCATTAAAAGATGATGAGTTTTCTAAATTAACAGCGATGAACTTTAGAAAACAAATGAAAAAACTTTGTGCAGATAATAAAAAATGGCTTTCAAGAACATCTGATAAAAAATGGTTTAAATACGCTAATCTTTATACGATTACACATTATTACAACCAAACAAAAGCCAAAGAATAGATCCGTTTATCTATTTCTTTTTTTACAAGTATTTATCTAAAATGAATTGAAAAGTTGTTTTACCAGAAAAGAATTCTAATATATTTTTTATAACTAATTTTGATGTCTAAATACAAACCGTATATAGCCAATCTATTGCACTCATATAAAAGTTTATGCCACATGATATTAATTAATTGATACTTCCTCTACAGGAGTGGTGTTTGTTTTAATAGCTTCCGAAAAATAGAATTTAAACTTTAATTTCCCATCTACTTTAACAGCATAAGTACTTTCAAGCCATTCAAATTCGAGCTTAACTTTACCTTCTGGAGTATTTACGATAAACTCTCCTAACTGTTTAAGTGAGATATGTGCAGAATTATAATCGGAGTCAATAACAACGTCTTCAAATTTTCGCTTACTACTAACAATATCAAATGTTTTTACAAAATCAATAAACTCTGCTTTGGTGTAATGCCTACTATTTTCGTAGATAAAAAAATCATCTGTCACCACAGCATCAAAATTATTTAAATCACGATCTAAAACCTCAAAAAAAGTTTCAAATGATTCCATAATTTCTTCTTTAGAAACTTTTGTTGGACTTTGACAAGAAAAGATTGAAAGTGTAAAGAGTAAGAGTAGTTTTTTCATGAGTTGTAAATTTATATTTTCAAATATAGTAATAGTTAGCTAACCTTTATAAGGGTATCAAAAGACTCAGAACTATCCTAACTAAAAAGAGAAAGAGATGTAATGGTTAGGTTTTAATTAATAATTCAACATCCACTAATTCTTTTATTTTATTAAGCTTATTGCTGAAACTATTCATAAAATTCATAACCCAATATCTTTGACGAATTTTTAAGTTTATATAATTTTTTGCAGGATTTAATTTTACAATAGCTTTTAATTCATTTAAAATTTGATTCTTGTAATCTACATTTCCCTGAAATCTTTCTTTTAGCTCAAAACTTGTTGTTTCCAATATTTTAGATATTTCTGAACTATTACTTTTTAATAATACCTCCCTAAAAACTTGTTGTAGTTCAATTTCACTTTTCACATTTTGATTTACGTAGTCAAAATTATTATCCATCAAAGAAATCAAGGATAGTTTAATTTCATGACTAGAAATCAAGGCAATAGATCCGTCGTTAATTATAGAAGAAATTTCAGAAACTGGAGGATGAAACTCTCTATAATCTAAAAATAAATTATGAAAAGATTTTATATGCCTTCCCTTTTGTAAAACATTAACTACTGAATCTAAATTTAAGGTGTTCCAATTTCCTGAGAGGTAATTCATAAAATCATTTTCGTCATCTAAAGTCTCACGTCTAGAGGTAATGTATGCCTCTATTTCAACAATATTTAGTTTTATTGCTTTTAAGGTTTCTACTTCTTTTTTTGCAGTATTAGTGTTCTTCTGCATATTATTTAGCCAAAAAGAGATAGAAATACCTATAATTATAACTAATGTTTCAAAAATGAATTTTTTAAGCCCAAGTTTACCCTTCATAAACTATGTATAAATTTACTGAATTAAAAAAAAACATGCATCATCTATCCCTTACTGTTATGTTTTAAAATACTTGATATTAAAGTTATTTCATTAGCCGGTACACCGGCTCTTTTTGCGTGTTCTTCAACAGTCTCTTCAGAATCTGCGTTGTAGACACAAAAAACATTATTTCCAGCAATATAACTATGCTCC
>CBFHOD010000003.1:72465-77239 GCA_965657365.1 Flavobacteriaceae bacterium
CTGTTCAATTTTCTTCCCTTCACTCCTCATTGCAATTAAGACTGATTCAGATCCTTGTCCAATTTCATCTAATTTTTCACTTGGTATTTGTGAAGCACCCTCGATTTCTCGTTTGATTAAATATTTATTCATTTTTTTAATTTTTAAGTACAATTCAAATATAACTTTTATTTTAGAAGTAACATTGAGGGCTTTAAGAAAGTTTAACCTATAAAAAAAGGTTTAGAATTAATAAAGCTAAAAGAAAAAGACATGCTTAAACTTTTAACTTATTAATTAGGTTTGGATTAATTTTCTTTAAATCTTTAACAAATTTAGTTTTGTGCCTTGGAGAGATTATTAATTCATCAAACTTACCATATGTAATTTCAATTCTATCAAATGAAGCAGCAGGAGATGATATAATAGAACTAGATTTTGAAACTTTTTTCATCTCCATAATATTTATTGAATTGTAACGAAAAAAACCACATTTAATGTGCAACATCTGTTGATCAATTGTATATATTGTATTGAAGAACATATGTAAAATAAATCCATACAGGATTAGTAGTCCTAAGATCATTAAATATAAATTTTTATTGAAACCCCCATTTATTAGATTAGGAATTAATGGTCCAAAGAAAGCAATAAAAATAACAATTAATAAAGTATAGGAGATTTTTGAATAATATATCATAGTAATTATTAGCTCTAATTAGAAATTACAAAATATATTAATGATGATTGTATATTATTTTTTCAAAAGAAGTAAATAAATTATAAGACTCCATATCATTAAAAGGTAAAATTTGTGTCATATAAACTAAGGCAAATTCATTTTCAAAATCAATTGTAAAGTAGGTATTGTAAAACCCTGCCCAATAGCCTGTTCCGTTTGGCCTGATTGTTGAATTTTCTTCGTAAGCCCAAGCTAAGGTCCAATTATCGTAACTGTCAAAAAAATTGTCTTTATCACCTCTAGCTTTAGTATCTACATTCCCAACAGGAACATATCTATGAGTTGTCTTAAACTTATCTAATTGAGGGGTGTTCATTAAATCAAATGTTTGTTCTTTGAGTATTTCAACACCATTAACCTTCCCTTTATTTAACATGCAAAAGAGAAATTTACCATAGTCTTCAGGAGAGCTTGAAATTCCTCCACCAGCATTAAAACTTTTAGTGATTTTACGTTTAGTATACTCATTTTTTATTAATTCTCCTGAATCATTATTACGTATTGAGGATGAGACTACTAAATCCTCTAATTCTTCAGGCACATTAAACCATGTACTATTCATCTCTAAAGGACCTGTAATATTTTTTCTTAAATAATCCTCTAAATTCATTTCAGTTATTTTTTCAACTAACCTCCCAACCCAATCTATATTTGTACCATACATATAATCACTTCCAGACTCAAATAATCTAGGTTCATACTTTTCATTCCAATCTAAATCTTTCTTTAGTTCATTCCAATTTGAAAGTTGAGTACTTGTAAACCAATATCCAAAACCCGCTGTATGTGTGAGTAGGTGCCTTAATGTAATACTATTTTTAGGTTCTATAATTTCATTATTTTTATTTAATATTTTTATTGATGACATTTCAGGAAGATATTCATCTAGTGACTCATCTAATGTTATTTTACCTTGTTCTACTAACTGAAGCGCTGCAACTGAAGCTAGGGCTTTTGTCATAGATGCAATTTTGAAAATATTTTTTTTGCCAATTGTATCTTTTCTGTCCCATCGAGATGGTCCTTTTGAGAAAAATTGCATTTGACCATCTTTACTAATTTTACCCATAACAACTGCAGGAATTTTAGTGTTACTTATTTCTTTTTTTATAATCTTTTCGAGATTATCTTGACAAGATATTAGATTTACCAATAATAAAATTAAAATCATTTTTTTCATAATGTAATGTATTTATGTTTTTTAAGGTATAAAGTAGTAAAACATTTATTAGTTAATTAAGCTCTAAACTAAATATAATAATTTCTGAGTTGTCACATGAAAAGAATTCATTTTATTTATATAACAACAATATACAGTTTATAAAAAACTCCTTTTAAGGTGTTAACTCACAAAAAAACCCTCTTAACAGAGGGTCTATAAACTTCGTATTTTATTGTTTATTTACTTTAGAGGAGCTACTTTAAACTTCATTGTTTGTGCAACAAAATCTACAACTCCACTCACTATCATAATATTGCCATCGGTAACGTTATCATAAGAATACATTTTAAAAACTTTACCTTCTTTTTTATAAACACCTTGCAAGGTAGCTTTTACAATTTCTTCTCCCATCTGTGTCCATGCAAAACCCGTAAATTCTCCACTAGTAGTACTGTTATTGTGATTTGTAAATACATAGGACAAATACGCTTTTCCGTAAGGGCCTGCATCACCTGAGGCAGAAAGTTCGTAATTAACGCCATCTTTCGTATGAACTGCATCTATATCAAAAACTGCATCAAATGTTGTTGCTGGATCCCATTTAATGTCCTGAGAATATGCTAAAGAGGTAACAATAAATAATAAATAAACTATTTTTTTCATATTGTGAAATTTAAATTAATAAGAATAGTAGCTTGAATTAGGCTGTGCAACTTTAAGTCCATTTTCACCACCTTCCATTAGAGGAACCATCTTTGAAATGAAATCATCTTCCGTTTGTCTCCAATTAAGATAAACTGCGTACTTTTCATAGCTTTCCCAGTTTCCAACTAAATGAAATGTGTTGGTTTCATCATTAAACGCCATTTCATAACCATAACATCCATCATATGCTGCCGTAGTTGGAATGCCTTGTTCACTATTCAACAAATCTAACATCTCTTGTTTTTTTCCTTTTTTGACTTCAACCTCAATAAATACTAAATTTTTAGAATATACTGCATCCATCATTCCTCCAAAGTCAAAGAAATCTCCTTGGGCAATAATCTTTCCTTCGTCATCAAAATTCATATACCAGTACCCTTTAAGATTTAATTCTTTTCCTGTAGATACATTTGTTCCTGTCCAAGTTCCATAAGTTCTAACACTACCGTCAAGCGAACCATCTTCACTAGTTCCAGGAAGCCAATTTTCAGCTGTATATTTAATGTTATCAAACGCAGCGTGATATCCTTTGAGCATGGCTACATATTGGTCATAACCCGCAGGTTCAGAACCATACATAGAAGTGTTAGACTCAACATTTTTGCTCACTAAAGCTAATTGTGCTTCTATATCTTCTTGTCCATGTAACTCAAAAAGTTTTTGTGCTGTTGCTAAATTTTTTGTGTAATTAGGATTTGTATTGCAACTACCAAAAAGTAACGCAATTGAAAATAATGTTATTAATTTTTTCATTTTTAAGTTGTTTAGTTATTGATTTAAAACCAAATTTAATATAATTTTTTATAATTGCAAAGTACAACTAATTAAAGTTTTTAATTCTGTTTAACCTCTAATTTTATTAAAAAAGAAGAAACGTTAGTTTAGACTATCTAGAGGGTTTAGAAATAACTGAACTGAAAGAGGAGAAAATCCCTGTGGTTTAAATGGAGATATTAAAAAAAACCGCCATTTATTATTAAAACTATTCTTGTAACTTTGTAAGAAAATTAATTATGTTATTTTCAGCTATTAAACAAACTCTTGGAGAATTAAATACATTAAAGTTTCAACTCCCTAATGGGCAATTTATTCCTGCGCATTTTCATATCACGGAAGTGGGAAATGTAACGCGTAACTATATAGATTGTGGAGGTGTACTGCGGCAAGAAAACAAAATCAACTTACAGCTTTGGGTAGCTTCTGACACAGACCATCGTCTGAAGCCTAATAATTTATTGAATATACTACAATTGGCGGAAAAAAAGTTAGGCTATTCAAATATGGAAGTAGAAGTAGAATACCAACAAAGTACCATTGGGCGTTATAAATTGGCTTTTGACGGAGTTGTATTTCAACTTATCAATACCCAGACAGCTTGCTTAGCACCTGACCAATGCGGTATCCCGCAAGAAAAACCTCGTATACGTCTTTCAGCAAATGGTCTAAGCTGTAATCCTGATTCGGATTGTTGTTAATAGTTTTCTATGGATTTTTATGTACCAAATAGCGGAATTGAAAGAAGAAGTTATACTCATGATTTCCTCTAACCCTTCTATTTAAAGCTTAGTAAATCTATTTTCAAAACTACAGTTCAACTAAAGCGATTTTTTACTTAATTACCTGCAAAAGCAGTTCCAAAAATACCTACTGCCAACTCTGCCCATATTAACATAAATATCAAAACTAATGTTCCAATGTATAGGACTCTATTATTTAAATTCTTTACACGATTACTCAAAAAATTAATTCCAATACTAAGGGAAATTAGTAGAGAACTCATAATAATGAAATCAAATGGACTCCAGTAAATTTGATCAGTGATAGCCATTCCAATTAAAGGAATTAGTAACAAAAAAAGAGGATAAAAAATTCTTTTTGACATACTCAAATATAAGAAATGTTAGTTTAAACTATTTAAGAGGTTTAGAAGTGAGTTAGAGTTTGCAGACATGTCTAAAATTAATTTAAATTACTAGCGTTGGCTATATTAACATTATTAGGTACTCATATTTACAAAACAGGGTTTAAGTATATTTGGTACTTAACCATGGCAGATAAAAACTATATTTAGTGACTATTTGGATAACATAAAAACAGTAGCAAAAACTCATAAACTCCTTGTGTTCTTGAGTAAACTGCATAAAAAACCCTTTCATTTCTAAAAGGGTTGGTAGTAGCGGGAGTTG
>CBFHOD010000004.1:0-57397 GCA_965657365.1 Flavobacteriaceae bacterium
AATCAGTATAAAACTGAAAACAAATCCCTAAAACAAGAAATAGTAAAAAGTGAAAGGGTTTATAACCTAGCAACTTTTCCATAGCAGGTTAAAGTTACTAAAAAAATATTATTTAAAACTTGACACTATAGCAGTTGCAGTATTGATAGAGGCACCTGTTCCTCCCAACTTTTCTTCTAGCTTATTATAGGTTTCAATAAGTGATGTTCTGTGGTTCACATCTAGAATGGTATTTAATTCTTTACTTAGATTTTTCGTGGTGAAATTATGTTGAATTAATTCTTTAACAACCTCTTTATCCATTATCAGATTAACTAAAGAAATAAAGCGAAGTGTAATAATCCTTTTGGCAATTTGATAGGAAATTAGACTTGCCTTATAACACACTACCTGAGGGACCTTAAATAAAGCGGTTTCTAATGTAGCTGTTCCAGAGGTAACCAAAGCCGCATGAGAAATGCTCAATAAATCATAGGTTCTGTTATCTACAAAACAGATGTTTTTGGAACCAATAATTGTTTTGTAAAAAGTATAACTCTGACTGGGAGCACCTGCAATTACAAATTGGTAATCAGAAAAATCATCAACCAATGATAGCATAACTGAGAGCATTTTTGTGATTTCTTGTTTTCTACTTCCTGGAAGCAATGCTACTATTGGTTTATCTCCTAACTGATTCTGGGCTCTAAATTTAGTTTCATCGATTTGTTTTCTATTTGCAATGGCATCAATTAATGGATGACCAACGAAAGTAACATCGAAATTATATTTTTTATAGAATTCTTTTTCAAAAGGAAGAATTACATACATCGCATCAATGTATCTTTTGATTTTTTCAACTCTATTGGCTCTAGAAGCCCAAACCTGAGGAGAAATGTAATAATTAGTCCTATATCCTAATGGTTTTGCCCATTTAGCTATGCGTAAATTAAATCCTGAATTATCAATAAAAATAAGTATATGTGGCTGAAAACTTAGGATATCTTTTTTGCAGAAAGAAATCATTCCAAGAACCTTATTAAGATTCATAAAAACCTCAACAAACCCCATAAATGCTCTTTCTTTGTAGTGTTTCACAAGAGTTCCACCAACACTACTCATGAGGTCTCCACCCCAAAATCTTATTTCAGCTTTGTTGTCTTGCTTATACAAAGCTTTCATTAAGTTTGAACCGTGAAGATCTCCAGAGGCTTCTCCTGCTATGATATAATATTTCATATGAATGAAATTATAAGGTCAAGTAAATTAACCTTAAACTAAATTGTTAAATCTACTTGAAGTCTTATTTATTTTAAACTACAAGAATTTTAATACAAAGGTAACTAAAGCAGTTAAAATGGAAGCCATTAATACCCCTCTTGCTCTATAATCTTGTTTTTTCTTGATGAAAACAAAAAATACAAAGAGATTTGGCAGGGCTGATAATGATAGAACTTGAGCATATAAATTCCCTTCTTTAATCATGAGAATTGTTTCTTCAAATCCATATTTTGAAAAATATTGTAAGTATAAAAAGACACCACAAGCAGTTGCTAGAATAGAAATTATAAAACCAATAGAAATTTCTTTTTTTATAAATCCCATGAATTAATTTTTTGAATCATGTGATGTGCTGTTAAATCAAATTGAACTGGAACAATGGATATATATCCATTTTCTAAAGCCCAAATATCAGTATCTTCCCCTTTATCTTTGTTTATAAATTCTCCAGATAACCAATAATATTCTTTTCCAAACGGGCTTTTTCGTTTATCAAAGTCTTCTCGCCAATATCCATTAGCTTGTCTACAGATTTTAATTCCTTTTATATGTTCCTCTTTTAATTTTGGAATATTTACATTTAAAACGGTTGCTTCTGGAATACCATTTTTTAAAGCACTTAGTGTGATTCTCTTCACAAATTCTTTTCCTTGTTTGAAATCTGCCTTATAGTTAAAATCTAATAATGAAAAACCTATGGCCGGAACACCCTCTACACCTGCTTCAACAGCAGCACTCATTGTTCCTGAGTAAATAACATTTATAGAAGAATTTGCCCCATGATTTATTCCAGAAACACATAAATCTGGCTTGCGATTTAAAATTTCATTAATGGCCATTTTAACGCAATCTGCTGGTGTACCTGAGCAGCTATATTCAATTTGTGGACCGTCGTCTATCGTTATTGGATTACAATGCAATACATTATCTACCGTGATTGCATGACCCATTCCACTTTGGGGCCTATCTGGAGCAACTACAACAACATCACCGATTGTATTCATAATTTGAATTAATGCTCGTATTCCAGGAGCAGTGATGCCATCATCATTAGTTACTAAAATTAGAGGTCTTTTATTTGCCATTCTTATAAGATTTCACACAAATGTAAGCCAATTTAATAAGAATATTTTTTTAACATTTTGTAAAGAAGGTCTCATGTGGTTTTTATTTAATTTTGTTATTCAGCATAGTTGGTTATTATCATGAATAACCTAACTTAACTCAAAAAATATCAGTTACTAAATTACAGAATTTTAAGCCTATGAAAACTAAAATTATTATCCCTTTTCTTTCTCTTTTTTTATTGATAAGCGGTCTCAGTTTTGCAAACCCTACAATTATTAAAGAACAAGATCCTGAAAAAGACAAGGTTTTAATTTATGTACTCAACTATATGCTTACTCGAGGTCATTATGTTCAAAAAGAGCTAAATGATGACTTCTCTGAAAAGGTATTTGATAATTTTATTGCTGGTTTAGATCCTTCAAAAAGATATTTTACAAAAAATGATATTAAGGAATTTTCTAAATATAAATTTCAAATTGATAACCAACTCAAAGAATCTGATATTGCTTTTTATAGCCTTGTTTATGGTAGGTTTTTGAATAAAATTAAAAATGCAAAAAGTTATTATAATGCGATTTTAAAAAAACCATTTAATTATAAAAAAGATGAAATTATTGATTTGGACTTCAAAACAATGGATTATGCAACTTCTGAGAAAGAACTTCAAGATTTTTGGAGAAAACAACTCAAATTACAAACCATAAGTAAAATTCAAGAAGAAGAAGATTTAGATGAGGAAGCGCTCAAAAAAGATAAATCTTATAAAAAGAGATCTTTTTCTATTTTAGAAAAAAAGGCAAGAGCAGATGTTATGATTTCCATGGAAAATTTATATATCCGAATTGATGAGTTGGAGCATAGAGATTGGTTTTCTACTTTTTTAAATAGTATAACAGAATCCTTTGGACCTCATACCCTATATATGCCCCCAAATATTAAAGAAAGTTTTGATCAAGATATGTCAGGTAAAGTGGAAGGAATTGGGGCACGTCTTCAAAAGAAAGGAATCTATACCCACATCGTTGAATTAGTTTCTGGAGGACCTGCTTGGAAACAAGGTGATCTAGAAGATGGTGATATTATTTTAAAGGTAGCTCAAGAAAACGAAGATCCCATAGATATCGTAGGAATGCGTTTAGACGATGCTATAAAGTTTATTAAAGGTCCAAAGGGTACCAAAGTGCTATTAACCGTTAAGAAAAAAATTGATGGCTCTACCAAAGTAATTACAATTACACGAGATATTGTTCAATTAGAAGAAACTTTTGTAAAGTCATCTACTGTAGAAAAAGACGGAAAAAAATATGGTATTATAGATTTACCAAAATTCTATATTAGTTTTGAAGATAGAAACTTTAGAGATTCTGCCAAAGACATGGAAAAAGAAATTGAACGTCTTAAGGAGGAAAATGTTGAAGGTTTATTAATTGATTTAAGAAACAATGGCGGTGGCTCTCTAGATACAGCCATAAAAATAGCAGGTTTATTTGTTGACAAAGGTCCAGTTGTTCAAGTAAAATATAGAAATGAAGCTGCTGTTGTTAAACAAGATGTTGATCCTAGGGTTCAGTGGACAGGGTCATTAGTTCTTTTAGTAAATGAATTGTCTGCATCTGCATCCGAAATATTTGCAGCAGCCATGCAAGATTACAACAGAGCTGTTATTCTTGGAGGTAATCAAACTTATGGAAAAGGGACGGTGCAAAATATTATACCCGTTAATAAATTTTATCCAAATTATGAAAAAGATTTAGGATATTTAAAAATGACAATTCAAAAATTTTATAGAATTAATGGAGGTTCTACTCAGGTTGAAGGAGTTTATTCTGATATAGCAATGCCAACTCGTTTTAGTTATATGAAATATGGAGAACGCGATCTTGAAGGGGCATTACCATGGGATAAGGTACCTCAAGCATCCTATTCTCAAGTTAACTCCTACAGTAATTTTTCTGACGTAGTTACAACCAGTATAGAAAGAATAAATAAAGATCCTAAGTTTCAACTCATTGATGAATATGCAAAGTGGTTAAAAAAAGAACAAGATGACTCGTCATTCTCTTTAAACTATAAGCAATATCAAAAAGAATCAAAACAAAGCGATGAGTATGCTAAGAAATTTAAATCAGTATTCAAATATCAATCAGGATTAGCATTCAATTCACCAAGTTATGAATTACCTCTATTTGAAGTAAACAAAGATTTAAAAGAAAAAAGAGAGGCTTGGCACAAAAATCTTTCAAAAGATCTTTATATTTCTGAAGCATTAAATGTATTAAGTCAACTAAAATTGGTAAGCAATCAAGAGATTGTGAAAAATTAGCCTGAAATAAAATTAAAATTCTAAAGACCTGATATGTTTGTATAAGCTATCAGGTTTTTTACATTTGTATTCATGATAAACCAATCAAAATCACTTTCCCAAGTTGCTCTTCAAAAATTTAAGCAAAATAAAATTGGCTTATTTAGTTTTTGTTTTGTTGTTTTTTGTGGGTTTATTGCTGTTTTTGGTTACTTAATTGCTCCAGACAATAGTCAAAATGCAAACCAAATGCATTTAGAAATTCATTCTAAAGAGCCAGGCTTTTCTGTAGATATCTTAACCATCCCATTAAAAGAAAAAAAGACACAATCATTTTTTAATAGACTTTTCATGGGGAACACTCAAATGAACACAGAAATTGCTATTAAGTCATATCGTATACTTGAAGATGAATTAGAGTATACAGGTTATAATGATGAATACTCAAAAAAAATCAACTTAAACCTACTAAATAACTCACCAAAAAAATACATAAATAAGAAAACTTTTTATTTTGGAACCGACAAATATGGTCGAGATTTGTTGAGCAGACTACTTATAGGAACAAGAATCTCATTTTTTATAGGGTTTATTGCTGTATTTATATCTTTATTTATTGGTATTGGTATTGGAGCAATTGCTGGATATTATGGTGGTAAAATAGATGCATTTATTATGTGGTTGATTAATATCACATGGTCTATTCCTACTTTGCTATTGGTAATCGCAATAACTCTAGCTTTAGGGAAAGGGTACTGGCAAGTATTTATTGCTGTTGGGTTAACCATGTGGGTGGAGGTCGCTAGAGTTGTTCGAGGGCAAGTATTAACTACCAAGCAACAACAATATGTTGAGGCTGCAAAAGTGTTAGGGTATTCTAACTTTAGAATTATTTTTAGACATATTTTACCTAATATTATTGCCCCCATCATTGTAATTTCTGCAGCCAATTTTGCAGCAGCAATTCTTATAGAAAGTGGCTTAAGTTTCCTAGGAATTGGAGCTCAACCCCCAACTCCATCATGGGGTGCAATCATAAAAAATCACTACAATTATATCATTCTTGGAAAACCCTATCTTGCTGTTATTCCAGGTCTAGCAATTATGAGTTTGGTCATGGCTTTTATGTTAATTGGTAATGCTTTACGTGATGCATTAGATGTTAAAATTTAAGTACATAATCAAAAAAAAAGCCCCTCATTGCTGAGGAGCCAAATTCAAATAAAAAAGTAAAGAGAGTAGAATTAATTTTACTTCCAAAAATTAATAGTATTTACTCGTTCAAAAAACAATAAAAAATTAGTAATATAATTTTTATTTAGAATGATTCTATTTTATATTTGACAAATATAAGTTATTTTAATTAAATCTAAATAAATAATACATATTATGTGCAATTATATAAGAACAATAGGTAAAGTAAAAAGTGGAGAATTAACGGTTTGCATTAACTGTCATCGTTACCATCTTACCTTCAATAACATTTTTTTTGAGTTTACAAAAAAAGAATACATACAATTTAAAAAATACATATTGCAATTAGATACTTCCTATTGGAATGAGAACTATCCTTGCCCCAAAGTAAAAAAGAACATCCCAATACCAACACTTCAGGGAAATTTAGTTCTATTGTTTAATCAGCAAGAGATAGAGGAATTGAAAAAATTGTTTACCTATAAATTTGCGAAAAAATATCAACAAATTTATGTAGAAGAAATTGATTATAGTTTTATTCAAAATTAATCTAGCCTAAAGACAATTTTAAGGATTCTAGACCTACATACTAAAAAACCTCAACTTATTGAATATTCAATAGGATGAGGTTTTTATTTGTACAGGCGGAGAGACTCGAACTCTCACACCTTGCGGCACTAGATCCTAAGTCTAGCGTGTCTACCAATTCCACCACGCCTGCAACTAAAGCTGAAATACTTTTTCAGCTTTCGGATTGCAAATATAAGCATTCGTCTGAATTTGCAAAGCGGAATCGTAGGAATTTTAGTATTTTTGAGTGCGAAAAAAAATAAACATGTCAGACATTAAAAACTATATAAAAGCAAACAAAGATCGTTTTATTAATGAACTTATAGAACTCCTAAAAATTCCTTCAGTTAGTGCAGATCCAGCATATCAACAAGACGTTTTAGATACTGCTGAAGCAGTTAAAGATCGCTTAGAAAAAGCAGGTTGTGATTTTGTAGAAATATGTGAAACTCCAGGATACCCTATTGTTTATGGAGAAAAAATAATTGATAATAATTTACCTACTATTTTAGTGTATGGTCATTACGATGTGCAACCCGCAGATCCACTAGATTTATGGGACTCTCCAGCATTTGAACCTGTGATTAAAAAAACAGAACTTCATCCGGAAGGGGCAATTTTTGCTCGTGGTGCCTGTGATGATAAAGGTCAAATGTATATGCATGTAAAAGCCATGGAATACATGACCACTACTGGAAATCTTCCTTGCAATGTAAAATTTATGATTGAAGGTGAAGAAGAGGTGGGTTCTGTGAGCTTGAGTTGGTTTGTAAAAAATAACCGTGAAAAGTTAACCAATGATATTATTTTAATTTCTGATACTGGAATGATTGCCAATGATATTCCTTCGGTTACAACAGGACTAAGAGGTTTAAGTTATGTTGAGGTAGAAATTACAGGACCTAACAGAGATTTACACTCTGGCTTGTATGGTGGTGCAGTAGCAAACCCTATTAATATTTTAACAAAGATGATTGCTTCATTACATGATGATAATAACCATATTACCATTCCTGGTTTTTATGAAAAAGTAGAAGAACTCTCTAGAGCAGAAAGAGATGAAATGGCAAAAGCTCCTTTTTCTCTAGAAAACTATAAAAAAGCATTAGCTATTGATGCTGTTTATGGAGAAAAAGGTTATACAACTAATGAAAGAAACTCCATACGCCCTACCCTAGATGTTAACGGGATATGGGGTGGATATACCGGAGAGGGAGCAAAAACAGTAATTGCTTCTAAAGCCTATGCAAAAATATCGATGCGTTTGGTACCAAACCAAGAATGGCATGAAATTACTGAGTTATTTACTAAACATTTTGAACGTATTGCCCCATCATCTGTACAAGTAAAGGTAACTCCGCATCACGGCGGTCAAGGGTATGTAACCCCTATAAATACTATTGGTTATGAAGCAGCTAGTAAAGCTTATCAAGCAACGTTTGGAAAAGCTCCAATACCTCAGCGAAGCGGTGGTAGTATCCCAATTGTGTCTTTGTTTGAAGACGAATTAAAAAGCAAAACCATTCTAATGGGCTTTGGATTAGATTCTGATGCGATTCATTCTCCAAATGAACATTTTGGTATTTTTAATTATTTAAAAGGAATTGAAACCATTCCTTATTTCTATAAATATTTTACAGAGCTATCTAAATAAAAAAAGCCGCTAAAGCGGCTTTTTTTATTTAAGTATATAGGCTTTTTTTATAAAGTCTATTTCAGGATAGTTAGTTCTAATAAATGTATTACCATACCTATTTAAAGAATCTTGACGCATACCTAATCTGTCTCCGTAGCCATCATAAAACTTTAAAATATTGTCTTTTCCAGCAATTACTTTTGCAATAACCGGAAAACCTTTCACTCCAGAATACGCTAGCGCATCTAAACGTTTGTTGTTTTTTAAATTGATAAATATTTGAGTTGTTCTTGTCTTTACTCCTCCTCTAGCAAAGGAGATTGTCATGAGATCATTACTTTCTATAACCTCTTCATCTTCAATTTTAAATTTCCGCCAACTTGCATTTATCAAACTATCATTGTGAATTCCAAACTGAGCGACAAAACCAGGTACCACTCTAAAAATAGCAATATCTGTATAAAATTTATTTTTTATTAATTGATACAGTCTGTCTACTCCCTCAGGAGACCATGCTCTTTTTGCCTCAATATCAAAATCTCCTTGCGTTGTTTCAAACCTCGCTTTAAAATAGGCAGGGGCCTGTTCTTTGGTCCATTTTTCCTTAAAGAGTTTTGAGCTACATGATACAAAAGAAATTAAAATTATAAATCCAATTATTTTTTTCATACTAAAAAATTAGCGCCCAGTTAGCGACTTAGGGATTCTACCATTTTTGATGGCTTCAGAACGCAAACGCCTCCCAACAATACGTTCATTCATAGCTCCAATTTCTAGTACTTTATCAACATCTAAATTAGTGTCAATTCCCATCTCATCTAACATAACTACTAGGTCTTCTGTTGAAACTAAACCTACTAAGTTTGGGTCTTTGTAATAATACGAACCTGTACCAGCTACTGGAATACCATCAACAAAATTTGCAGGCTGACCTCCTATACCTCCCATGGTAGATTCAAAATGGGTCATTCCAGCTTGAAGAGCAGCCAAAACATTAGCCATTCCCCATCCTCTAGTGGTATGAAAGTGAACAATTTGTTTCTCGGTCATCCCTACCTTATCTTGTAACATCGAATAATATCTGTATACTCTATCAGGCGATGCAGAACCATCATGATCTGCATGTTCTATATCATCTGCTCCAATATCTAACCAACGTTTCGTAAAGTCTATCGCTTGGTTTAGTTCTGTTGGACCTTCAATTGGGCATCCCCAAATAGTACTTACTGTACCGTTTACTTTAATACCCGCATCATGCGCTTTTTTAATTTGAGTTTCTGCCATCTTCCAATACTCTTTTAAAGACAAACCAGAGTTTTTCATATGGTGAGATTCACTAGTGGAAACCATTAATAAAATTCTATCTGGGCCATAACCCTCCAATTTTGCCTGAATTGCTCTTTCTACAGCTTTTTCTCGAATGGTAATTGCTGTTAAGGAAGCCTCAGACAGTAAATGTGACACGTTTTTTGAAGTTCTAATTTTTTTAAATAAATCATCAGCATCTGAAAATTGAGGCATCCCTCTTGGATTTCCAAAATTGGTAACCTCAATATTTTTGAATCCTGCCAAAAGCAGTTGCTCTAACATCCACAATTTGGCTTGTGTTGGAATAAATTTTTCTTCATGTTGATAGCCATCTCGAACAGTAATATCTCCAATAATTACTTTCTTTGGGTAATTCATATAGTTATGTAAAAAATTTGAAGGTTAAAAATATTAAATAGCTTGCTATTTTGAAGTAAAAAATAAAATTATCTATGCAAAAAAAGTAAATTTTAATACGATTTTAGCATTTAAAGAAATAATTGAATACTAATTATAAAAGTTATGCTACCTCTAAAGAAGTAAATTTAAAAGAATTCCCATCAAATAATCCTTGATCACTCAATTTTAAAGAAGGAATAACTAACAAAGCCATAAAAGATAAAGTCATAAAAGGAGCGCTTAAGGTACTACCCATTTCTTTTGCCATACTGTCAAGCTCTGCATAAGCATTTCCAATAATTTCAGCGGGTTGATCACTCATGATTCCAGCTACAGGTAAGGCAACTATTCTTTCTGTTGTATCGTTCAGAGCACAAATACCTCCCTTATGGTGTATCAACAGATTTACTGCGCTACAAATAAGCTCATCAGAGGTTCCAATGGCAATAATATTGTGTGAATCATGACCAACAGAACTTGCAATAGCACCATTTTTAATTCCAAAATTTTTGATGAAGGCTATAGATGGTTTAGTATTTTGATACCGATTTACCACCGTCATTTTTAAGACATCATCTTCTACATTTGAAACTATTTTTCCATCAACAACCAAAGCGTTAGCCATTATTTCATTGGTTACTAATTCCCCGTCAAGCGCTTCAATAACACGTATTTTATCTGTTGAGCAAAGAAGCTCAAAATCGGTTACTTTCTTTTTTTCTGATTCAAAATTATTCAAGATTTCAAATGGAACAGACTTCACAAAACTTTTTCCATTTTTGGCGACTAATTCACCTTGAATATACGTTTCTAATACCCTAAATTTCTCTAAATTATTAATCACTATAAAATCTGCTGCATCTCCAACTTGCAATAGTCCCACCTCTAAATTATAATGATGTACAGGGTTTACACAAGCCACTTGAAGCACCTTAAAAACATCTATTCCTTTAGCAACTGCTCGTTCACATAATTGATTGATATGCCCTATTAGCAAATCATCTGGATGTTTGTCATCTGAACAGAACATCATATTTTTATAATGTTCGGGTAATAAATCAATCAAAGCCTCAAAATTCTTAGCAGCACTTCCTTCTCTGATAAGAATTTTCATTCCTTTTTGTAGTTTCTCTAAAGCTTCTTCATAACTAAAACACTCATGATCTGTAGAAATTCCTGCAGCAATATACTTACTTACATCATTGCCTCTAAGACCAGGCGCATGACCATCAATTGGTTTGTTATTATTTTTTGCGTGTTCAATTTTTTGTAGCACCTCTTCATCCTCAAACAACACTCCGGGGTAATTCATCATTTCAGCTAAATAGTTGATGTCAGGGTTTTCCATCATCAACTTAATATCATCTGCATTAATTACAGCCCCGGCACATTCAAAAGAAGTGGCGGGTACACAACTTGGCGCTCCAAAATGAAATTTTAGGGGTACTTTTTTTCCGTTTTCAATCATAAAATCTACTCCCTGAACTCCCAATACGTTGGCAATTTCATGCGGGTCGGAAACAGTAGCTACAGTACCATGAAGAACTGCAAGTTTTGCAAATTCTGAAGGAACCAACATCGAACTTTCTATGTGAATATGGGCATCTATAAAACCTGGCAAAATGAAGTTTTTTACATCATGTTCACTTGGACGAATATCAATAATTTTTCCATCAGACACCTCAATCTCTCCTTTAAAAATAGAATGATTTAATATATCTACAATGTTTCCTTTTACAATCATAATTCAAATTTAAACAATCCTATTTTTTTATTAGTTTATTATTTACCTTTATTCTTTTATTGAATTTTTCTAATTATATCATTTTGCGTTTATTCTAGAGAATACATGAATTATAACAATATAAAAATATCTAACAAACAAGCAGAAAAAATCTTGTTAGATTTCTATCATATAAAAGGTACTGCTTTTAAACTTCCCGGTGAAACAGATTTTAATTTCAAAATATCAATTGATTCAAAAGATTGTTATATTTTAAAAATATCCAGACCAAATCAGAGTAAAAAATATACTGATTTTCAAGAACAAATTTTACAATATCTAAAAGACAAACCGGATATTGTTTCCCCAAAAATAATTTTAGATAAAAACAGAAGAGCTACATCAGAGTTCATCGATAGTTCTAAAAGTATAAGAAACGTTCGTCTACTAAGTTGGATTCCAGGACGATTATGGAGTGGTATTAATCCTCAATCAAACTTTTTAAGGTTTAATTTGGGTCAGCAATGTGGGAAACTCACTAAAACCCTGCGTTTTTTTAAACATACTGAAGCTTACAGAAATTTTGAATGGGATATTTCACAATCGCTTTGGACCTCTAATTTCTTACATCTTTTTAGCGCCAAAGAAAAAAAAGTCATCAGTCATTTTCAGTCGTTATTTAGAAAGCAATTTAAAAGCTATCAGTCGCTAAGAAAAAGTATTGTACATAATGATATAAATGATAATAATATAGTAGTTTCTGAAGATATAAAAGACCCTAAAGTTATCGGTGTCATTGACTATGGTGATGCAATTCATACACAAACAATTAATGATTTAGCAATTGCTTGTTCTTATGCTATCATGCATCATAATGATCCATTAGAGGCTTCGTTAGAACTAATAAAAGGATACCACAGTACTTTTACTTTACAAGAAAAAGAAATTAGTCATTTGTTTACTTGTATTGCAATGAGATTGGTAATCTCTGTAACTAAATCTGCCATTAATAAAGATAAAGAACCCAACAATAGGTATTTACTAATTAGTGAAAAACCAGCATGGGAAGTTTTGCATAAATGGGTACTAATTAGCCCAGATTTTGCACATTATTCCTTTAGAGATGCTTGTGGTTTTTCTGCACATCCAAATGAAGAGCAATTTAAAAAATGGGCAGCAACTACTGAATATTCTTTGACAGAATTATTCCCATCGGTTCATAGAAAAGAAATAGAACTATTAGATCTAAGTGTGTCTAGTTCTTGGATTGGCCATCAAGCTGATTTTAACAATATTGATTTATTTCAATATAAACTAGACCAACTTCAAAAAGAGCATCCAACAAAGATTATCTCAGGTGGGTATCTAGAACCAAGACCTTTGTACACCTCAAACACCTACGATAAAATTGGAAATTATGGCCCAGAAAGCAGAACTATTCATTTAGGCATTGATTTCTGGCTACCTACAAAAACTCCGGTACATGCTCTATTTGAGGGAGAAATAGTAATCGCTGTAAATGATCACGGAAACAAAGAATATGGTGGGTTGGTTGTTTTAAAACACACAGAAAATGAACTAGACTTCTACACGTTATTCGGTCATTTAGATCCAGAGGGTATTTTACACTATCAAAAAGGAGACCTCATACAAAAAGGGCAAAAAATTGGTGAGCTAGGTGATCAAACTGTAAACGGTAATTGGGCACCTCATTTGCATTTTCAGATCATGCTCTCTTTATTAGACTATACCACTGATTTTCCTGGGGTTGCTTACGCTAACCAAATAGCTATTTGGAAAAGTATTTGCATAGACCCAAATACATTATTTCGAATTAAAAACCTTAGCACAAAAAAAAATACTTCAAACAAAGAATTAATTGGGTACAGAAAAAAACATTTAGGGAGAGGCATGAGTTTACACTATAGAGAACCTATAAATATGGTTCGAGGAGAAGGTGTATTTCTTTTAGATCAATTAGGAAGAAAATATTTAGATACCGTTAATAATGTTGCTCATGTTGGTCACGAACACTCTACAGTAGTAAAAGCGATACAACAGCAGTCAGCTATTTTAAATACAAATTCTAGGTATCTTCATGAAAACATCAACTTGCTTGCACAAGAAATTCTAGACACCTTACCATCTGAATTAAGTGTTGTTCATTTTGTTAATTCTGGAAGTGAAGCTAATGAATTGGCCATTAGAATGGCAAAAACAGTAACGGGTAAACAAGATGTTATTGCTTCAGAAGTTGGTTATCATGGAAACACCAATACCTGTGTAGCCATTTCTTCCTATAAATTTGATGGAAAAGGTGGTAAAGGCGCTCCAGAACACACCCACATTTTCCCATTACCAGATGCTTACAGAGGAAAATACAGAGGTGAAAATACTGGAGAAAAATATGCAGCAGAAGTACAACAATGCATTGATAGGATTCATCAAAAAGGTCGAGGGGTGAGTGCACTAATTGTAGAACCTATTATTTCTTGCGGTGGTCAAATAGAATTACCTGAAGGGTTTTTATCTAGGGCTTATACAGCAGTTAGAAAAGTAGGTGGGTTGTGTATTTCTGATGAAGTTCAGGTAGGCTGTGGGAGGCTTGGAACCTCTTTTTGGGGCTTTCAATCACATGATGTAATACCAGATATTATTACCATTGGAAAACCCATAGGAAACGGACATCCTTTGGCAGCTGTGGTTTGCACAGAAGCAGTAGCCAATAGTTTTGCAAATGGTATGGAGTTTTTTAACACTTTTGGAGGAAACCCAGTTTCTTGTGCCATAGGAACTGCTGTATTACAAACAGTAAAAAAAGAAAAATTACAAGAAAATGCTCTAGAAATTGGTGCTTTTTTAAAAGAACAACTTCTCAATTTAGCCAAAGATTTCCCTATTATTGGAGACGTAAGAGGTCAAGGATTTTTCTTAGGAATAGAATTGGTAGATGCTCAAAAAAAACCATTACCCAAACAAACCGATTACCTTATTAACAGAATGAAAGACCATGGTATTTTAATGAGTTCTGATGGTCTAGATCATAATGTCTTAAAAATAAAACCACCGCTTGTTTTTTCTAAAGAAAACGCACAACAACTGTTGTGGTATCTTAGAAAGATTTTAGCAGAAGATGTGATGAATAGTTAAAATCTTCTTTGTACTCGAAATGGATTTAAATCTAATGATGATTTTTGATCTGAAATAATTTCTGAAACCAGTTTTCCAGTAGCTGGTCCTAAACTCCAACCCATCATGGCATGACCAGTAGCAAAAGTTAAGTTGTTGTATTGAGATGTTCTGCCTATATAAGGAAGACCGTCTGGAGTTACCGGTCTTAAACCGCACTCAGCAGCCTCTTTGTCTTGAGTACTAATTTCTAATCCATGATAATATTCTGAAGCAGAATTTGCAATTGCATTCACTCTAACAGGATTAATTTTATGGTTAATTTTATCAATCTCCATGGTTCCAGAAAAACGAGTAAAACCATTCATAGGTGTTACAGCAACTTTGGCTTCTAACAATACTGCAGGTATAGTAATATTGGTCTCTTGAGCCACATTAATTCGATAACCTTTACCAGGTTGTAACAGCATTTTTATCCCAAGTTTTTTACTAATAAATGGAGACCAACTTCCCGCCGCCATTACAAATTCATCTGCTGTAATCTCTTGTTTATTGGTTATTACTTTTTTGATGGAGTTGTTTGAAATAATGATGTCCTTTACTTCTTCCTCAGCGAGTATAGTTACTCCTTTCCTTTTGAGGTAAGCTAGCATATTTTTCATGAAACCTCCAGGTGTCATATGAGCATCTGAATGAAAGTAGACAGCTCCTTTAATGTTTAAATTGGCCTTAGGTTCTAAAACTTGAACTTCTTTTGCCGTTAGATTTTCTACCTTTAAACCAAGTTTTATTGCTTTTTTACCTACCTCCCATTCTTGTTCCCCTGCTTTATCGTTTTTGTAGGCCATTAATAATCCTTTATGCTCATAATGAAAATCTAAATCTCCAGATGATTTCATTGAGGCATATAGCTCTCTACTAAGTATATTAATGTCTTTAATTACAGGAATAGATTGTGCAACTTTTTGTTTAGTTGCAGAACGTTTAAAGGCCCATGCCCACTGTAAAAAATCTTTATTTAATCTTGGTTTTACATAAAACGGACTTGCAGGATTAAACATCCATTTAAGTCCTTTGGTTATAATTCCAGGAGCTGCCAAAGAAATGATATGGCTTGGGGTAATGTATCCTGCATTTACAAAAGAGGCTCCGCTAGAAAAATTAGATTTATCTATTATAGTTACTTCATGCCCTTCTTTATTAAGAAAATACGCCGAGCACACTCCCATAATTCCTCCACCAATAATGACAACTTTTTTTGACATTTTACTTGTATTTAAATCACAGAAAACCCATGTGCATAGGGGTCATCTTTATCATCAATGATGATGGTGTTGTAGCCATAAATCTTAGCCCATCCTTTTATACTTGGAATAATAGCTGGAATATTTCCTACAGTAGTTTCTTCTTCTACACAACCTATAAAAGTGCTTCCTATAAAACTTTCATGAATAAATTCAACTCCTTTTTTTAATTTTCCTTTGGCATGTAGTTGAGCCAAACGAGCGGATGTTCCTGTTCCACAAGGAGATCTATCGATAGCATTATCACCATAAAAAACTGCATTCCTACCGTCAGACCCTTTATGCAATGGACTTCCTGACCATAACAAGTGTGTTACATTTTTAATGCTGGAATCTTTAGGGTGAATGAATGTATTTGGATACCTTGTATTAATTTCTTCTCTAATTTTTTGTGAGTATTGAACAATTTGACTAGCTGTATAATCCTGAATTCCTGAAAAGTTTTTTTGAGGATCTATGATTGCATAAAAATTACCACCATAAGCAACATCAAAAATAATGTTTCCAAGATCCGGACAGTCAACCGTTAATGCCTCAGCCGCCAAATAACTTTTCACATTAGTTATTTTAACCCAATCTACTTTAGCTCCTGTTTGCTTGTAGTCTATTTCAACAAGTCCTGCAGGAGCTTCCATTCTAATTTTCCCTGGAACTTTTGGAGTTATTAGCTTCTCTTCTATAGCTATGGTGATGGTTCCAATAGTTCCATGACCACACATGGGTAATGCTCCGGAAGTTTCTATAAATAAAATTGAAAAATCATTTTTAGGATTGTGAGGGGGATACAAAAAAGAACCGCTCATCATATCATGGCCTCGAGGTTCAAACATCAATCCTGTTCTTATCCAATCGTATTCTTTAATAAAATGTTGCCTTTTTTCACTCATGGTATTTCCTACCAAAGGTGGATGGCCACTTTTTACAACTCTTACCGGATTTCCGCACGTATGGCCGTCTATACAAACAAAAACTGATCTCATATACTTTCAGAAGTTTGACTTCCATTCACAGCTCTTAAAATTTGTAATGGATTTTCATCTTTTAATTCGTCTGGCAATAGATTATTTGGCCAATCTTGAAAACTAAATGGGCGAACCCATCGCTTAATTGAATTGATTCCAACAGCCGTGAAACGACTATCTGTAGATGACGGATAAGGCCCTCCGTGAACCATAGATGGCGATACTTCAACTCCTGTAGGCACACCGTTGTAAATGATTCTTCCTACTCTATTTTGTAGGGTTTCAATTATTCTTGGATGTGATGTTATTTCATTATTTTCAGCAATGATTGTTCCTGTTAATTGACCTTCAAGACTAGAAATAATATCCTCTAATTGACGAATATCCTTGCATTGAACTACTATAGAAAATGGCCCAAAAACCTCTTGATGTAACGTAGCATTTTTAAGAAATGTTTCCCCTTCTACAGTTGTGATCATTGATTTGGCAAAATTAGGTTGTACAACATCTTTATATTCTGCAACAACCTGAATATTTGACTGTGAAGTTGTTTTTATCTTATTAGTTTCGAAAGCGCTAATGATATTAGGATGCAACATTACAGAGGGCTGGATAAGTAAAACCTCTTTTCCTAAATTTTCAATAAAAGCAGTTAGTTCTGCACTTTTAATTCCAAATAATAAGCCTGGATTTGTACAAAACTGACCTGTGCCCAAAGTAATAGAACCTGCATAGGTTTTAGCTAACTCTTTACCTTTTTTTTGAAGAACTTCTGGTAAAATAATTACCGGATTTACACTCCCCATTTCAGCAAATACAGGAATTGGTTCATCCCTTTTAGCTGCCAAATCGAATAAAGCTCTTCCAGCTTTGATACTTCCAGTAAACCCTACTGCTTTTATTTTTGAATGTTGGACTAAATCTACACCAACTTGTATACCGCTACTATTTATATTTGAAAATACACCATTTGGCATCCCGGTCTTTTCAGCAGCTTTGATAATAGCTGATGCAACTAATTCACCTGTTCCTGCATGCATTGGGTGCGACTTTACAATGACTGGGCATCCTGCTGCTAAAGCTGCGGCAGTATCACCACCTGCTGTAGAATATGCTAGTGGAAAATTACTGGCACCAAAAACAACTACTGGACCTATGGGAATTAACATTTTTCTTAAATCAGGCTTGGGTGCTGGTGTCCTTTCAGGATCTGCAGAATCAATGGATGCTTCAACCCAAGAGCCCTCATGAACTAAACTTGCAAAACTTCTTAATTGTCCTACAGTTCTTCCTCGTTCTCCTTTTGCTCTTCCTTCAGGTAAACCAGTTTCAGAGCAATAGGTTTCGATGAGTAGTTCATCTAGAGCTAGTAGTTCATCTGCAATGGAATTTAAAAATAATGCTTTCTGTTTTCCTGTAGTTTTTCTATAATCCTTAAAAGCACTTGAAGCTAAATTTACAGCTAGTTCTAACTCTTCATTTGAAGCTTCATAAAAAGTAGTTTGATTTTCTACGTTCAATAAAGGGTTAAATGTTTTGTAGGTAATGGAACCTTTTGCAGATAATGAATTCCCAATATAATTTTTTCCTGTAATCATTCTATACATTTTTGTAGGCTGGTAAAATAGGACGGTTTTGTATTCCTTGTTCAATGATTTTAATAACTTGTTTTCGTTCTTCTCCACTTAGGGGTAGTCTTGGAGCACGAACATTTTCAGTTCCAATTCCTGTGTAAACTTCGGCTAATTTAATATTCTGAACTAATTTAGGATTGATATCTAACTCTAATAAAGGTAAAAACCACCTATAGATTTCTATGGCTTCTTTAATTCTACCTGCTCTCTGAAGTTCATAAATGGCTACTGTTTCTTTAGGAAATGCACAAACTAATCCTGCAATCCAGCCATCAGCCCCCATAACCAAACTTTCTAAAGCTAGGGTATCTACACCTGTCATAATTTTTAAACGGTCTCCAAACCTATTTTTAATTCTAGTAACATTAGAAATATCTCTTGTAGATTCTTTAACAGCTTCAATATTTTTACAAAGTAGTAAATCTTCAAACATATCTAGAGTTACCTCTATTTTATAATCTACTGGATTGTTATAAATCATAATAGGTAAAGAAGTATTATTAGCCACTGCTTTAAAATAGGCAACGGTTTCTTTATCGCCTGCCTTATATCGCATAGGAGGTAACATCATTAAGCCTTGTGCACCGTCTTCCTCAGCCTTATGTGCGGCATGAATTGCTCCTTTTGTGGTTTGTTCAGCAATATTCATTAAAACCGGAACCTTTCCAGCTACAAGAGATACCGTAGTTTTTGTAAGAATTCTCTTTTCTTCCTCTAATAGAGTACTCGCTTCACCTAAAGTACCTCCTAAAACAATTCCATGAACTCCAGCTTCTAGTTGTGCTTGAATATTATTTTCAAACATCTTAAGGTCTAATTTATCGTCATCTGTAAACTTGGTAGTTACCGCTGGCATAACACCTTTCCATTCTA
The DNA here is from genome assembly GCA_965657365.1 of Flavobacteriaceae bacterium. GTDB lineage: Bacteria > Bacteroidota > Bacteroidia > Flavobacteriales > Flavobacteriaceae > Polaribacter. Next base: position 19,363 of record CBFHOD010000004.1, read on the forward strand.
TACTCATTCTTATGGTTTTATAGATCTATTCTTATTTACTAATTTCTTAATTTAATTCTTTTTCTAACAAAAAATCTGTCATTAATTTTAAACTCTCTTCAGGGTTTTCCTCCATAGGAACATGTCCTGAATTTTCTAACACCTTTAGTGAAGAATTAACTAGGATACGATCCATACGAATACCATTATCTAAAGGAATCCATAGGTCTAGTGCACCCCATATTAATAATGTGGGGGTCATAATAGTCTTTAACTTATTAATATTTACTGTAGAATCTAAACCGAAGTCGGTCTTTGCTCTATCTATAAAAGCTTTTCTATTCCCAACTCTTAAAGCCATTTTGTGGTAACGATCTACCAACTCATCAGTAATTTTAGAATCGTCTGCATACACTTCTTTTATATTCTTTTTAATCAATATTTTTGGGGTCACATATAAAAAGAGCGTTTTTAACAAAGGTGTTTTTGCCATTTTAAAAATTGAGGGAGGTTGCTTATTCGTGGGTAATCCACTTGCATCTACCAAAATTAACTTTTCAATTTTTTGTGGGTAATCAGCTGCATAATTCCAAGCAATATTTCCTCCTAAAGAATTTCCTGCTAAATGAAATTTTTTAAGCTTTAATTTTTCAATAAAAGAGTTTAGAAAGTCTGTGTATGCTTGTAAAGAATAATCCGCATTTTTATTCGGCCCTGTAATACCAAAAGCAGGTAAATCCATTCGAATAACCCTATTGGTTCTTTTTAATTCATCTGTCCAATCATCCCAGGTATGTAAGGATGCTGCTGTCCCATGAATTAAAACAATAGGGAAGCCTTCACCTTCATCCCTGTAATGCACATTCATTTCATCGATTTCAATGAATTGAGAATGTTCATTTGCAAATTCATTTTTCAAGTCTTTAACAGAAATATCTGCATAGACACCATTTCCAATTACAAAAATTAGGAGAATAATTAATGAGTATATAAAATACTTAGATTTTTTTTTCATTTTTTAAGTATTAATTTCATACAATACAGGTTTACTAGGGCTTGCATCATTTTCCATAGGAGCTACCATTAGGTTTAAAAAATACGCTCCATCTTTTATGGTATTTGGGACATAAATAAATTCAGTAATTGTTGCCTCTAAACGTAATTTACCTGAAGTATTCCAGAAGGCATTATGTGAAAGTAATTTTCCATCATCTTTCTCTTTATCTACTGATGGCAAGTCAATTAACAAATGATTAACTCCTTTATCACGCAAATATACAGCCGCCTCCTCCTTCAAATATATTGGATTTGTGTGTGAATATTGCATTGTTTTTTTATCTGATAAATTAGGGAGAGTTCTAATCACAATAGCATCTCTTTTCTTGTTACCCAATGCATATTGTAATTGTTTTTTTGTAATTACAAAATCATCATTAATTTTTTCTGGCGGAATAGTTACAACCTCTGCTAAAAAGAAAAATTGTTGTAAATTTTGATGAATAGAATGTACTTTTTTTGTGATGTGTCCTACAGTTTCTGTATGGGTACAATGAGAATGAGGATTAAAATGAATTGTATTGAAATTTACATCAGCTCCTTTTTTAACTGAACCTATCCAATCATCAGAAACTACTGGAAATATTTTAGGTGGGTCTATGTACCATGCATTCACATTATTTTTGCCATCCCTTAAAGGAATAGAAATATCTAAGGGTTTAGTTAGATCAATTGTATATTTTTTTGAGTTGTATTTTATTTCTGTAATCAAGACACTTCGAGTTTAAATAAATCAGCAGAAATACCGTCTGATAAAAATTTTCCTTTTTTAGTTGTTTTTAATTTTTCGTCTTCAATATACAATAATTCTTCAGCTCTATATTTTTCTGATTGTAAAAGCAAATAGGTGCAATAATCTTTTCCAAATTCTTTGGTTACTTTTTCTAAAGATACTCCCCAAATAGTTCGTAAACCGGTCATTATATATTCATTGTATTGATCAGTAATTGATAATAATTCTCTCTCTATCGGTAATTTGTTTTGCTGAATAGCTGAAATATATTTCGAATTATTTTTTACATTCCAACTCCTTTGTTTACCGTTAAAAGAGTGTGCTGAAGGGCCAATACCAAGGTAAGATTTTCCTTGCCAATAGGATGAATTATTAATACTAAAAGCTCCATCTTTTGCAAAATTTGAAAGTTCATAATGAATAAAATTATGTTTTGAAAGTTCCTCTATTAATATGTAAAACTGTTCTTGTGCTTGCAAATCACTAACATCTTCAACCATTCCTTTTTTTATCAATGATTCTAGCGGAGTTTTTGGCTCAACAGTTAAAGCATAGCTTGAAATATGTGTAATTCCGGAGGAAAGAACTATGTCAATATTTTTTTTCCATTGTTTATTTGATAAACCCGGAATTCCATAAATTAAATCAATAGAAATATTTTTAAAATATTTTTTGGCTTCGATTAAACAACTTAAAGCTTCTTTAGCGTTGTGTGCTCTGTTCATTAATTTTAAATCATCCTCAAAAAAAGATTGAATTCCAATACTCAATCTATTTATTTTACTGGTAGCTAATTCAACAATTTTAGAGCTTGTTAAATCATCTGGATTGGCTTCAAGTGTAATTTCAGGGTTAGTAACAACCTCATAATTATCGTAAACTGCATCTATAATACGCTCTATTTCGGACAGTTGTAATAAACTTGGAGTACCTCCACCAAAGTAGATTGTTTGTATAACATCAGTATTCAACTCATTCTTTCTTAGTTTGATTTCACTGATAAGACAGTTTATGAGTTCATCTTTTTTCTTTAAAGAGGTAGAAAAATGAAAATCACAATAAAAGCAAGCTTGCTTACAAAAAGGAATATGTATGTAGATGCCGCTCAATATAAATTATTGAAATTATTAATTAATTTTTTTTGGATTTTGCTTTACAAAAGCATCCCAACCAGAATAATTTTTACCTTGAGTGATTTTTCCAGCATTATAAAAATGACAAACAGCGGCTGCTAATCCATCTGTGGAGTCTAAATTTTTTGGCAATGTTTTTAAATTTAATAACGACTTTAACATAAGGGCTACCTGTTCTTTTGAAGCGTTTCCATTACCTGTAATTGCCATTTTAATTTTTTTTGGTAGATATTCAGTAATAGGAATTTCTCGAGATAGTCCGGCTGCCATAGCAACCCCTTGTGCTCGACCTAACTTCAACATAGATTGTACATTTTTACCAAAAAAAGGAGCTTCAATAGCAATTTCATCAGGTTTAAAAGTATCAATTAATTCTAATGTTCTTTCAAAAATGAGCTTTAACTTTAGGTAATGGTCATCATATTTTTTTAATAACAACTCATTCATTTGAATAAATTCCATTTTTTTACCAACAATCTTTATAATACCAAACCCCATGATGGTAGTACCTGGATCAATTCCTAATATGATTTTTTCTGAATTCAATGTTTCGTTTATTTTGTTTGAGAATATAAAAACCGCATTCACAAATTTAATCAATTCTTACGGCATGTATTTAACTTCAAAAACTATTTATTGAGATGTTTATATTTTCACTAAAAAAGCACAAAATGATAAATAAAGAATTGACCAATTTTACTCAAAAAAAAGCTTTTTTTGATGTTTTTTAGTTAAAAAAGGTCAATTTTCTTCATTTTTTAACTAAAATTGAACTTTTTTGAAATATAAAAAAATTAATATTATTTAACCTATTTATGCAATTTAATCGAATAAACTTGCCATAATATTTTCAGCCTGATTCCAAAGGAATAATACTAATATTAAAAGCATAATTAAGATGAGACCTTTTTTAGGTTTTGATGCTCTTCGTCTACCAAATTTTCTTTGAAATTTCATAATTATTATTTGTAAAGTACTAAGGTAAAAAAAATTAGATTCAATAAATATATTTTTCAAACCTTAGAAGTATCATTTTTTTAATGCGCGTAACATCTCTCGTTTTCCTGGAGGACCAGGTAATCTCTCAACAGTAAACCCTACAGATTGCATGGCTCTTCTTACGCTCCCTTTAGCAGCATAGGTAACCAATACTCCCTCTAATTTTAGAGCTAAAAACATTTTTTTGAAAATTATTTCAGTCCATAATTCTGGCTGAACACGTGCGCCAAATGCATCAAAATAAATAACATCAAACTTATTTTCATCATCAATTTCATGAAAAAATTGTTTTCTCTTTAAAAGAGAAAATTTAGGAGTAATTCGGTGTTTCTCCTCCCAAGAACAGGAATGAAATGATTCAAAAACTTTAGCAAATGGAGTTGCATCTAACTCAGTAACATAATTTAATTTTAATAGCTCTTCTTGAAGAATAGGATAAGCATCTACTCCAACATATTCAATGAACAGCTTCTTTTCTTGTGCTTCTAGAAACGTCATGAAACTATTTAATCCAGTTCCAAAACCGATTTCTAAAACCCCTATTTTATTGGTAGTTTTATAATTTAATCCATGTTGTATATAAACATGATTAGCTTCCTGAATAGCACCATGGATAGAATGGTATTGTTCATTCCATTCTGGAATATGAATGGTAGTTGATCCGTCTGAAGTTTTTATAATTTCTCTTTTCAAGGGTTTGTTGCTATTACTTATTACTTTTTTAGTAATACTCCATTAGCTTCAAAAGCAAACTCCATAGCTGGCTCAGTGATGCTAGCAATTTCCTCAATTGATTTCCCTGCATCTTCTGCATAATGTTTTAAATCTACTACAGATACCTCATTTACAAAAGCTTTTCCAGCTACTATTACTTCTTTGCCTGAGGCATCAAGAGGCATAAAAAAACCATAATCTTTAAATCGAACCATAATAGTTTCTTTATCATTACCTGCTGGTAGTGTCATCCAACACCCTTTTTTTGAACAAACCTCTTTGATACTAGCATTAAATTTTAAATTGATGGTATCTCCTAATTTTAATGCTTTATAATTTGATAAAGCGTAATTGGATGATAGATAATTTAATGCAGATATGGTATCTCCAAAACTACTGTAAGTAGTATTTTCTACTATTTTATTTTCTTTTTTAGTATCTTTTTTAGCTGAATTACAAGCTACAATCACAAAAGATAATAACATCACTATTCCTATTTTCTTCATATCAAAAAAAATTAATTTTATACAAATCAAAGATAGTTGTTAAAATAAAAACTACGAGTGCTTTTTTACTTAAAAAAACAAACAATTTTGTTTACATTTGTTTGAATACACTTTTAAATAAGCATGGCTACGGATATCAAAATTAAACCTGTAAAAGAGTCTAAAATCAGTAATGTAGACTTTAGTGATTTACCTTTTGGAAAAGTTTTTTCTGATCATATTTTTCAATGTGAATATATTGATGGTGCGTGGCAAAACCCAATCATTAAACCTAATGAACCTATACTCATCAACCCTGCAGCAAAAATATTTCATTATGGGCAGTCTATTTTTGAGGGAATGAAAGCTTATAAAGATGGTAAGGGAGAGGTTTTTTTGTTTAGGCCAGAAGAAAATTGTAAACGTCTTAATCTTTCAGCAGAACGTTTAATGATGCCTGAAATTCCTGCAGAATTATTTATGGATGGTTTAAAAAAATTACTAGAAATAGATAATGACTGGATTCCTACAACTGAAGGAAGTTCTTTATATGTTCGTCCTTTCATGTTTGCCTCTGGAGAAGGACTTCATGCTTCCCCTGCAGATTCTTATACTTTTATTATTTCTACGGCCCCGTCAGGAGCTTACTTCTCTGGTAAAGTAACTGTCTTAATTGAAGAGAAATATGCTAGAGCTGCAAATGGAGGAGTTGGTTTTGCAAAAGCAGGTGGGAATTATGCTGCACAATTTTACCCCACGCAACTAGCCATAGAAAAAGGATATAATCAGGTAATTTGGACCGATGATAACTCGCACCAATTTATTGAAGAGGCTGGTGCAATGAATATCTTTATTCGTATTGGGGAGGTTTTAATTACCAGTCCAACAAACGATAGAATATTAGACGGAATTACACGAAAAAGTATTTTACAAATTGCCGAAGATCATGATATCCCTGTTGAAGTTCGAAAAATTTCTGTGAGTGAAGTTGTTCAAGCAGCAAAAGACGGACACTTAAAAGAAATGTTTGGTGCAGGAACTGCTGCTGTAATTTCTCCTATTGCAGGTTTTGGATATCAAGAAACAGATTATGAACTCCCAGAACTATCAGATACTTATGCTTCTTTCTTTAAAAAGAAAATTATAGCCATTCAAACCAATACATCTAAAGACCCGTATGGTTGGAGAGTAAAAGTTTAAGCTTTGAAAAAATTATGTTATTTAGCGGTGTTCATTATTAGTGTGATAGGATGCACTACTAATGATGTAGCCATAAACAAAACCAACCAAGCAAACCAATACATTACAATTTTAGGAACGGCACAAGATGGTGGTTTTCCTCATATTGGATGTCAAAAAAAATGCTGTGATGATTTCTATAAAGGCATTTCACCAAAACAAAAGGTAGTTTCTTTGGGGTTAATTGATAAGGAGGCTCAACAAAAATTCTTATTTGAGGCTACTCCAGACATTTCTACTCAATTAGCAGATTTAGAAAAAAATCATCTAAAAACTAGTACCATTATAGATGGTGTTTTTATAACTCATGCACATATAGGACATTATGCTGGATTGTTATATTTTGGTAAAGAGGCGTTAGGGAAGAAGAATATTCGTGTATTTGCAATGCCCAAAATGAAACAATTTCTTAATGATAATGGCCCTTGGAGTCAATTGGTTTCAATTCAAAATATTATATTTTCTGATTTATCAAAAGACAGCCCAATTAAACTAAATAACTCTTTAACAGTTACTCCCTTTTTAGTTCCTCATAGAGACGAGTTCTCAGAGACAGTAGGTTATAAAATTGAAGGGGAAAATAAATCTGCACTATTTATTCCAGACATTAATAAATGGGATTTGTGGGAAAAAAGTATTGTAGAAGAAGTAAAGAAAGTTGATTATGCATTCTTAGATGCTACCTTTTTTAAGGAAGGAGAAATTAATAGGCCCATGAGCGAAGTACCACACCCATTTATTGAAGAAACTGTTGACCTTTTTAAAAATGAATCATTTGAAACTAAGAGAAAAGTAATTTTTATTCATTTTAATCATACCAACCCTGCATTACAGACTAATTCTAAAGAACGAAATGATTTAGAATTGCTAGGGTTTAGATTTGCAACAGAAGGACAGCGTTTTAAACTGTAAATAATAGCCTTAAAACATCCCTCTTTAGTGCTAGACCAGTACTTATTTTTCTAAAATTTCACCAATATTTGGCTTAAAGTAATTAGGCCCTTTTAATACTTTTCCATCTTCACGAAAAATTGGATGTCCATCCTCCCCTAACTTACTCATGTTACTTCGTTGAATTTCATCGAAAACCTCCACAATCTTGTATTGCATTCCGTGCTCTATAATAGTTCCAGCTAAAATATATAACATATCTCCTAAAGCATCTGCAACTTCTACTAAATCATTGTCATTGGCAGCTTCAAGATATTCTTCATTTTCCTCTTTCATTAGATTAAAACGAAGTAAATTTTTTGCTGCTCCAATGTCAGCTGTTGGTTCATTTTTAATCCCTAGCTTAAATGCTGAGTGAAATTCATGAACGGCATCTGTATATTTTTTCATATTTTGTGTAAGTGTTATGTTAAATCATTTTTTTAAGAAGACTGGCAGGCGCTATTTTTAAAACTAAAGCAATTAATTTCCAGCGTTTAGAAATATAAGCCACTCTTTTCTTTTTCTTGATTGCTGTATAAATTTGTTTTGCTGCTTTTTCTAAAGGAACCATCCAAAAAATACCATCTCCTAAAGCCATTGCTGTATCTACAAAACCAGGTCGAATATCAGTAATAAAAACTTTATTAGACTTTATAGTTTTTGTTTTCATGTATAAACTTTCTAAATATGCTTTTTGGTAAGCCTTTGATGAAAAATAGGCAGGTGCTCCTCTATTCCCTCTAATAGAGGCTATGGAGGTGATTCCTACCAAATGACCAAATCCTTGTTTTCGAAATAAATTAAAAGTCAAATCGTACAACTTGGTAACTCCCACTACATTTGTATGAATTGTTTCCTCTTCCATGCTCCAAGCTAATGTGGGGTTAATATGTCCTACTCCTGAAGATTGTATGATGATATCTATTGTTGTAAATTCTTCAAGGATATCATTAAATACCTTTTCTAATTCATCTACTTTTTGAATGTCATTTTGAGCAATATACACCTGATTAGAATATTGGTTTTTAAGTGCCTCTAACTTCTCTAATCGCCTGCCTGTAATGGCTACTTTATACCCATCTTTAAGTAATAGTTCAGAAATTTCTTTTCCAATGCCAGAAGTTGCTCCAAAAACAATTGCGGTTTTCATTTAATTCGTAATTTTGTTAAAAATACACAATTTATGTTTACAAAAGGTCGAATCATTTTTGCTATTATTTTCATCATAGCTTTTATTATTTTTATGGTAATTTCTTATAAGAAAGATGCTAAAAACCATGAAGTATATTATAAAAATGCTGCCATGAAAGTAGCGATCTATGGCACAATAGCCATCATCGTTTTTGTTGGTCTTCGACTTGTAACAGCATATTTATTATAATAATTTTAAACTTGCTGAAGTCTTCTAATATTTTTAAGCCTTTTCCATGTCTTACTATTTAATTGTGTGTATAATACAAAACAGCCAATATCTAATAAAAAGTAAAAAAGACTAATTCCACTGGGTGGATTATGACTTTTTAATAAAGGGAAAAACCCAAAGGCAGTATCTGGCCAAGACCAAACCTCATATGCAGTACCTCCAATTTCTAAAACTGCAACAACGATATACATTGTTAAAAAAAACAATTGATCTTTTGGCCTTTTAATCAATATTAAAAACACAAAAATTGTCATTACAAAGCCAAAAATATCATTGAAAGCAATGAGATAGAATAAAGCAAATAATGCAATTACTAATCTCATAAATTTTACAATTTGTTTTTGGTGCTTCTTAACAATTGATGCTTTTGAAAAAGTATAGGTTCTTGCATATACTGCAGCATGTCCAAAAGGAATATAAATCGGAAGGTTAGATAATCTGTAGGTATACATATTTAAAAAAATAGAAAAGAAGTACTCTCCTATAAAACCAATAATTACAGCATAAATCATTAATTGTCTTGTTCGTTTTACAGATCTGATGTATAACAAAAAAAAAGCAATCAACATGAAAATATTTGTAACAGTTTGTGCGTGTGGAAACATGGATGCAAAACCCATTCCATCAAAATATAGGGCAAGTACAAATAGAAATAACAATCCAATTCTTCGATTAAAAATAGCAAAGATTTTAAATCGATCAACGATAGAAATTCCTGTCATTAATTAACTTTAATTGGTTTGATTTCTGTTTGTCTTTGATTTACATATTCAAAGAAATTATCTCCATAAAAACCTGCTTCTTCCAACATAATTCTGATATCTTTTTGCCATTCAGGAATTTTCACTGTAACATTCAATTCTATAGCGTAAACTGTATTCTTATGTAAAGCATAATCACCTCTAAAGGGAACTCCTCCTTGAGAATCCCACATTCCAATAGTTGTTCCTGCACTATGGCCATATTTTCCTAACGGATGCGTATAAATAGAAGGACGCAATCCTTCTTTTTTTGCTGTTGCTAATGAACTTAAAAGAATTTCATTTCCAGTTTTTCCTTCTTGCATATTAGTTGTTAAAATATCTTGTAATCGGTTCCCTTTCTTATATGCATTTGTCAAATACTCTGGCACTGCTGTTTCAGCATCTTTTAAAACATAGGCATGTTGCTGACAATCAGTATTTAATCCAATATATGTGATGCCAAAATCGCAATGTAATAAATCTCCTTTTTGTATAATCTTGTCTTTATCACCTTTGGTAAATGAATAAATATGTGATTTGAGTTCTTGATTTGTTCTTTGTATGTCTATTGTTGGATGAAACCAGGTTTCTAACCCCAAATCCGTAACCGTTTGACGCATAAACCAAACTACATCTTCTGTTGAAGTTTTTCCCGGCTTAATAAAGTTTTTTGAAAAAGCATTATCTATGATATCATGAGTAATTTTTACCAATTTTTTAAAAAGGTTCATCTCTTTTTCTGTCCTTGTTTCTAACCAAGCAATGGCAAGTTTTTCTGCAGACACTAATTTAGACACTAAAGAGTCGGGTAAGTTTACAACTAACTCCTCATAATCTGTTTTAACCAATCCATCTGCAAGCGCAAAATGTTTTGAATAATTAATCCCAATTTTAGCTGGATTTCTTTTTGCTATAATATCAGATAACGCTTTCCATTGATCAGGCTCAAGTTCTTTATTCCAGGCAGATTTTATACTTTTTCCAATATCGTATCTTGCTACAGCAATACGTTCTATCGTATTTTGTTCTTTATTTCTGTAAAAAAGAATCATAGTTCTTCTTCGGGCATTCAACCATCTTGCGGGCAACATTGTTTTTAATACTGGATCTTCATTATATTCTCTTGAAATAAGTAACCACATATCTAGATTTGCATCATCCATTAATTGAGGTAGTAGATTTTGGAACCTATCTTCTAACAACTCATCTTTAAGGATGGCTCGCTCTTTTTCTGACACTATTTGTGCGACACTGATTTGAATACTTAAAAAAAGTATAATTGTAACTACTGTTCTCATTTTAAATGATTTTTTTCTAAAGATACTTTATCCCTTCATAAAATTAAAATTTTAAAAAATATTCTTACTTCAATAATTTTTTCGGAAATTTAGACTAATAACTAAATTATGAGGTATTTATTTCAATTTTTGAGATTGTTTTTTTTGAGTACACTAATTGCTAGTTGCAGTTCTTTAAGTATAAAAAATAAAGAAAAACCTGTTATTATTTCCAATGAAAGTTTAGAATATGAAATTATTATTATTGATATTGGATTCACTCTTTACTTAAATACTATTGCAAAACCAATGAACTATTATTCCCTAAAATTTTTAGAAAATAAGAATACTACTTATGTAACTAACTGGAATATCAGAGCATTAAACCCCTCAAAATATAACTCTTCCATATATGAAAACGTGATTGAATATAGTCCTCAAATGAATTATGGCTTGGAAGTAAATTATAAATTATTCAACTACTTTCAATTTGCTGAACAAAAATATAATATACGTTTAGACCAGGGTTCAAGGCTTAAATAATCTAGGTAAGCTTCTTGTAGGTTATAAAACTATAATTGAATTTATTTTTTTCATCTGACGAAAATGACGCTCTAGAAACTTCTTTCCAAATTGAATTCTTTATTACGGGAAAAAAAACATCTGCTTCAAAATTTTGATGCACCTCTGTAATATCTAGTTGATCTACTAAGTTTTTATTCATGGACTCATTATAAATTTGTGCTCCTCCAATAATAAAAGCATGTTCTTGATCTTGAATTAAATTAATAGCGTCTTCTAAGCTGTGAACTACCTCACATCCTTCTTTTGTATAGGAAGTGTTTCTAGTAATTATTATGGACCTTCTGTTGGGTAGTGGTTTTCCAATAGATTCAAAGGTATTTCTACCCATGATAATTGCATGTCCTGTAGTTACTTTTTTAAAACGCATTAAATCAGCTGGTAAATGCCAAATTAAGTCGTTGTCTTTCCCTAACTCATTATTAGAACCAATGGCAGCAATTATTGTTATCATAAAAATTTTATATGGCTACCGCACCTTTAATATGTGGGTGAGGATTGTAATTAAGTAGCTCAAAATCATCAAAAGTAAAATCAAAAATACTTTTGATTTCAGGATTTATTTTCATTGTTGGTAATGCTCTAGCTTCTCTAGACAATTGTAATTTTAGTTGCTCATAGTGATTGCTATATATGTGAGCGTCTCCAAATGTGTGAATAAACTCTCCCGCCTCATAACCACAAACTTGAGCCATCATCATCGTAAATAATGCATACGAGGCAATATTAAATGGAACCCCTAAAAAAACATCTGCACTTCTTTGATAAAGTTGACAAGATAATTTCCCATCAGACACATAGAATTGAAAAAATGCATGGCACGGTGGTAATGCTGCTTTTCCATTAGCCACATTTTCTGAAAAAGAAGCAGAGTTATCTGGAAGTACACTTGGGTTCCATGCAGAAATTAACATTCTTCTGCTATCTGGATTATTTTTTAACGTCTTAATTACTTCTTTTAATTGATCAATGTCATCACTGTTCCAATTTCGCCATTGATGACCATAGACCGGTCCTAAATCTCCATTTTCATCTGCCCATTCATTCCAGATTCTCACACCATTTTCTTGAAGATATTTGACATTTGTATCACCTTTTATGAACCATAATAATTCATAGACTATAGATTTTAAGTGTAGCTTTTTAGTAGTTACCATAGGAAAGCCCTCACTTAAATCAAATCGCATCTGATATCCAAAAACACTTTTAGTTCCAGTCCCAGTTCTGTCAGATTTTTCATTTCCGTTTTCTAAAACATGTTTTACTAAGTCATGGTATTGCTTCATAATAGATTTATTTCTTCGAATTCCAAAAATAAATAAAGCTTCAATTTTTTTTAATTAATGCTTCATTTTATGTGATAAAGTTATTAACGATTTGTTTATAGGTTATCCTATAATCATTCCCGCTATGGTTGCAGACATTAGTGAAGCAATAGTTCCGCCAATAAGTGCTTTCATTCCAAATTCCGATAATACTTTTCTTTGTCCTGGCGCTAGAGAACCTATTCCACCAATTTGAATGCCTATGGATGCAAAATTTGCAAATCCACAAAGCATATAGGTAGCCATAATAATTGATTTATTATAGGTAAGGTGAGTTGCACTTGCAATATTTTTGAGTTCTGCTAATTGTATATAACCAATAAATTCACTAGCTGCTAATTTAATTCCTAGTAATTGCCCCATAAGAGTCATATCTTCACTAGCGACGCCAACCAACCACATTAATGGCGCAAAAGCATAGCCAAGAATTAATTCAATAGAAAGGCCATCATAAAGAGTATTCGCTGCTATTATATCATCTAAAGAAGTAAAATGCCAAGAAAAATATTCAATCCCATTAAAACCTCCAAAAAATCCAAGAACCCCATTAAGCATTGCTATTACTGCTACAAAAACTAATAACATTGCCCCTACATTAACCGCTAATTTTAAACCTTCTGTAGTACCATTTGCAATCGCATCTAAAATATTTGAACCTATTTTTTCTTGGGATACGCTAACATCTGTATTTACCTTCTCTGTCTGAGGATATAAAATTTTAGAAATTACTATAGCTCCCGGAGCAGCCATAACAGATGCTGCTAATAAATGTTTCGCAAAAACCAATTCTAAAGCTTTATCACCTCCACCTAAAAATCCAATGTAGGCTGCTAAAACAGCTCCCGCAACAGTAGCCATTCCACCTACCATCACCAACAGCATTTCAGACTTGTTCATTTTTTCTAAATATGCTTTGATTAATAAAGGGGCTTCAGTTTGTCCCAGAAAAATATTACCAGCTACAGATAAACTTTCCATTCCTGATATCCCTAAAAATTTCGATAAAACTTTTGCCAATGCCTTTACCACTTTCTGAATAACTCCTAGGTAAAAAAGCAAGGAGGTTAAGGCAGAAAAAAAGATAATAGTAGGCAATACTTGAAACGCAAAAATATAACCAAATTTATCCATATCACTAATCATACCGGCAAATAAGAACTCACTACCAGCTTTGGTGTATTCTAATATTTCTATAAAAATACTTCCAATGAAATTAAATATAGATTGAATAAAGTTTACTTTTAAAACTCCTATGGCTATGATTAATTGAAGAGATAGACCTATTCCAACTTTTTTCCAATCTACAGCTCTTCTATTAGCGCTAAATAAGAATGAAATGATTAATAAAACAAACATCCCTAAAACTCCTCTCCATAAACTATTCAAATTAAATCCTTCACTGGGAAGAATAAAATCTTTTTCATTTTTAGAGATCATTGTAACATTTTCTTGAGATTGAATGTCTGAAGTAAAAGAATATAAAATATCATTCTCAGATAATAATAAGTTAGTATCTGAAACTTTATTTATATTGTAATAGCGAACAGTGTCTTTGGGTATTGAATACTTAAAAATCAGAAGATTATTCTGATGAATATAGGTCCCTTTTGCTTCTAAACTATCTTTTGCTATCAATGAATACGAAAATTTACCATCGCTTAACTTAAAAGAATCATTTGAATTAATGTCTACTGTAGAAATCCCATTATTATTTTTTATTGATTCAAATTCCCACTCTTTTTCAATTGTTTGAGCAACGGTAATTATTGATAAAAAGAATAGAATACTGGAAAGATATTGTTTCATTATTTATGATCGTTTACTAATTTCATCTCTAACTTTTGCTGCAGTTTCATAATCTTCATTTGAAACAGCATCATTTAATTGTTGTTGGAGTTCTTTAATACTGAAAGCTGAAAAATCAGATAATTGTTTAGTGGAATCTGATTCTTCTAGATTTACACGAATTGTTTCAGGTTCTAGGATTTCCTTGATAGATATCTCCTCCTCTACTTTCAGATAAATACCTGCTTTATCGAGTATGTTTTCGTACGTATAAATTGGTGCTAAAAAACGAATAGCTATAGCTATAGCATCTGATGTTCTTGTATCTATAATTTCCTCTACGCCATCTCTTTCACAAACTAAACTAGAGAAAAAGATTCCGTCAACTAATTTGTGAATTATTATTTGTTTTACTGTAATATGAAATCTTTCAGAAAAAGTTTTAAACAAGTCATGTGTTAAAGGTCTTGGGGGTCTAATTTCTTTTTCTAATGCTATGGCTATGGATTGAGCTTCAAAAGCTCCTATTATAATTGGTAGGGTTCGTTTACCCTCCATTTCACTCAATACTAAAGCATAAGCTCCGCTTTGGGTTTGACTGTAGGATATACCCTTTATCGTTAATTTTATTAAACTCATGAATTTATATAAATAAAAAAGCTGTCTAATTTTGGAAACTACCAAAAATTAGACAGCCCCTACTTGGGCACAATTTACTAAAAATTATGAGTTTTGTGCTTTAAAATCTCTGAGTTTAGAAATTAATTGCGGAACCACATCAAAAGCATCTCCAACTACTCCGTAATCGGCAGCTTTAAAAAATGGCGCTTCAGGGTCTGTATTGATAACAACTTTTACTTTTGAAGCATTAATTCCTGCTAAATGCTGAATCGCTCCGGATATCCCTATGGCTATGTATAAATTTGTAGCAACTGGCTTTCCTGTTTGTCCAACATGTTCTCCGTGGGGTCTCCATCCTAAATCAGATACAGGCTTTGAACAGGCTGTAGCTGCTCCTAAAACATCTGCTAATTCTTCAACCATTCCCCAATTTTCAGGTCCTTTTAAACCTCTACCAGCTGAAACTACTACATCTGCGTCTGCTATGGTTACTTTTCCAATTGCTTTATCTATGCTAGTAGATTTTACACCTGGTTCAGAAACTGATACTTCAAAATTCTCAACTGATGCTGTGACAGGGTTTTCATGAATTCCAAATGAATTCTTAGCTAAACCAATTACTTTATTTTCTGTTGTAATTTCTGTATGATTAAATCCTTTGTTTGAAAAAGCTTTTCTTTTTACTACAAAAGGACTTGTTGAACTTGGTGCATCGACAACGTTAGAGGCATATCCTGCATTTAATGCTACTGAAACTAAAGGCCCAACATAGATTCCATCAATGCTTGAGTCTATAACAACAACTTTTGATTCTTTAGACTCAGCAACTTGTTGTATCACAGAAGCATATTCTTTTGCATTAAATTCATTTAATGCTTCATTGTTTACAGATACAATTGTACCTGCTCCATAATTTTGTAATTCTGTAACGTCATTTGCATTAATAGTTAATGCTATGAGCTTGGTTCCTAATTCTTCGGCTACTTTTTTTCCATAAGAAACAACCTCAAATGATGATTTCTTGAATTTTCCGTCTGAAGAACTTGCGTATACTAAAACTGACATATTTCTTTTTTCTTATGTTTAAATTACTTTTGCTTCGTTGTGTAGTAAATTGATTAATTCATCAATATTTTCAGCATCTACAAGTTTAACAGCTCCTTTTGGTGCTGGTTTTTCAAAAGACACTGAATTTGTAGCATTATCAGAGTTTGTAGACTCTACAACACTTAATGGTTTTTTTCGAGCCATCATAATACCTCTCATATTTGGAATACGTAAATCAGACTCTTCTACTATTCCTTTTTGACCTCCAACAACTAAGGGCAAGCTTGTTTGCAAAGACTCACTACCGCCATCTATTTCTCTAATGACTGTTACATGAGTTCCATCTACATCCATTTGAACACATCCGTTTACAAAGTTATAATCCAATAGAGTCGCTATCATACCCGGAACCATTTGTCCATTGTAATCACTAGATTCTTTACCCGCTAAAATTAAATCATAGGTACCCTCTTTTGCTACAGCAGCAATTTCTTTTGCTACAAACATCCCATCATTTGGCTCTGCATTAATTCTAATAGCATCATCTGCTCCAATTGCCAACGCCTTTCTTAGTGTAGGCTCTGTTGCGGCAGTTCCAACATTTACAACAGTTACTTTAGCTCCTTGTTTTTCTTTAAACCACATCGCCCTAGTTAACACAAATTCATCATACGGATTGATCACAAACTGAACACCATTAGTGTCAAATTTTGTATTATTATCGGTAAAATTAATTTTTGAAGTGGTATCAGGTACATGGCTAATACATACTAATATTTTCATTTAAATTTTATTTTAATTTGATGAAACAAAGATAGTACAATATTTTAAAAAATACTATGCATGCATAGTATTTTTTAAAATATTGTATCTAATTAATCTTATAGAGTAATAGCATCTTATTAAGTTTTGAAGTATTAATTCCAAGATTATTCATTTTAAGAATCCAATCTATTTTAATTGGTAAACTCTTTTTTATTAAGTGCGCTTTATTAACATTAAGACAGTTATTTTGAATTATATCTCCAAGTTCAATGACCATTAAGCTTTTCTTATCTTTAAAATCAGTTGGTATCTCACAAAGGCTACTAACTTTTATAGTGTTAAGATTTTGATGTTTATAAAAATTCATAGTTAAAGGACTAGAAGGATCCTCAAATAAATAGCTTTTAGTAGTGTAAAATAAATTTATTTTTTGATCTTGATAATTGTCATACACATACTTGGCTATAACAAGTCTTCCTCTTCCAACTCCCTTAATACTCATTATAAAAACAAGACAAAAGTTAACTGTAATAACAACTAATAGAACTAATTTAATTATTGTTTTTACTTTCCTGTTTTGGAAGTATTTTGAATACCCTAAAGAAAATATTAAAGGTAAAAAATAAATTAAAGGAAACATAAATCGTACTTCTTTATGACCAATTATAGAATGAAAAAACAAAAAAGAAAGCAATATCCATGTAAATATATTCTTTGGATTTCTTACAAAGAAAAACAGCAAAGAAATGAAGATGGGAACCCCAATAATTAAGGTAGGGTACGTAATTATTTTTTGCAAATAAAAATACCAAGAAGAAACACCATAATTTCCAATATCATTAGTCGTTATAAATTCATTTAAATAATTATAAGGTGAAAACGTTAGTGTTCCGTAAAACCAAGAATCTAATAAAAATCCAATACTGAGAACAATTAAAAATGCTGAGATAAAACTTAAATAAAACCGCTTACTTTCATGTTTTATAAAAACAAGCCAAGTAAAAAATCCAATTAAGGCAAAAACTATTTGAAATCTAAATAAAAAACTAACAGCAGCTAAAAAACCTACGAGGAAAAATTTATTATTTGAAGAATCTTTCCCAAGATATAATGAAATCATCCACAAAAAAAATACACCACTCCAAATTTCAGAGGAAAATCGAACACTCAAAAAAGGTAAAAACCACAAGAAATATGATACCAATATATATACTTTTTCTTCCTTTGTACTGCTAAATAAATATTTTGTTTTTCGAATAAAATATGTACAGGTTAAAAGAACAAATAGTGCAGTAATACATCTTAGAACCAAAACCTGTGTAAATGGACTTGTAATTGATATTTGTTTTAAAACATTGATAACAAACATCGCAACTGAAATTTGAGCTACTGGTCTTATTTTTTTATCATATTCCCAAGGTAATTCTTTGGGAGAACTATTTCCCAATTTCATGTTTGCAAATTCTAAAATTTGGTAATGTTCATCTGCATGATAAAAACCTATGCTATGATAAGCTGAAAAAAGATAAACAGCACAGGCGATTAGAAAAGAATTTCTTAAAAATTTAGATGAAAAAAATGATTTTATCAAAGCACCAGGTTCTAAGATTAAAAATACTATTTTTATTCATACAATGAACTATTTAATTCTTTGGATTCCAATCCATTTTATAGTAGTTTCGTTTACAATGAACAAACTATGATTTTGAAACTCAAGAGAAACACCTATTTCAAACTACTCATAAGTATTGGAATTGGATTACTGATTTTTATTATATCTAGGAATTTTGGGATGTTTTGGGACAATGTTTTATTTGCCTCAAAAATGGGAAATGAAATTTACAGTAATGGTTTTTTTGACTGGACAATGCCCAACGAATTTGACCCTGGACATCCCCCATTTCTGGGGGTTATACTCGCTTTTTTTTGGAAAATTTTTGGACACAACTTATGGGTGAGTCATTTAGCGATGTTGCCCTTTATGATAGGGACGATTTATCAATTACAACGGTTTATCGCTTATTTTGTTTCGAATAACATAATGATACTACTGGGTCTTTTACTTGTAGTAGCAGACCCTACCTTGTCTGCCTCTTTTGTATTGGTAAATCCGGAAATAATTATACTATTTTTCTTTTTTCTTGCTTTAAATGGAATTCTATTTCGAGAAAAAAAATGGAAATTTATTGGTTTTTTTTTTCTAAGTATTATCACCTATAGAAGTATGATGCTATTTGCTGGACTAATCTTATTTGAAGTCTTGAACAATTACTTCATTAATAAAAAGAGTTTTAAAGAAATTTTTAATTTTAAATTTCTCATATTTTATTTTTTATGTGCACTTCCCGGAGTTGTTTTTGTGTTATGGCGATTGGCTACAAAAGGATGGTTACAAACACATCCTGAATCTCCATGGGCAGATTTATGGCATCTGCCAAGTATTGCGCAATTTTTAAAAAATATTGCAATTTTAATACATCGTTACATAGATTTTGGGAGAGTTTTTATCTTTATTTTTTTATTATTTGGGATATTTTACTTACAAAAAAAGTCATTATTTGGTAAACATTTTAAACAACTATTATTGCTGAGTATTTGTGCTACATTTTTTGTAACTGTCATTGTATTATTTTCAACAAATGATTTTAGCCATCGGTATTTTATTGTTTCATACATCTCATTTATTTTGCTTGCTTTTCTTGCTTTGAGGAAAATAAAAAAATATTCAAAACTCTTATATATGTCTTTATTTGTTGGACTCATCTCAGGAAATCTTTGGATTTATCCAGAAAAGATATCACAAGGATGGGACGCATCTCTGGCTCACGTGCCATATCACTCTTTGAGAACTGAAGCCATTGACTCTTTAGAAATTATGAATATTGATATTTCTAAAATCGCTAGTTTTTTTCCTAACTACAATAAAATAGATGAAATTGATCTTGATGGAAATCAAAAATCATTCATAAAGTTTTCAAACAATAGTGATTACGTCTTTTATTCAAACGTTTATAATCTATCTGATGAAGATTATCAATTAGTTACTGATCAATACACTTCAATCATGCATTTAAAAAGACATAGAATTTTTGTTTCAATTCTTAAAAAAAATTAAAGAAAACGTTATCGATTTTTGCAAAAAAAATTAGATTTTTTTAGTCATATTTTACTTATTTTTGCAGTCAGTTAATAACTAAGAGAAAATCAAAACATGAAAACAGTTCAGTTTAGAGAAGCTATTTGTGAAGCGATGAGCGAAGAAATGCGCTCAGATGAAACCATATACCTAATAGGAGAGGAAGTTGCAGAATACAATGGAGCTTACAAGGCTAGCAAAGGGATGTTAGATGAATTTGGAGAAAAAAGAATAATTGATGCTCCTATCGCTGAACTAGGTTTTGGAGGAATTGCTGTAGGTTCTGCAATGAATGGAAATAGACCCATAGTAGAATATATGACCTTTAATTTCGCTTTAGTAGGTATTGACCAAATTATTAATAATGCGGCAAAAATTAGACAAATGTCTGCAGGACAATTTAACTGTCCAATAGTTTTTAGAGGACCAACGGGTTCAGCTGGTCAACTTGGTGCCACTCATTCTCAAGCATTTGAAAATTGGTTTGCCAATACACCAGGATTAAAAGTAATTGTTCCTTCTAACCCATATGACGCAAAAGGATTATTAAAAGCTGCAATTCGTGACGATGACCCAGTTATTTTTATGGAATCTGAACAAATGTATGGTGATAAAATGGAAATTCCAGAAGGAGAATACATTATACCTATTGGGGTTGCAGATGTTAAAAGAGTTGGAGCAGATATTACTATTGTTTCATTTGGAAAAATAATAAAAGAGGCCTACAAAGCAGCAGATGAATTAATTAAAGAAGGGATTTCTGTTGAAATTATAGATTTAAGAACTGTTCGTCCATTAGATCATGATACCATAATAGAATCTGTTAAGAAAACCAATCGTTTGGTAATTTTAGAAGAAGCCTGGCCTTTTGGAAGCGTTTCTACAGAAATAACCTATAGAATACAAGATGAAGCATTTGATTATTTAGATGCTCCTATCAAAAGAATTACAACAGCAGATACACCAGCACCTTATTCTCCAGTTTTACTTGAAGCATGGATTCCAAACAGTAATGATGTGATAAAAGCTGTCAAAGAAGTTTTAAAAAAATAAAACAGCCTAAACTTAATAATAATTTCATCAGCAATCTTGTTGATGAATTTTTTTTTTAAGATAAACTAGGTACGGTTAGATATATTTTATGACTATTTTTTTAATTTTTATTTTCTGTATAGTTTTTTGTATTAGTTTTATTAAAATTAGTTGTTTACAAATTCAAATTTTACAAGACCTGCAAACAAAATAAAAAATAAACCACAGCATTTTATTAATCTTCTGTATGGTTTTTGTATTGGTTTAAAAAAATAGTTTTTAGATAAATCTACTAACTTTGTCAGACATACATACAAAATGAAAAATATACCACAATATTTTATTAAGCTTTTTGTTATAATATCTTTTTTTTGCTCCCTTGAGAGTGCTTCTCAAATTACAAGTGTTGGAAGTGGAGGTTATACCAATTCTTTTCCAGGTACAGACAGTGCTGGTAGAAATGAATACCCAAGCGGAACTCCTCAATTAAGCGGTAATGCACTCAACAAACCAGTTCCCACAAATGATTGGTGGTCTAAATTAATTAAAGAAAATCATGCGGATAATTTATTCAATTATCCCATGACTTTGAAGACTAAAAATGATGGCCTTATTGTTACTCACATTCCTTGGGGTGTTATTGGTGATTCATCTCCCATTGAAGTTGGTGTTTCAGGATTAAACTCAAATAAAACAACTGTATCAGATCATTCAGACTGGACAGTAACCATGAACTGGAACGATGGGACTCATAATTTAAGCTCAATTTCTGGTATTGGAATGCCTTTTTTATACTTTACAAAAGGTTCTGCAGATGTTGTAGAAATAAAAGTCAACTCTGGAACTACAACAGTATCTGACGAGGTCCTTATCATTGAAAATGCCTCTAACACAAAAGATTTTGTCTTTTATGCGCCCACCGGAAGTACTTGGACCCAAAATGGAAATATTTTCAGTTCATCATTGAATGGAAAAAACTATTGGTCTATGGCGATGCTACCAGAAACAACTTTAAGTATAAATTCCTTGGTTGAACAGTACAAACAATTCGCCTATGTTTTTCCTTCAAATACAACAACTTCTTGGGATTATAATGAAAGCAATGGAAAGGTTACAACAACTTTTGCTGTAACTACAGAAGTAAAGGAAGGATCAAATACGACGATGCTATTAGGGTTACTTCCACATCAATGGAATAATTTAGCGACTAACTCTAACACACCTAATGAATACACGTATAGTTCTGTAAGAGGAGATTTGAAGACACTTAACGGAAATAGTTTTGTGGTTGAAAATACTTTTAAAGGAATTTTACCTACACTTCCCTATTTGGCAAATTACAGTGAGGGGTTTAGCCCATCTGATATGGATGAAAAAATTTCACAAATCGAAAACGATGCCCTAGCATCATGGACAGACTCATACAATGAAGGTCAGATGATGAATAGAATGATTCAAACAGCTAGAATTGCTGATCAAACTGGAGATATTGAAGCAAGAGATAAAATGATTGCTACCATAAAAGAAAGACTTGAAGATTGGTTAAAGGCAGAATCAGGAGAAGTTGCATTTATTTTTTATTACAATAATGATTGGTCTACAATGATAGGGTATCCCGCTGGCCATGGCCAAGATAATAACATCAATGATCACCACTTTCATTGGGGGTACTTTATCCATGCTGCTTCATTTATGGAGCAATTTGAACCTGGTTGGGTAGATCAATGGGGTGGGATGATTAATTTGTTAATTAGAGATGCAGCCTCCTATGATAGAAATGACCAAGATTTCCCTTTTTTAAGAAACTTTAGCCCTTATGCAGGGCACAGTTGGGCTAATGGATTTGCAAGCTTTCCGGCTGGAAATGATCAAGAATCAACATCGGAAAGTATGCAGTTCGCATCCTCACTAATCCATTGGGGTAGTATCACAGAAAATGATGATATTAGAGATTTAGGAATTTATATTTACACCACTGAACAAACTGCGGTAGAGGAATATTGGTTTGATATATATCATCAAAATTTTGCTGCTTCTACAGCACCGTTTTCACAGGAATATAGTCTTGTTTCAAGAGTTTGGGGGAATTCATTTGACAATGGAACTTTTTGGACCACGGACATTGCAGCTTCCTACGGAATAGAGTTATACCCTATTCATGGTGGATCTCTATACTTGGGGCATCATCAAGAATACGCGACTTCTTTATGGAATGAAATGACATCTAATACAGGCATACTTAATAATGAAGAAAACCCTAATTTATGGCATGATACTTATTGGAAATATCTTTCATTAACTAACGCCGAAGCTGCTATAGATTTATATGATTCAAATCCAAATCGTGTACTGAAATTTGGTATTTCAGACGCTCAAACCTATCATTGGTTGCACAATATGAATACTCTTGGAACAATAGATACTTCAATCACAGCAAATCATCCGATATCTGCAGCTTTTTCAAATAATGGTGAATTAACTTATGTTGCACACAATTACTCAGACAACCCAATTACAGTAACTTTTTCAGATAATTTTATGCTCGATGTTCCAGCAAATCAGATGGCAACGAGTAGAGATATTGATGTCAATGGAGTTTTATCTTCTAATTTTAACCAAGCATTTGCTGGAGGGAGCGTAACCCTTTCATTAGAGGTTACTGGCTCAGGAATAACTAATGTGGAATTTTATGATGGCGCTACATTAATTGGTCAAGACGACACTGTCCCATATGAAATTGAGGCAGATGACTTATCACTTGGTGTTCACGGAATGTATGCAAAAGTATATGTAAACCAAGAGTTTAATGTTTCAAATATTGTAACAATTCAAGTAGGAGAACAAGTCCCCTACCTTGGAACATCATTTGAAATACCAGGTACAATTGAAGCCGGATTTTATGACAAATTTGAAGGAGGAGTTGGTCAGAATATTTCATATTTGGACATGTCTCAAATTAATGAAGGTGATTTTAGAACCAATGAATATGTTGATGCCACATCAATAACTAATGAAGGGGCAACTGTTGGTTGGAATAGTACTGGAGAATGGCTAGAATACACGATTAATGTTGAAACAGCAGGATTGTATAATTTGAGTTTTCGATATGCTTCTGGGAATTCAAATGGCGGAGGTCCTTTTCATTTTGAAGTTGATGGAAATACTGTAAGTCCTTCCATAAATATGCAATCAACAAATGATTGGAATGCATGGTCTACTAAAAATGTGACCAATATAGAACTAAGGCAAGGTGAACAAATATTGAGATTATTTATCGATGAAGGAGAGTTTAACATCGGTGAAATGGTATTTTCTTATGCCAGTCCTCTCCCCTATTCTCCACCTGTAGCCAATGCAGGAGAAAATATAAATATTATCATACCAGAGACTTCTACTACATTAAATGGAACGTTGAGTAATGATCCTGAAGACCAAGCTATCACTTACAATTGGGAACAAGTTTATGGCCCTTCAAATATTAGTTTTACAGATAATTCAATAGTATCTCCTGAAATAAGCAACTTAGTTGAAGGAATATATAAAATTAAATTAACTGTAAGTGACGGAACCTATGATGCAACTGATGAAGTATTAGTTATTGTTTCTGAAACAGGAAATTCAAGCCCATCAATATCTATAACTTCACCCAATGAAGGATCATCTTTTCAAGAAGGTGAAGATATTAACATTACTACTACTGTTACAGATTTAGACGGAACAATTACATTGGTGGAATTTTATGATGGAACAGAAAAAGTAGGAGAAGACACTACTGAACCATTTAGTTTTACCTTGATTAACGCAGAAGTTGGAGAGCACCAAATCTCTGCTATTGCAACAGATAATAATTCTGATCAAGGAACTTCTCAGGTTGTAACTGTAACTGTTAACGAAGTAATGTCTTGCTCAGAAATCTCAAATGAAGCTCAACAAGGATCTTTTTCAACTGGTTACGAAGTATTATTTGAAACAGTAGGTTCTCAAGTCACCATTTCTTTTACATTATTAGATACAGATAAAACCGGTGTGGTTGCTTACCTATGGCAGGAAAATCCATTCACAGAAACTCAAATGGAACAAGTGTCTGGATTAACATTTTCAAAAACCATCAATGGGCTCTCTCAAGGTCAAACTATAAGTTATGCTTGTAAATTTGCTTTTGCTGGTGGCTTAGCTGTGACAAAATACTTCAGCTATGTTGTTGGAAATGACTGTTCAAGCGAAGATGATATTGAAGGTCCTACCAATTTTACTGCATCTGTAGGAACTGTTTCTTCGAGAACTATCGAGTTACTTTTAAATGCAAATGATGATTCAGGAACAATCTCATACGAGGTAAGTTATGGTTCTGAGACAGTAACAGTAACGGGTAGTTCAGGTAATGAAGAGTCTTTAATAATTAACAATTTAACTCCAGATACCCTTTATGAATTTAGCATAGAAGCCTCTGATTTATCTGGAAATGAAGCAGACAACAATCCAATTGTTATTCAAATAAGTACGACACCAGACCAAAACACACAATGTTCTGGTTCAGATTCTGAAGCTTCACAAGGTGAATTCAGTACGGGTTACAATTACAGTTTTGAAACTTCCGGAACAGATGTAATTTTCACTTTTGAATTATTAGATACAGATAGAACTGGGGTAATAGCATATCTATGGCAAGAAAATCCGTTTAATGAAACTCCTATGACTAATTCATCAGGTTTAATATTCACTAAAACGTTAAGTGGTTTTACTGAAGGGCAAACCATCAGTTATGCTTGTAAATTTGCCTTTGCAGGAGGTTTAGCAGTAACTAAATATTTATCTTACGAAGTTGGAAGTAATTGTAGTTCGTTGAGTTTAGATGATAGTATATGGGGTGATAACATTAAAATATACCCAAATCCTACTTCAAATACATTCAATATTAAATCATCCCAAATTGAATTAAATAAAATTGAAATATACTCGCTCTTAGGTGAAAAATTAAAAGAATACAATGTAAATACATCAGTGTATAATATTGAAGACTTAACTAGCGGATTGTATTTAGTGAAAATATACTCAAATAAAGGAATGTTTACCATAAAAAAATTAATAAAAAAATAAAAAAAGCTTGAATCTAAAATTTATTAAAGCCTTTCATATTCTATATGAAAGGGCTTTTCTATTTGGCTCTATTTTATTACTTTTGCCGAGCAAATTATTAAAATAAAAAATAATATGGAATCAATGATGATTTACATGCCAATAGCTTTGGCGCTTTTAGGACTAGTCTATATGATAGTCAAGCAAAAATGGGTAATGAAACAAGACGCTGGTGACGGTAAAATGAAAGAAATTTCAGACCACATTTATGAAGGAGCATTAGCTTTTTTAAATGCAGAATATAGACTTCTTGCTATTTTTGTAGTCATAGTAAGTATATTATTGGTGATTGTATCATTTGTAGTTCCAACAACACACTGGTTAATCGTAGTCGCTTTTATCTTTGGAGCCATCTTTTCTGCATTTGCAGGAAACATTGGAATGAAGATCGCTACAAAAACAAACGTAAGAACAACACAAGCTGCTCGTACAAGCTTACCAAATGCACTTAAAATTTCTTTTGGTGGTGGTACTGTAATGGGATTAGGTGTAGCTGGTTTAGCAGTTTTAGGGTTGACAGGGTTTTTTATCTTATTCTACAATTATTTTATGGATGGAGCAGAAGGAGCTTTTTCTGTAGATCAAATGACCATTGTTTTAGAAACACTTGCTGGATTCTCTTTAGGAGCTGAATCTATTGCATTGTTTGCACGTGTTGGTGGAGGAATTTATACAAAAGCTGCAGATGTTGGTGCAGATTTAGTTGGTAAAGTTGAAGCAGGAATTCCTGAAGATGATCCAAGAAACCCTGCTACAATTGCAGATAATGTTGGAGATAATGTTGGAGATGTTGCCGGTATGGGTGCCGATTTATTTGGTTCTTATGTAGCAACGGTTTTAGCTGCAATGGTATTAGGTAACTACGTCATTAAAGACATGGGGGGGAGTATTTCAGATGCCTTTGGAGGAATAGGACCTATCTTATTACCAATGGCAATTGCTGGTGCAGGTATTATCATTTCTATTATAGGAACTATGCTTGTAAAAATTAACGACAACGACGCAAAAGAAGCTCAAGTTATGGGCGCTTTAAATATAGGAAACTGGACTTCAATTGTACTAGTAGCTGTTTCATGTTATGCATTGTGTATGTTTATGCTTCCTGAAACTATGAATATGGAATTTTTTGGAGAAGGATTAAAAGAAGTCTCTAGAATGAGTGTATTCTTTGCCACTTTAGTTGGTTTGGTTGTTGGTGCTGTCATTTCTTCAGTAACCGAATATTATACAGGATTAGGGAAATCTCCAATTTTAAAAATTGTACAACAATCTAGTACAGGAGCAGGAACAAACATTATTGCTGGTTTAGCTACTGGTATGATTTCTACCTTTCCTTCAGTAATCTTATTTGCAGGTGCAATTTGGGCATCCTATGCTTTTGCAGGATTTTACGGAGTAGCTCTTGCAGCATCTGCGATGATGGCCACTACAGCGATGCAATTAGCGATTGATGCATTCGGACCTATTTCTGATAACGCAGGTGGTATTGCTGAAATGAGCGAACAAGAACCTATCGTTAGAGAACGTACAGATATTTTAGACTCAGTAGGAAATACGACTGCAGCAACCGGAAAAGGTTTTGCAATTGCTTCTGCTGCCTTAACATCGTTAGCATTATTTGCTGCCTATGTAACTTTTACTGGAATTGATGGAATTAACATTTTTAAAGCACCTGTTTTAGCTATGTTATTTGTTGGAGGAATGGTACCAGTAGTATTCTCTGCCTTGGCAATGAATGCAGTAGGTAAAGCTGCCATGGAAATGGTCAATGAAGTGAGACGTCAGTTTAGAGATATTCCTGGAATTATGGAAGGAACTGGAAAGCCAGAATACGATAAGTGTGTGGCAATTTCTACGGAAGCTTCTTTAAGAGAAATGATGTTACCTGGTTTATTAACAATCGGTTTCCCTCTAGTTATTGCTTTTGTTCCCATGCTTTTTGGAATGGACAATTTAGCAATCGCAGAAATGTTAGGTGGTTATATGGCAGGTGTTACTGTTTCTGGTGTTTTATGGGCAATCTTCCAAAACAATGCTGGAGGTGCTTGGGATAACGCTAAGAAATCTTTTGAAGCTGGAGTTGAGATTAACGGAGAAATGACTTACAAAGGTTCTGAAGCTCACAAAGCTGCGGTAACTGGAGATACAGTTGGGGATCCTTTTAAAGATACTTCTGGACCATCAATGAATATTTTAATTAAACTAACCTGTTTAATTGGTTTAGTAATTGCTCCTATCTTAGGTGGACATGCTGTTGAAAACCATGCAAATAAGGAAGTAAATAAAGAACTTCATTTAGAAGTAACTGTGGATGCAGATGCTAACGAAATGGCTATAGCTACTATTACTACAACCTATATAGTTGATGGTGTTGAATCTACAAAAGATGAAATTATTGAAGGAACTTTAGAAGAAGTTGAAAAGAAAATTGAAGCTTTAAAAGGTGAAGGTGTTCACGGAAAACCTCACTTTAAAATTGATGCTTCTAAAGGAGAAACCATGAAAATGGTAAAAATTGAAGTAAAAAAAGAAAGCTAGATTTCTAGTTTTTTACACCTATAAAAAAAGTACCCTTTTGGGTGCTTTTTTTATATAGTTTATTTTACTATTTTAGTTGTGTGTAAGTATTAACCCCTCATTCTATTAATTATTTAATACCTCATTACCTAATACATTACCTTTTCACTTGTAAATTGTATTGATACAGTAAACCGAGGTCTTATTTAATTGATAGTATAATAAACATCAATTAAAAATGAATACAATTACCCTCCCAGATGAATTAGCTATTAATTCTGCGCTATCTCTTAAAATATACAATTATAAGACGACCGAAGAAATATCTAAACAACAAGTTTTACTCAATAAAAACACCTTCAGCTTTCTTCAGGAAGGAACAAAAAAAGTTTTCTTTGATGATTCAACTTTTACTATAAATAATGATCAGTTTTTATTAATGAAGTCTGGAAATTGCTTAATGACAGAAAAGCTTTCCAAAGCAAAAGACTATTATAGAAGTATTTTATTATTTTTCTCAAATGAAGATGTATTAAAATTTATTAGCAAATATGAATTAACCCCCCCAAAATCAAAAACTTACTACTCCACATACTCATTCAACTATGATTCATTTATTAAAAAATTTGCACAGAGTCTATTGGATCTATCTGAACTTCCAAAAGAATTTCAATCAAAGATTTTAGACGCAAAGTTTGAGGAAATAATGCTCTACTTAATAGAAGTAAGAGGTGTTGATTTTTTATATTCAATTATAAACAGCGATATAAATCATAACCAAAAGTTTATTCAAACCATTGAAAGTAATCATTTAAATAAACTAAGCATCAAAGAACTTTCATTTTTATGCAATATGAGTGAGTCTAAGTTTAAGCGAGAGTTTAAAAAATATTTTAAAAATTCACCAAGTAAATGGTTTCAAGAAAAAAGATTAAAACATGCAGCTTTTCTCCTAAAGAATAAGCCCATACGTCCCTCAGATATTTACTTAGAAGTAGGATATGAAACTCTATCAAATTTTATTCAAGCATTTAAAATGAAATTTGGTCAAACTCCTAAACAATACCAATCAAACTGACCTTTTATCAATACTTTTTGGACTAAATTAAATGTAATTAAAAAGTAATAAGCAGTTAATTTTGCTTTTGTATTAAAATTAATAATTTAATAGCCCCACTAATTAATTTCGATGCAATAATGAACTCACAATAGCATGCATGATATCATAAAAAATATAATATAAACTAATAAAATTTATCCCCTGAGATTAATTTTTTATAAAAGCACAAGAACGTATTCTTGTGCTTTTTTTAGATTAAATTATTTTCAATTTAATTCTAGATAAGGGATTATTATTTTTATTAAATTTGATGGACTAGAACATTAATTTTTTTAATCTCAATTTATATGAAAAAAACAAGTTTTTCTTTGCTATTACTCTTCTTAATCTCAAGTTCTTTTGCACAATCTATAGATTCTATATTCAATCCTGTCAAGTATAGAAATATTGGACCTTTTAGAGGTGGTAGATCTGTTGCAGCATCGGGGGTAGTGGGCGATCCAATGACGTATTATATGGGTAATACAGGTGGGGGATTATGGAAAACAGAAGATGGTGGTCAACTTTGGAAAAATATTTCAGATGGTTATTTTAAAACTAGCTCAATTGGTGCGGTTGCAGTTTCAGAAAGTGATCCAAATATTATTTATGTAGGAATGGGAGAACATGCACCAAGAGCAGTAATGACCTCTTATGGTGATGGTGTTTATAAATCTACAGACGCAGGAAAGACATGGAAAAATATTGGTTTAAAAAACACCCAACACATATCTAGAGTAGTTATTCATCCAAAAAATCCAAATATTGTTTTTGTGGCTGCTCAAGGTGCACTATATGGTCCAAATAATGAACGAGGAATATTTAAATCAGTAGATGGTGGTGTTTCTTGGAATAAAGTACTTTATGTCAATAATTTAACTGGATGCTCAGAATTATCGATGGACTTCAACAACCCACTAGTGATGTATGCAGCCATGTGGGAACATCAAAGATTACCTTGGAAAGTTATTAGCGGAGGTCTAGGAAGCGGTCTATACAAAACTACTGACGGAGGAATCACTTGGAATCAAATTCACGAGGGTTTACCCAAAGAGAAGGGTAAAATGGCTATAGCTGTTAGCCGTTCAAACTCTGAAAAAGTGTATGCTTTGGTTGAAAGTGATTCCAATAAAGAATTGGGGGGGCTATTCGTTTCTAACAATGCAGGAAAAAAGTGGTTTAAAATTTCATCTGATCACAGTTTAATTCAAAGAGCATGGTACTATATTGAGTTATTTATAGATCCTTCTGATGAAGAAAAGTTATATGTATTGAATGCGAGTGCGCAACGCTCCATTGATGGAGGAAAAACTTGGTCTAGAATTACCGGTACACATGGAGATCACCACGATCTTTGGATCAATCCAAACAATAATAAAAATATGATTATTGCTAATGATGGTGGGGCAGCTGTTTCTTACAATTATGGTAAATCGTGGTCTCCTCAGAATCGAATGGCTACTGCTCAATTTTACAGAATTAATACAGATAATCTATTTCCATACAATATTTATGGTGGTCAACAAGATAATTCTTCTGTAAAGATTAGCAGTTTAGCATTGGGGAGTAGAGGTATAAGTGAACAAAACTGGTCTGCATCTGCAGGAGGTGAAAGTGCATTTTTAGCCTTTAACCCCGATAATCCAAGATATGTAATGGGTGGAAGTTATTTAGGAACGATTGAAATTCTGGATACAGAAGCTAAAGCTAGTACTCAAATTATGGCAGCTCCTATTCAATATTTAGGTAGAGATTCAAAAGATATGAAATACCGATACAATTGGAATGCCCCAATTATTTGGTCTCAACATGAAAAAAATACTTTTTATCATGGAGCACAATTATTACTAAAGACCTCAGATAATGGTAAAAATTGGTCAGAAATCTCTCCCGATTTATCAAAAAACGAAAAAGAAAAACAAGGGAAAGGTGGAGGACCTTATACTAATGAAGCAGTTGGTGCAGAAAATTACGGTACTTTATCCTATGTAATTGAGTCTCCTCATGAACCAGGAGTTATATGGGCTGCAACAGATGATGGAGTGCTGCAAATCACCAAAAATGGTGGAAAAGAATGGATTGATGTAACACCTAAAAAATTACCTGAAACTTTAATCAATTCAGTAGAAGTATCTCCTCATGATAAAGGAACAGCTTATATAGCCACTACTCGATATAAATTTAACGACTACACCCCTGCTATTTATAAAACCACAAATTATGGAAAAACTTGGACTAACATTTCTACGGGTATCCCATATGGTGCTTATACAAGAGTGGTAAGAGAAGATACCCAACGAAAAAACCTACTTTTTGCCGGAACAGAATTAGGGATGTATATTTCATGGAATGGTGGAAAAAAATGGGAATCCTTCCAATTAAATTTACCGATAACACCTATTACAGATTTAAAAATCAGTCACGATGATTTAACTATAGCCACTATGGGGCGATCTTTTTGGATACTAGATGACCTAGGGCTACTTAGACAGTTTCAAGGAAGTAAAACAATTTTTAATCTACTTAAACCTGAAGATGCTATTATAGGAAACTGGGGGAGTCAATTAAATTACTCGTCTACTAACTTTTCAGGCTCTGACGATTCAGCGGGGGTAAATCCTGCAAACGGAATTGTATTTTATTATTTCATACCTGCTAATCAAAAAAATAAAGAGTTATCTCTAGAAATATTTGATAAAGATGGAAATTTGGTAAGAACTGTTAGCTCTAAAGCTAACCCAAATTACCAAAGGTACCCTGGTGGACCTTCTCCAGAACCAATTTTATCAAATAAAGCTGGACTTAATCGATTTGTTTGGGATATGAGATATCAAAGCCTACCAGGAATACCAACTGCTTATATAGAAGGATCTTACAGAGGGCATAAAGCGATGCCTAATTTGTATTCAGCTTCATTAAAGTTGGAGAATAAAACAGCTGAAGTTTCATTCAAAACATTACCCAATCCTCTTTATAATATTACTAAAGAAGAATATTTAGAAATTCATCAATTTAAATTAATTACTGAGGTAAATCTCAGAGACATGCACAACAGAGTGAATCAATTGAAAAAAATTCAAGAACAATTGATTAAGGTTATGAAGGAATTCCCTGAGGAAGAAAAATATATGGCTCTAAAAACTAAAGGAAAGACCATAATCCAACAACTAAAATCTTGGGATGAAGATATGGTTCAACGAAAGTCTAAAGCTTATGACGATGTGGAGAATTTTCCAAATAAATTTACTGCAGAATACATCTTTCTTATGAATCAGAATGACAGTAGTATCCCTAAATTAAATTCAGCATCAAAAAATAGACTTGATGAATTAAATAAAGAATGGATGATTTTAAAAAGTAAATCAGATGAATTGATAGAAAACATCATTCCAGATTACAACAAATTACTTTGGGATTATGGAATTGGTGCTTTGAATGTAAAATAACAACTATTTTTTATTGAATTACGAGTACTGCTCTAATCTAAACTGTATTTTGTCACCTGATATTTTTTGACTGACCCTAGCTATTGCTGTGTCTGATAATTGAAGAATTCTTGGATAGCCCCCTGTTACCTGGCAATCTTGCAATAAAATAATACATTTTCCGGATGGAGTGAGCTGAACTGTTCCTGGCATTACTGCCGATGTAAGTATAGAAGGTAAGTTATTTTCTAAAGATTCTTTTAGTCGATATCCTACCCTATTATTATGATCTGATATTGAGAAAGGAGTAAACAATTTTCGCTGCTGTTCATTATTGAGTTTGGAAAACTCTGGTCCTTTTAAACATGGTAAATACATTGTTGTAAAATGTTTTTCACTTGCTCGAACTCTAGAGAAACTATTATCTGTATCCTTTTGGATTGGAAGAATAGGCAATAAGGCTCCTTTCACTAATTTTTGCTGAGTAATTCCTTCAAAATAACTTCGGCTACCATAGACTTTTTCAGTTTGAATACCTCCTTGAACAGACAAATAAACTCTAGCTCCATAAACCCTTTTCCCAAATGATAAAACAGAATCTTTTTTAATAGGGTAAACAAATTGCATCTTTATTAATTTCCCATTTAATTTTGGAGAAAAATCACCTCCAGTTAAACAGATATAGGTATCGGATTTAAATTTAAATTTCCCTTGTCCAAAAGTAATTTCCAAAAGGGCAGCTTTCTCATGATTTTTCAATAAGGTATTAGCCATTTTTGCAGCATAAGTGTCCATATATCCTGCTTGAGGAACACCCATCTTTGTATGACCAAAACGACCTTGGTCTTGGATAGAGCAGTAAATTCCTGGGTGTAAAACTTCTATCACAACAGTCTTTTTTTAATAATAAATTCTTGATTTATGACCTCTCTTTCTATTTGATAAAAAGTATGAATATCTACAGCAACAAATTGAATGCGATCACCTGGTTTTGCAAAACAGGATTCTGAAGCGTTTATATCGAAAAAATTTAATGGTGACTTCCCAATGATATTCCATCCCCCTGAACTATTTTGAGGGTAAACTCCAGTCTGAAAACCACCTATACCCACAGATCCTTTATCTACTCGAACTCTTGGGTTAGATTTCCTAGGGGTATGAAGGCTTTTATGTAAGCCACCTAAGTATAAAAAACCAGGTTGAAAACCAATAAAATAAACTAAATAATCTGTTTCTGTATGCAATCTGATAATATCCGCTACACTACATTTTTTCTTGCAGGCAATTTCCTCTAAATCAATTCCAAAAGAAACATCATAACACACTGGAATCTGCCATAGTTGGTGTGCTTGTTTTTTTAATAATCTAGTAGAAGCATAAAGCTCTTGAAGTTCTAGAATTGTGTTCACATAATCTGCAATAGGTACTGCATATTTTATAAGTAAAGAATGGTAAGCTACAATTGTATCTGTAACCCTACTTTTCTTTAAAATTTTATTCTCAAAAGCAACAATATCTAAAATAATATCCTCTTGTATCTTAGCAGGCCATTCTATCAAAATAGCAGAAATACCAAAAGGTTTATAAGTAAGATGAAATGAGCTCAATGGTATTTTTATTTTTGAATTCGATTGTATTTTTGAAGCGTTTCTAACAAAATATCATGTGGTATTGCAAAAGAGGTATTCCCATTAATTCCTTCCATAGTTTCTGCAGCTATCATAGCATTTATAATTGCTTCTTCAACGACCTGAACCGTGGCCTCAAAAACAGGCATAAGCAAATCATTTGACATCGAAGTTATTGTAGCGATTCCATCTCTATTAAAAGCATCTTCATTGGCAGTGGAAAAGGCTAGAAAAATATCTCCTGAGCCGTTACTTCCTCGTCCACCTACAATACCAATCCCTAGAGGAATTCTTTGTGCTATTCTTTTCAATTGATGAGGTAATAAAGGTACATCTGTTGCAACAATTACAATAATAGACCCATCACCTTCTTGGCGTCTAGATTTTGGAGGGCCGTTAAAAACACTATTTAAAGTGTCTTTTAATTCGTAACCTACAGGAACTCCTGCAATGGATAAGTTTCTTTTAGCTCCAAAATTAGATTGAACTATTGCACCTACAGTATAGCTACTATCCTTAATTTTTAAAACTCTTGAAGAAGTTCCAGTACCTCCTTTAAAACCCAAACACGTCATTCCTGTTCCTCCACCAACATTCCCTTCATCAATTTGCCCACTAGATGAGTTTTCTATGGCTTCTAAAACATGTTTTTCTTTTACATGAAAACCGTAAATATCATTTAAAAAACCGTCGTAAGTTTCAGCTACTACAGGATAGGTATACCACCAATCTTCTCCACTATACCAATCTGTATCTACATACCATTTTAAGACAGCATCTCTAACCACACCAACACTATTGGTATTTGTAATCATAATGGGAGTTTCTAAAAACCCTGATTCTGTAACCCATGTGGTACCTGTCATTTCTCCATTACCGTTAAGACTGTACCAATTGGCATATACTGGACTAAATTTTTTTGCTTTTCCTCTTGGAAAAATAGCAGTAACACCTGTTCTTACAGGGCCCTTACCCAGAATGTTCTTCCCCTTTCCTGAAATAATAGTACTGTAACCAACCTCTACTCCTTTAACATCTGTAATGGCGTTAAATACTCCTGGGTTTCCAGAAAAAGGAATCCCTAAGTCTCTAGCTCTTGGCTTTTGACTGTTAACTTGATAAAAACTAAGTAATCCAATAAAAGTAATGGCTATTTTATTTAACATATCTATTTCTATTTTTTATAAATAATTTCATTTATTTCATGAACAAGAATGGTAGAATCCACCTTTTTATCAGCTAGCTAACTACTAACTTTTGATGTAAATACTCTAAAATTTCAATGGCATTTTTAGTATCTCCATGAACACAAAAAGTAGACGCTTTAATCTTTTTTTCATGAAAGTTTAGAGTAGTTACCAATTGTTTATTTGATATTTTTTGTACTTGCTTTAGTACCTCGTCTTTATCTTTAATAAGTGCGTTGGAAAAAGTTCTTGAGACCAAGCTCAAATCTTCATTATACCTTCTATCTGCGAAAGCCTCATAAACAATTTCTATACCACTTTGAATAGCAACTTCTTCTATCCTTGATTGATAAGGCACATATAATTTTACAGCTTCAAAAATATGTTGAATTGCGGCAATAACTACCGAAGCTTTTTTACGATTTACAGCAATTAAATTATATAAAGCGCCATGAGGTTTTACATGATGAATAGTTGCGTTTTGGAGCCTTGCTCTATCTTTAAAAATAGTAAGTTGGTCCTCTAAACTTTTTTGAAGATCACTATTGGAAATATCCAACACTTTACGACCAAAATTCTGTCGATCAGGAAAGGATGGATGTGCTCCTATTTTTACGTTGTGTTGAACAGCTAGATCAATAACTTTATCTATAATTTCTATAGAACCTGCGTGTGCTCCACAAGAAATATTACAGGAAGAAATTAGTGGCATTATGATATGCTCATTATGTAACCCTTCGCCCAAATCGCAGTTAATATCTATCATCAAAAAATATTAAATTCAAAAACTTTGTCTAGGCCTCTTAACCCAAGAAAAATAGTTACAATCAAAATAATAAACCCTAAAATATTTTGGAATTTAGAATTTACATACTTTCCTAAAACTACTTTTTTATTTACCATCCATAAGAGTATTCCTGCTACAACCGGAAGTAAAATACCATTAGCTACCTGTGCAAATTTAATGATCTCTATAGGCTTAAGACCCAATGATGAAAATACAACACCTAATAATAAGATTAGAAACCAGACAGCTCTAAATTGTTTTGATTTTAGTCCAGACTCCCATCCAAAACATCCTTTGGCTACATAAGCTGCAGCTAAAGGTGCAGTAATTGCTGAGGTAATTCCTGCAGCAAATAATCCTATCCCCAAAAAATAACTTGCAAAATCTCCATACAAAGGTGCTAGACTTTTCGCCAAATCTGATGCACTTGAAATTTCTCCCAAACCTATAGATGAGGCTGAAATAATGATTGCCATAGAAACAAGCCCTCCTAAAGCAATAGAGATAATAGTATCTTTTCTTACATCTTTTAAATCTTTAGGATTGTTCCATTTTTCTTTAACTAAAGATGCATGTAAAAATAAATTATAGGGAACCACAGTAGTTCCTACCAAACCTAGTATTGTTAATAAGCTACCTTCTGGAAATGAGGGAACTAGAGCGCCTTTTAATATACTAGAGATAGATGGTTTTGTTAAAAAAGCCGTAATTAAAAAAGAGATACTCATTATAATCACTAGTATTACCAATACTCTTTCAAGAAATTTATAATTCCCTATATAAAGTAATATAAAGGCTATAATTCCAATCACAAAACTCAATATATTGAGTGAATAGTTTCCCAAAACAATTCTTAATTCTCCTGTAATAGTCTCTAGCCCTAATATACCTCCACTTATATTCCCTGCTTCATAGGAAGCGTTTCCTACAACAATTGCCGACAAAATAAGTAGTAGTATTAATTTATTGATTATTGGGTGTTTAATTTCAGATCTAATAACCTCAGATAAGCCTTTTTGTGATATAATTCCTAAACGAGAAGCCATTTCTTGTAACACAATGGTAGCTACAATAGACAATACCATAGCCCAAAGTAAATGAAAGCCAAAATTAACTCCTGCTAATGTACATAAGGTAACGGTTCCTGGACCTATAAATGCAGCAGCTACAAGAGTTCCTGGACCTGATTTCTTAAACCAATTTTTAATCATAATTAAAAAGTTATATCTACAATGAGAATTGATTTATA